>JBFGRM010000010.1:0-24049 GCA_041563675.1 Nitrospiraceae bacterium | reverse complement strand
GTTTCGTGACGGCGAGGCTCGCGCGAGCGTCGATCGTCTTGGCCCGAAGCTCCAATTGTCGCGCGTATTCGTTCCGGCTGGTCTTGCGCAGGAAGACCGCGTAGTGCCGGAGGGTATCGGCAAGGACGGGATTGTCGGGGCCCAGCTTCTTCTCCCGGATCGCGAGCGCCCGGCGATAGAAGGACTCTGCTCTGGCGTTCTGGTCCTGTCCTTCGTAAAACTGCCCCAGGCTCATCAGGCTGACCGCGACATCCGGATGGTCGGGGCCCAGGTTTTCCTCTCGGATGGCCAGCCCCTGGTGGAACAAGGCCTCCGCCTCCGCGTTCATTTGCTGCGCGGCGGCCAGCTCGGCCAGTCGATTGAGGTCATGTCCGATCTTCGGATGGCTCGCGCCGAGCGCCCGCTCGTCAATCTGGAGCGCCTCCTCCAGCAACGCTTGAGCCTCGGCAAGCTCGCCCTGAGCTTCCCGTAAAGACGCCACATTCTGCAGTGTGACCGCCACGTAGGGATGCCCGGGTCCAAGGTTGGCTCGAGTCAGGGTGAGGGCGCGCTGCAGCAACGCTTCGGCTTCTTCGTAGCGCGCGACCGCGACGTAAAAATTCGCCAGGTTGTTCAGGCTGGTGGGAACCGCAGGGTCGTCTGCGACCGCCGCAGGCGCAGCATCGTTCGAAGCCGCGATCTTCAGCCGCTCGGCCTCTTTGAGCGCCTTGAGATACTGCCGTTCCGCCTCCGGGTAGTTTCTCACCAGGTAGGCGCGGTGACCGGCCTCGGTATGGACCTTCCAGAGCGTGGCGGGTGGCGCCACCGGAGTGCTGGCTCCTGGCAACGCTGGACCACAGCTCGTGAGGCTCAAGATTGCGAGACACAACGCGCCGGCGAGAACGTCGCGTGGCTGTTTTCCCATCATGCGCTCAGGCTCCCTGTCATGCGTGCCCGTGCCGCGATCACTCGGGCTGTGAGGCCGCGTAGGTCTCCAGCAACACCTGGTATTCCCGGGGCAGCCCGGTGGCCCGACCCGATCGAATCAAGCCGGCGATGATGCCGCGATGCTTTTTGTGAAGCCCTGAGCTGACGAAGGCCTCACGGTAGAGTTTCCAGCGGCGGGTCGGATCGAGGGCGAGCGCCTGGCAATCCACGGCTGGAATGGCTTTGAGTTGGACCACCAAAGCGCCCACCGCCTTCTCAACGCTGTCATAGGGCGGAGCAAGTTGGAGTTGGGCATAGAACAACTCCAGGGCTCCACGAAAATCCTGACGGAGTTCTTTGATGACCTCGTCTCGGGCGCCCATGACGCGGACTCCAGTGTGCGGCGCGCATCGGTTGGAGGGGGCAGGATAAGCGATCGCCATTGGGCCAAGCAAGTCTGCGCGCGACACTCGCAAACGTGGAGGCCGTGTGATACAGTCGGCCCTCTTCGTGGCGGCTCCGGTCACCGCGGCGGTCCCCGAGAAACGGGGGCGCGCCAGGCGGGAAGCGGGCGAGCACCACGTCGCAGCACTTACGGTTGTCGAGACGGCTGTCATGTCTGCGTCAAGGTCGAAGGAGGTGGCAATGAAGCTCACACCGCTCGTGTTTCCCGTGCTGTTCACTGCGTTGCTGCTGTCGGCTTGCGGCAGATATCACCACGCGGGCTACCCGCACGGCTCGAGAGCGGCAGCGGTCGAACGTGCGACGGAGGAAGTCGCCGAGCTCATCGATCGAACGGTGCAGGATCCTGGTAAGGCCGAGCAAGCGAAGTCGCTGCTGCAGCAGATTGTGGCAGAGGTCCGGCAGTCACGCCAGCAGAATCGCCAATTTCATCAGGCCCTCTACGAGCTGAATGCCGATTACAACAGCGAGCCGGAGGCATTCCTCAAGGTCATCGACCAGATGAACCTGCGGCGCATGCAAGCGGCGGGAAACATCCTCCGCCTGCGCTTTGACATGAAGAGGCTGATGACCGAAGAAGAATGGAAGGCGTTCACGAACGGAATGGCTGATATGCGCCGACGCTATGAGCCCGATGCGGGAGGAAAAAGTTAAAAGGACAAAGGCAAAGACGATGACTCCCCATTGTTTTGGTTTTTCCTTTTGCCTTGTTACCTCAGTGCCTCTGGCGCTGGTGTGTAGTTCAGGAACAAGAGGTCTGCAACCCCGTCCGCGAGGCCGATCGCGGTGACGGAGGCATGCTCGATCCGTACCCGTCTGATGGTCTTCAGGTCCAGCTCGAGGTAGTGCGCCACGATCGCGCGGATCACGTCCGCGTGCGACACGATGACGAGGCGGTCCTCCCCGGAAAGCCCGGGCTGCTCGATCGCGCGTTGGACGGCGGCGACGGCGCGGACTTGCACTTCGCGCAAGGTCTCCCCGCCGGGCGGGCGCGCCTCATCCGGCTTGGCGTAAAAGTTGTGGCGGATCAGATCGTCCGTCAGATCCCGCCAGAACTTGCCTTCCCACTCTCCCACGCCGATCTCCGTCAGCGCGTGATCGGTGTCCACCGGACGCTCGACGGCCGCGGCCAGGATCTGGGCCGTCTGTCGGGCGCGCTGGATCGGGCTGGAGTAGACGGCTCGAGCGACACCCGGTCCGAGCACGCTGGCGAGCGCCTGCGCCTGCGCCTCGCCGCGGGTGTTCAGGGGAATCGGCCGCTCGCCCATGATCTGCCCCGAACGGTTCCAATCCGTTTCCCCATGTCTGACGAGCAACACGGTCGGCATGCATCTCCAGCGTGACGGGTTCAGGCGGATCGCTTGTCCGGCGAGGGCCGCGGGTCGAGCGGGACGGGCCTCCACGTCATGCCGCCATTCGTCGATGTGTACAAACCGCTGCCGTTGGTTCCCACGAACAGCTCCCGGGGATCCCGCGGGCTGATCGCGAGGGAGCGGATGTTCAGGCTCTCCAGCCCCTCGTTGATCGCGTCCCAGGTCCCGCCTCCGTCCAGGCTTTTGAAGACGCCCGCGCGTCCGGCGGCGTAAAGAATTCGTCGATCGGTGGGGTGGACGACAAGGGCACTGATGAACTGATCGGGCAGCGATTGGCCGATCCGGGACCACGAGTCGGCCCCATTGTCGGTTTGGAACAACCCCTTGGTCGTCCCGGCATAGACCGTGTCCGGTTGGACAGGATCGACCACGAGAACATTGACGCCCAGCGACAGGCCGGAGTCCAGGATCTCCTCGGGAATCAAGCCCCGGTTGACCTTCTCCCAACGACTCATCATATCGGCGCTGCGGTAGACACCGCCGCTCGTGCCCGCGTAGACGATTTGCGGGTTCTTGGGGTTGAGCGCGAGCGAGACCACGATGTGGACCTCGGTCATTCCGGCCATGCGCTCCTCCCAGAGCCGCCCGCCGTTGCGGGTCAGAAAGGCCCCGACCGTCGTGGCTGCGAAGATGATCTGGCTTTCGTGCGGGTGAAACACGAATTGATTGACGAAGGACACGTGCTCTTTGAGGCCCACGTTGTGGGGAAGCCAGCGCCGGCCTCCGTCGGGACTCTTGTAGACGGCATCCCCCATGGTCCCGGCATACAACGTGGCCGGGAACTTTGGATCGATGACCAGGGTGGTGACGCGGCGCGCGCTGAACACGGGCAGCTCCTGCCACGTGTCGCCGTGGTCCCGAGTTTTGTAGACCGCATCATTCGTCGCGACGTACATGATGTGCGGTTTCGTCGGATGCAGCGCGATGGACACGACGGATTGGCTGCCGGAGCCGCAACCCGGCGAAAGGGCGAGAAGGAGCGCGAAAAAGGTGGAGGCCAGGCGCAGGCGACTCGCGCGCTGGCCGCGGCCGCTGGCGAACGCACGATGTATGGGTTGAGGCACGAGCACGCGAGTCCAACGTGGCTTCACGATCGCGCCACCTAATCACAAGGGTTCGATGGCAGTCAAGCAAGGGCTAGCCCGGATTATTCATGATGCCTTCTGCTGCAATCGCGAATTCGCTGCTGCGCCAAGCCTGGCCGCGCCTTCACCGGCCAGGCGGGCGGGCTCGCCGCTCAGTCGGTCGACGTACTGCAGAGAGTACGCCTCCCTCCTTCGCGGCTCCGCGCGCCCGGCTCGCAACGCGACTTCCGGGTACCCATTGCTCTTCCCGTTGCGCAATGGGTGAAACGCAACGAAGGGTCATGAATAACCCGGGCTAGAGTCGCCGATCGAATGGCTCGGCGTAGCCGGTGAGCTCGACGTAGCCCTGTCCGCTGATGGGCTCTCCGTGTCTGGTGCCCTCGATCGAGACGGCGCCCTCCCAGTAGGTCACCCGGGTGCTCTTGCCCGTGATCAGCTCCTGATTCGCCATGAGGGGCGAGAGTGTCAGGGAAAGACCGAGGCTCGGGACGCCCAGTCGCCACGCGCTCGGATAGCGTGCCTGGCTCGCTGCGCTGTTCCAGTGGGCTAGCACGCTGATGGTGATCTCGTCGTTGGTCAGGTGGCGGGCACGCCCATCCGCCGCAATGAATGTGCCGCTGGAGGCCGGATCGGGGCTGCCGTCGGCCCGACGCAACACGTAGAACATGACCTCGGTGCGATCCTGTAACTGGAGGCTGAACCAGTCCCAGCCAACCTGACCCTCTCCCAAATCAGCCGACCCGAATTCATGATCCATCCAGCTTGTCCCGTTCACTTGCAATGTCTCGCCGGGCAGGCGGACCGTACCCTCCGTGCGGAGACGGGTGAGCGAATAATAATGTGAGGCTTGTCCGTGCCCGTTGCCCTTTCGGCTGATCCCATCCAGCCCATGAATCACAGGGGGCTTCAGGGGCGTGAGTCTCAGGTCGATCTCGTACCCATCCGCCGTCGCACGCAAAGACAAGACCTCGTGGTCGGGCGATGTCGCTTCGGCAGACCATCGGTCTATCCACACCCGAAAACGCCCGGAGGCGGAGCCGGCCTTGCCAAGAGCGGCTCGACTGAGCCTGTCCGTGTAGAAAAATCGATCCCCGCTGACATCGGAGATTGCGAAATGAGCCAGGTAAAGCTGATGAATCGCCCAGTGCGAGCTTCCCGGATCCGGCGGCTTCGGTCGAAGCGCCCTGCGAAAGAACGTCAACTCGTAGCCCAACCGCCTGCCATCGCGATGAAAGAGATGTCCCGTGAAGTACCACCATTCGGTTCGAAATCGATCGTGTGAGCCGTGATCGCGGGGAAACTCGTAGGGATATCCCGGCAGCGCGAGTCGGTAGCCGTCTGCGCCGGATGCGGACGGGCCGGCCAGAGAGGATGAGACGCCAGCACGTTCCGTTGCGGAGGACAGCACAAGCACGAGCAGGCCGATGAGGAACGCCAGGCCGAACGGATCCACACGATGGCGGCAGAGGGACACGCACGACGTGCGCGTGTTCCGTGAAACGACGTGTTTCCGCTGATTCAGGGCGCGGGCGGGCATGTCCTTGACTGGCGCCTACTTTGCGTGTTCATGAGGTCCCAACGAAGGGGCGTTTGCATTGACAATATCCGCACCCCTCGGTTATCGTGCGGCATGCAATTCGAGCGAGACCGACCTTATCACGGGCGCGATCCGCAAGACAAAGGTGCGGTGCACGTCCCCGCGTGTATCCCGGTTTTTCCGCTTCCCAACGTCGTGTTTTTCCCCAAGACGTATTTGCCCCTGCACATTTTCGAGCCCCGCTACCGGGAGATGGTCGCTGATGCCACCGAAGAGGGGCAGGTGATCGGAATCTCGCTGCTCAAAGAAGGATGGGAAGAGAACTACGGTGGCAACCCCCCGATCTTCTCCATCGGCTGCGTCGGGCGCCTCGTCAGCATGCAAAAATTACCCGACGGTCGCTCCAACATCTTGCTTCTGGGGCTCGAGCGATATCTGCTCTCCGAGGAGATGGACGGCAAGAGCTATCGCCGCGCGAAGATTACCCTTCAACCGCGGGAGGAGGCGGAGTTTCTCGAGCCGGGGCTTCGGGAGGAGTTGATCGGCGTCTTTCGGGAGTCGCTCAAAACGCAGGAAGATCTGGCGCTTTGGCAGAAGCTGTTTCCCCTCGACCGCAACGACGAAGTCCTCGTCAACGCCCTCTCCAGCTACCTGGACTTCACATCCCTCGAAAAGCAATTTCTCCTGGAAGCCGACACCCTGCAGCAACAGGCCCGGCGGCTCTACGACCTCGTTCAGTTCAAACGATATGAACAAGACGGGGCCAAGGGCTGGGGCTGATGAACCGGGCCGTCAACATCGAAACCGTCGGATTGACCAAGAGCTTCGACGGCGTCCCGGCCATCGCCGATCTCTCCTTTCAGGTCCTCGACGGGGAAATCTTCGGTCTCCTCGGACCCAACGGTGCCGGAAAAAGCACCACGCTCCGCATCCTGCTCACGTTGCTGAAGCCGACGAGCGGCAGGGCCACGGTGCTCGGCCGCGATGTCGAGAGGGAGCCGGATGCCGTGCGCAGCCTCATCGGCTACGTCCCCCAGGAACGGGCCATTGATCGATTTCTGACCGGTCGCGAGCACCTGTGGCTGCTCGCCAATCTCTACCACCTCCCGAAAGCCGAGGCGTCCCAGCGGATCGACCAGCTCCTGCGGCTCGTCGAGCTGGAGGCCAAGGCGGACCAGCCGGCGAAGACCTACTCAGGCGGGATGAAGCGCAAGCTGGACATCGCCTGCGGCCTGCTCCCCAATCCCAAAGTGCTGTTTCTCGACGAGCCGACGCTCGGGCTGGACATCCAGAGCCGGCTGCGCATCTGGGACTACGCGCGCGGCCTGCGGGAACGCGGGATCACGGTCGTCATGACGACCAACTACCTGGACGAGGCCGACCAGCTCTGCGATCGCCTGGCGATCATCGACGGGGGACGGATCAAGGCCTTGGGGTCACCGAAGGACCTGAAGTCGGGCCTGGGCGGCGATGTCGTCACGGTGACCTTGAGCCAGGCGGACACGCCTCGCATCGAGGAGGTAGCCGCCGCCTTGAAGACGTTGCCGCCGATTCGATCCATTGCGACCCGTCCGACGGGTTTGGACATCCGAGTGGAGTCGCCGGAAAAGGCGCTGCCGGCGATACTCGAGCACATGAACCGACTCGGATGCCGGCTGGATTTCATTGACTATCATCGTCCCCGCTTGGACGACGTCTTCATCGCCCATACGGGCCACGCGATTCGGGAGGAATTCCCGAAGTCGGAAGCATAAGAGGCTCGAGAACTCGCCGGCGACCGAGTCGGCAAAAATAAGGTTGCACCTGGTTTTGTTATGACTTCGCCCGCTCGCGATACCGTTCAGGAAGTCGGTGCACTGACCATGCGGTGGGTGCTGCGGCTGAGCCGTGAGCGCTTCAGCATGCTCTTTACCCTGGCCCAGCCGATGATCTTTTGGCTGATCTTCTTCGGCAGCCTGTTCCAGCGCGCCGCCGATATCCAGATCCTCCAGGCCCCCAACTATATGAGCTTTCTCGCCGCGGGTGTGGTCGTCATGACCGTGCTCAACAACGGCCTGAGCGGGGGCGTCGACCTGTTGTTCGACAAGGAAAACGGATTTCTCGAACGACTCATGTCCACGCCGATCCGGCGCTCCTCCGTCATCCTCAGTCGATTTCTCTTCGTGACCACCATCACCTCCCTTCAGGTGCTGGTCATCCTGGCGGTGGCCTATCTCTTTGGGGTGACGCCCGCGACCGGCCTCCCCGGCATCGCCGTCGTGCTGCTGATCGGCATGCTCTTCGGCGTCGGGTTGACGGCCATTTCCATGGCCATGGCCTTCTCCGTGAAAAGCCACGGCGACTTTTTCTCCGTCCTGGGCTTCTTGTCGCTGCCGATGATTTTCCTGAGCTCGGCCCTGGTCCCGCTGTCGGCCATGCCCACCTGGATGAGCGTCGTCGCCAGGGTGAACCCCATGACCTGGACGATCGATGCCGTCCGACCCCTGATCCTCTCAGGATGGGGGCAGGCTCTGCCCAAGGTCGCGATGGTGGTGGTCATCCTCCTGGCCTTCGACGCCGTCTGCCTCTACGGGAGCACGCGCGCCTTCCGCCGCGCCCTGGGATAGGCCTCGGGAGAGTGGTGGGGAGGGCATGGGATGATGTGGATTGATGAAGAGCCTGCCCGTGACTGACGCCGACGACAAGGACATCCGAGCGCTGATTCGGTTGCTGTCCGATGACGATGACCGCATCGTCAAAACCATCAGCGCGAAGTTGGTCGAAGCCGGCTGCGCCGCGATCCCGTTGCTGCAGGAGGCCGAGATCGAGCAGCCGGAGATGGCCGCCCGCATCGCCTCGGTCCTGGACGATATCCGGGGCGGGGGCATCGAGCGAGAGCTCGAGGAGCTCCTCGTGTCCGATCCGGACCACGTCGATCTGGAACGGGGCGCCTTTCTGCTTGCGCGCTATGCCTACCCGGAGCTGGACGAGGGGCGGTACGTACAAAGATTGGACGAGATGGCCGCGGAGGCCCGCGACCGCATTGGGTCGCGCCAGGGTGACGAGGAGATCGTCAAGACCCTCGGCCGATATCTGTTTGTCGAACAGGCATTCAAGGGCAACACGCGGAATTATTACGACGCGGATAACACCTACCTGCACCGCGTCATCGAGCGTCGCACCGGAATCCCGATCAGCCTCTCCACCCTCTATCTGCTGATCGGAAAGCGCCTGGGGTTGCCGGTCTTCGGCATCGGCATGCCGGGTCATTTTCTCGTCCGGTACGAGTCGGAGCGGTATCAGGTCTTCATCGACTGCTTCAATGCCGGAGCGTTCCTCACCGAACGGGACTGCGGCCGATTCCTCACCCAGGCCGGTTACGGCTTCGACGAGCAATACCTGAGCAAAAGCACCAATCGCGCGATCTTACTCAGAAGTTTGAGGAACCTGGTGCCCATCTATCACAAGCAGAATGATCGGGTCAGGGAGGCCAGGCTGAGTCGATTTATTAGGCTGCTCGAATGTGGCCACACGGACGGCCCCGGCTGAGGCTCGACTCTACAGCTGCAATCGTAACAGGTCCCGCGCTTTCCTGATTCTCCCGGCGAACTTCTCTCCCGCCTGCTCCACCACGTTGTAGCGCTCCGCAATCGGGTAGAAATGAGAGAGCACGAGGCGCTTGACGCCCGCATCACGGGCGACGCGGCCGCAGTCGCCAGCGTGCATGTGGCTTGGCCCCGGCCGACCGGCGGGGAATGAGCAGTCCAGGACCGCCAGGTCGGCATCTCCGCAGAGCCGGACGAGGCCCTTGCAGTACTCGGAGTCCCCGGAATAGGCCAACGATCGTCCCGCGTACTCGATCCGGTAGCCGAGGCAATGGAGCTTCCGACTGTGGACGACGGTTCGCGGAATGATCCGGGTGCGCCCGATCGTAAAACTTCGGTCACCGACCTCTCGCAAGCGGACACGAAACCGCCCTGCTCGAAAGCCGGGGAAGGTGTCCAGGATCGTGCCGAGCAGCTTCCTGGTGCCTCGAGGACCGTACAAGTGGAGGTCGGGGCGGGGACCGACGAACTTGGAATGAAACACGGCATCGAAGAAAAAGGTGATGAAGTCGGAGAAATGGTCCGCATGGTAGTGCGAAAACAGGATATGCCGGATGCGGTGTCGCTCGACACCACTTTTCGTGAGGTTGGCCAGGGTCCGGGGGCCGAAGTCCAGCAGCAGCGTCTGGTCGGTCTCGACGAGATAGCCGGCTGCAGCCCGCTTCGGATGAACGTTCGTCCCCGAACCCAATATCGTCAATCGCATGGCAGAAGATAGTTTTATGTTTTCAGTTTTGAGCTTTGAGTTCTCAGTTCTTGATCCGCCACTCAAAACTCAAAACTGAGAACTTAAAACTCAAAACTTCTGTTTCTTAAAATTCCCTGCCGCGATGGAAAGCCAATACCTCATCCACCGATAAGCGGACCTTGCGCGGCCAGTTACCCGCCGCCTCGTATCCCACCGGAAGCAGCATGACGGGCAGGTACCGGTCAGGAATGCCGAACTCGCGTGCGACGCCCCTCGGATCGAACCCGATCATCGGACCTGAAACGTAGCCCTTGGCCTGTGCGGCGATCATCAGGGTCATGGCCGCCAGTGAGGCCGAGCGAATGGCTTCGTCCCGCGCCTTTTGCGGATCGGCATAGCCTTCCGTCGCCATGGCCACCCATTTCTCCCTGAGCTCCCGGGAGATGATGCCGGCCGCGACAGATCGGTCCAGGATATCGCCAAGCTTCTCATGCCCGCGCAGGTCGCCGAGCACGATAAAGGTCACTGGCGCGTCGACCACCTTCTGCTGGCCGAAGGCCACCTCCTTGAGCCGCGCCTTGTCCTCGGGCTTGGTCACTGCCACGAAACGCCAGTGCTGAATGTTGGTGGACGAGGGGGCTTCCGTCGCGTAGGCCACGAGCTCGCGAATGTCTTCCGTGGTCAGGCTCTTGTTGGGGTCGAACTTAGTGGCCGAGATGCGGTTGCGGATAATGTCGAACACCTTGTGCATGGAACCACGTCCTCCTCAATCCTGTAGGAAGCTGTCGCGAATCTGCGAGAGCAACTGGTGTGCGTGATCGGCGTCTTTCTTGCTGAGCGCCCGCTCGAACAGCGGGCGCAGAAACGCGGCGTGGGCCGCGAAGGTCTTTCTGAACAAGGCCTCACCCCTGGCGGTCAAGCGGATCTTCGTGGCGCGTCGATCCGCGGCTACGCGCTCGCGACGGATCAGGCCCTTACCTTCGAGGCGGTCGAGCACGCCTGTGAGCGTGCCCTTGGTCACGAGGGTGGCATCGGAGAGCTCCGAGCAGGTCATCCCTTCCGTGTCGCCGAGCGTGGCGATGACGTCGAACTGGGAAGGGGTGAGGCGCATGGAGCGGATGTGGCGGTTGTCGACCCGCGAGAAGGCGAGGTAGGCTTCGACTAGCGGGCGAAGAACCTTCAAATACGGGTCGTCCTTGAAGTCGGGAATGTCCACGCGATGATAATAATACTAATTAGAACAAAGTTCAAGGTCGGAGAGGCGTTGGGTGTCGAAGGATCGGCGGCCGGGAGACCCATTCTGGTGGATTGGGACCAACGCCCGCTGCAGGGACGGTTTCAGACGCCGGTTGTATACTTACAGGAGGTCAGGGAGAAGCTCGGGGACTGCTTGCCTCAGACCATCACAAACGAGGAGGCAATCGGACGACATTCATGAGATTTGCATCGAAGAAGGATGCCTGGCTGATCCTGCTGGGGGTGCTCGCGACCGTCGTGGTCGTACTCTTCTTGCTCCCGCTGGCATTGTCATCAATGACTTGGACCATAAAGCTCCCGCTTCTCGGTCTTCTGTCGATCCTCATCGTCCTCGTGCCATGGGTGTTATGGGGGACCTATTATGTCGTGGAAGAAGGGACCCTCAACGTGCGCTCCGGGCCGTTTCGGTGGCGAATCAACATCGCCGACATCCACAGGGTGCGATCCAGTCGATCGCCGCTCTCATCGCCGGCACTGTCGCTCGACCGGCTGCGGATCGAGTATGGCGAGTCGCGCCATATCCTGGTCTCGCCGGAGGATCAGGAAGCGTTTATCAAGGCGTTGGGCAGGGCCGTTGACCGGTCAACGAAGCTTGAACTATGTTGATGGAGCAGGCCCTGTTGCGGGAGAGAGCCTAACGTGGGGCAGTCGGGCCTCTCTATCATATGAAAGTCGAACACTGGCGTCCTGATGTCGAGGGGCCCCTCTCCGAGCAGGCCATGCGCCGGAAGCTCGAGAAGCGCGGCTACAGCGTGACCCGTTATACCTACGCACCAGGGACCTCCTTTCCCGAGCACAGCCACAGCATCGACAAGATCGACGCCGTCCTCGCCGGTCGGTTTCGCATGTCCATGAACGGTCAAGCCGTGATTCTGGAGCCCGGCGACTGCCTGGCCGTTCCACGCGACATGCCACACACGGCCGAGGTGATCGGCGACGAGCCGGTGGTCAGCCTCGACGCGACAAAATCGTGAGGCGTAAGGCGTCAGGCGTGAGGCGAAAAAGCCCGTATTGACCTAATCTGGAAGCTTTCTTATCCGCTACCCCTCACCCCTGACCCCTCACCCCTCACGCTTCCATGACGTTGATTCCGTGGCCGCCCGGGAAATATGATGCTGCGTGATGCTATCCGAACGCGGCCAGACTGGTCCCGTCTCCGTGACCTCCGTGCTCGGCGTGATCGCGGTGATCGTAGCAGGGGTCTGGATCTGGAACAGCCTCGATTACGACACCCAGGACTTCATCACGGAAGAGGTCATCCCGATTGTCGTCCAGGTGCTGCTGGTCCTCACGGCGGTCTGGCTCGTGGTTCGCAAGTTTCGCGGACGTCGGCAGCTGAGGCAGCGCATCGACCGGCTTCTCACGAAGTTTCAGGCGGAAACGTCCCCTGAAAAGCGACTGGACCTCGCCTTTTTCCTCGTCGAGCTCAATGGCTACAAGCCGGCAGGGCTCGAGCCCGTCATCCCCTCGCTGGCAAAGTTGTTCAAGCATACGTTGACGACGGCGCTTGGAGACAAGCAGCATCGGATCCGCGGGATGGCGGCCAGTCATCTCGGAGCGATCGAGGACCGCGACGCGGTGCCCCTGCTGATGAAGGCCCTCGAGGATGATCACGCCTACGTGCGGAGCTCGGCTGCCCTGGCGCTGGGACGGATGAGAGTCGCCGAGGCCAAGGAGAAGCTCGGGATCGTCATGAAGGAAGATTGGGACCAGACGGTGCGCAGCCGGGCTCGCGAAGCGTTCGACAGAATTGGCTGAATCATGCCCCAGGCCGAGACCGTTCAGCCACCCAATCAATGGTGAGGATCTCCGGCAGGCAATTGATACGCACGGGAAGCACGCTCCACCCCACGCCGCTGTTCACGTAGAGCCGATGCCCGTCGCGCCGGTACTCTCCTGCGAGCCGCCCGTGACATCCGGGCGGCAGCCAGAAGGGGTGGAGCCCTGGGATCCGCCACTGGCCGCCGTGACTGTGCCCGCACAGAATCAGATCGGCAGGGTGCCGGTCGCCCAGTAAATCGAGGACGTTCGGCGCGTGCGCGAGGACGAGAGTGAAGCGATCCGGGGCCTGGCCGGGTATGCATCCAGGGTCGGCCCGGCCCGTGCTGGGATCGTCGAGTCCTGCGATGGCGAGCTCACCGCGTTCCAGCGGAACGATCAACGCACGGTTGACGAGAAGATGGACGTCGCAGCGGTCGGCCAGCTCGGTGAGCGTGGTGACAGGCAGCCCGCTGGCGTGGTCGTGGTTGCCTAGGGTCATGAACACGGGCGCGACCTCGCGGAGCAGGGACAGAAAGCGAGCCAGATGCGGCAGGCCGGATGGGGTGTCCAGCAGGTCCCCCGTGACGAAAATCCAATGGGGCTTGCGCTGGGCGATCGCGTGCAGCATGTGATCGTGACGGGGCAACAAGCGATCGATGTGCAAGTCGGTGAGATGGGTGGCGCGGTATCCGGCCAGCGCCGCGCGCTCACAGGTAATTCGGGAGGACAGCACGGACGTGAAGCCGAGCTCGTAGGGGGGAAGGCGTCTGAGCAGGATTCGGACGGGGCGGGCGACGAGGGGGCCCAGGCGGAGACGCGCGCGGGTGGCCCAGCCCGAGGACATGTCGATCAGCCCATGATACGATTGAGGGCTTCTTTGTCGCGGAACGTGAAGCGATACCCCTGATCGAACAGTTTCCCCATGCCGTCCATCAACACCTCGAACTCCCTCTCCTGATGAACGCTGTCGAATTGTGCGTTCAGCGTCGACGCCTGCAGCGCCGAGGGAAGACCGGGGTTATACGTCAAGCCAAAGGACTCGATGATGTGACGAAGCTCGAGGTCGCTGTACTGCTGGTCGTCGTCTCGATCACCAACCAGTGCAAATTCGTAAAACGTCAGGCTCAACGACAAGGTTGATTGTGCGCGACCGAAGTCTTCGCGTGCGGCCACCAGTCCGCCGGGGTATCGGGAGTCACAATCGAGCGCGACTCGTTGGGGCCGCCCCGCCGCGCGGGCCGCGCCCGGATCCCATCGCACACCCTGAACGTCGGGCGGCGCCGGTTTCTCCCGTTGTTCTTGCTTGTAGAACCATTGCGTGCACTCGCTGGCCTGGGCAAACGATCGCTTGTCGACTTCCACCTGACGCTCGATGTGCGAGGTAAAGGCCTGAAATACCTCGCTGTGGAGCTGAGGGGCGGCTTGTGCAGGGATCAAGGGCGCTCCGCCGAGCAGCATGATCAGCGAGCCGAGGAGATATGTGAACCGTGGCTGCATGTGAAAACAGTATAACATGATGGCTCCGCTAGCCACTATGGTTCCGACGAAATCGTGACACCACAGCCATCATGGCAGGGTGAGTCTGAGACCCGCGACGCGAAGGGGTCGGCTCTGCCCTACCTGACCGCCGAGATCCCGGGGATTGGCGGCATGATCCGTGCCGCGCCCGAGGACTTCGTCGTGGACGAGGTCCCGCTGTACCTCCCATGCGGGCAGGGCGAGCATCTGTACTTGCGCATCACGAAGCGGGGCCTCTCCACCCCGCAACTCGTGTCCTACCTGTCCTCGAGCCTCGGCGTGAAAGCTCGGGCCATCGGTGTGGCCGGCCTCAAGGATGCCCGCGCCGTGACCTCGCAGCTCGTGTCCTTGCACGGCGTCTCGCCCGATGTCATCGCACGTGTTCGGCACGAAGGGATTCTCTCGGTCGAAATCCTGGGGCGGCATCGCAATCGACTGAGGACCGGCCACCACCGAGGCAACGCGTTTCGACTCGTGGTCCGCGATGTGAAACCCCCGGCGCGCGAGGTTGTGCCCGCTGTCCTGGCAGAGGTGAGTCGGCGCGGCGTCCCCAATTATTTCGGCCCGCAGCGTCAGGGACGGCGAGGGGACAACTATCGTGTCGGCGCCGACCTCCTGCGCAACCGCGGTCGTCGTGCGCAGATGCCCAAGCACACACGCCTCTGGTATCTGAATGCGTACCAGGCGCATCTGTTCAACCTCGTGCTGGCCCACCGCGTCGAGCGGATCGATCGGGTGCTCGTCGGCGACTGGGCGATGAAGCATGAAAACGGGGCCTGCTTCCAGGTCGAGGATGCCGGTGTCGAGCAGGCGCGGGCCGACCGGTTCGAGATCAGCCCGACCGGCGTCCTCTTCGGTTCACGCGCGCCCTGGGCGAGCGGTGAGCCTGGGGAGATCGAGCGCGCCGCCGCCGCCTCGCTCCAGGAGACGCCCGAATCCCTCCAGCAGGCCGCGGTGGGCTGCGGAATTCGCGGGGAGCGGCGGGCCTTAAGGGTCTCGCCGGTGGACCTGGAGTGGTCGCTGACGAGCGATGCGCTGACACTCGCCTTCACCCTACCGCCGGGCTCCTATGCGACGAGCCTTCTTCGCGAGATCATGAAATCGAACGGAATCGGCCCGGATTGACGTTGTGTGAATTGAGCGGCATCGCAAGACGTGGGGTGATATGATGAAACATTATTTTGCAAGTGGCGGACAACGCTTGGTCCACCGCCTGTCGTGCATCGCGATGGTTCGGTCCGCAAGGTGAGCGCCGTGCATAGCCCGCAGGAAACCGTGGTCCTCGAAGGCCACATCATCGATTCGCTGATCCTCGCCAAGGTGCTCGATACCATCCTGATGATCGGAGGCACCTTCGACCTCGATCACGTCGAGATCGGCAAGACCCGCGATGAGCCTTCCCGCGCCCGCATCGTCGTCAAAGCCGCCAGCGACGCCCTCCTGCACGAAATTCTGGAAGCCATTCAGCCGCATGGCGCCACGATCGAGCGGCAATCGGATTGCTCGCTGGAGCCTTCGCCTGCGGACGGCGTCTTCCCCGATGCCTTCTATGCGACGACGCACCTGCCGACCCTGGTCCGTCTGGAAGGACGCTGGGTCGAGGTCGACCGGATTGAAATGGATTTGGGCATCGTGGTGGATCGCCCTCGATCCCGTGCGAGCGCGATGCCCATGGCGGACGTGCGCAAGGGGGAGTTGGTCGTGACAGGGCACGATGGGGTCCGGGTCATGCCGTTAAAGCGCCCGCAGGAACGGGACGTGTTCAGCTTCATGGAGGCGCAGGTGTCCTCCGAGCGACCCCACGGTCACGTGGTGGCGGACATCGCCAGACGGATGGAAGCCCTGCGCGCGGGCCGAAAGACGGATGCCGAGCACAGCAAAGTGTTGCTGTCGGCGGGGCCCGCCGTGATTCATGCCGGTGGCCGTGATGCACTGACCTGGATGGTCGAGTCCGGGTACATCCACGTGCTCTTCTGCGGCAACGCCCTGGCGGCGCACGATATGGAAGCGCAGTTGTTCGGGACATCACTCGGATACGCCCTGTCGGCGGGGCGTGCCGTACCCCACGGGCACGAGCACCACCTGCGAACCATCAACCGGATCCGGGCCATCGGGAGCATCGAGCGGGCGGTCGAAACGGGTGTCATCAGCGGGGGCATCATGGCGGCCTGCGTGCGCCGCGGCGTGAAGGTCGTCATGGCGGGAACGATACGAGACGACGGTCCGCTCCCCGGCGTCATCACCGACTCCATTGCCGCACAGGCGGCGATGCGCGCCGCGCTCCCGGGTGTGGAGCTCGCCCTCCTGGTCGCCTCCACGCTGCACTCTGTGGCGACGGGCAACCTGCTGCCCGGGGCGATTCCATCGGTCTGCGTGGATATCAACCCGGCGGTGCCGACCAAGCTCGCGGATCGCGGGAGCTTTCAGGCGGTCGGCCTGGTCATGGACGCGGCGTCCTTTTTGCGCGAGGTGGCCCGCGAACTGGGGTGGAAAGGATGAGCCGCCTGCTTGTGTGCCCGCCGGATTACTTCGGCGTCGAGTACGAAATCAATCCGTGGATGCGTTTGTCGAACCGCGTAGACCGCGACCGTGCGCGCCGGCAGTGGCAGGGACTGGTCGAGGAGCTGGAAGGAAAGATCGGCGTCACGCTCGAACGTGTGAAGCCGGTGCCGGGCTTGCCCGACCTCGTGTTCACCGCCAATGCCGGCGTGGTGTCAGACGGCCTTGCGGTGCCCAGCCGCTTTCGTCATGTCGAGCGGCAGCGTGAGGAGCCACACTTTGAAGCCTGGTTCAGGGAGCACGGCTTCCATGTGATCCGGCTGGACGAAGAAATGTATTTTGAAGGGGCGGGGGACCTGCTGGGCTTCCCCGACGTCTGGTTCGGCGGGTACCGTCAGCGCTCCGACATTCGATCCTACGCACGCTTGAGCGACATCTACACCAAGGAGATCATTCCCGTCGAGCTCGTCGACAGCCGCTTCTACCATCTCGATACCTGCTTCTGTCCGCTCAGCGGCGGCGAGCTGTTGTATTTTCCCGCGGCGTTCGACGCCTATGCGCAGGCTGTCATTGCCGACCGAGTCGAAGCGACGCGACGTCTCGTGGTTTCGGAGCCGGACGCGCTGCGCTTCGCCTGCAATGCGGTCTGCGTGGGGAAAGACGTCGTGCTGCCCGACGGCTGCGCCGGAACAGCCGGGCTGTTGGAGTCACGGGGATATCGCGCCCATCCCGTGCCGCTGGACGAGTTTATGAAGTCGGGGGGCTCGGCCAAGTGCCTCACACTCGCGCTCGACTAGAAGCCCGGGGCCAGAGGCTCGCGGCTCACCGCAAGTGGAAAGATCCCCCGACGTTCATTGTTTCCGGAAATACCAGGCAAAATAGAAGCCGGCGATGGCAATCGTGACGAGCTCGATCATCCACAAGAAGCGGCTGATGACCGCGTCGCGTTCGGGCCCGGGGCCCTTCAGGATGAAATGAAATCCAAGAAATTCCGGAGTCTGTCCCGGGGCGGTCTCCCACGGAGGAAACAGGACGGCCAGGACGAGCCCGAGGACCATGGCGTAGAGGATACGCAGGTTCATCTCCTCCTTCATCGGAGTTTCCAAAGAGCCGTCCGGGACGTCCCCGGCCGCGGTCTCGCTCTCCAGCGGTCTGCCGCACCGCATGCAGAACCGACTGTAATCCGGCAGCTCCGCGCCGCATGTCTCGCACGTCTTCATGGGTCCCGGCTCCGATGTGAAACGCGTAAGCTATACACTGTCATGGGGATGCCCTTCCAGTCGAAAGTCCCTGATCCCCTCCGCGGTCCCCTCGCAAGACTGCAAAATCCCCCGCTGCGTTGACAGCAAAAAATGGGGGTTCCTATAATCCAGCTTTGGCCACGTTGGGAAGCCGATGGGTGCTGAGAATCGAGATTTTTCGAAGGTCGCCGTGGTCGGGGCGGGGGCGTGGGGCACCACCCTGGCGCATGTGCTGGCGGAGAAGGGCCTCTCGGTTCGGCTCTGGGCCTATGAGTCCGAGGTGGCCGACACGATCAACCGCAAGCAGGAAAACCTCGTCTTCCTGCCCGGGGTCAAGCTCTCAGGCGGCATACGGGCGACCCACTCCCTCACCGAGGCAGTGGACGGACGGGACTTCCTGGTCTTTGCGGTGCCCTCGCAAGTCGCGCGGTCGGTGCTCGACGCATTGGCCCCGCTGCTGGACGGTGTTGCGCCACCGGTCGTGAGCGCGACCAAGGGAATCGAGGAGGAGTCCCTGGACCTCATGACGCGGGTCATAGAGGGCACGCTGCCGGCGCGGTCGCAGGTCGCGGTTCTCTCGGGCCCCAGCTTTGCGGCCGAAGTCGTCCGAGGGCTGCCGACAGCCGTCACGCTCGCGGGTGCGGACGACCACCTAATCCAATCCCTGCAGCGCACGCTCATGACCCCGGCCTTTCGCGTCTACACCACCAACGACGTGGTCGGCGTGCAGCTGGGGGGCGCGCTCAAGAACGTGATGGCTCTGGCCGCCGGTGTGGTCGACGGGCTCGGCCTCGGGCACAACACCAGAGCGGCGCTGATCACGCGGGGGCTGGCGGAGATGATCCGCCTCGGGATCGCCATGGGGGCCGACCCGCGCACCTTCTTCGGGCTGTCCGGTGCGGGTGACCTGGTGTTGACCTGTACGGGCGCGCTCAGCCGCAATCACTCGGTGGGCGCGCGTTTGGGGCGAGGTGAAAACCTCCGGGACATTCTGGCCGGCATGCAGGCCGTTGCGGAGGGAGTCCGCACATCGAAGGCCGCCCTCAAGCTCGCCGAGCGCCATCGTGTCGACATGCCCATCGTCAAGGAAGTCTGCGCGGTGCTCTTCGAGGGGAAGGCCTGCGGGCAGGCCGTGCGGGATCTGATGGAGCGAGACGCCAAGGAAGAGACCAGCGGGTTGTGACCCGGGAGGGCCGTGAATCAGCACAAGCTACGGAAACTGCTTGAGGGCTTGCGGACTCGGAAGGTCGACGTGCCCCACGCGATCGAGCGCTTGCGCAGCCTGCCCTACGAGGATTTGGGATTTGCCGCGGTCGACCACCACCGATCCATTCGGCAGGGCTTCCCGGAGGTCATCTTCTGCGAAGGCAAGACGCAAGCACAGACGTTGGCGATCGCCAAGGGCCTGCTGAGGAAGGGCGGGCCGCTGCTCGCCACACGCGTCTCTCCGACGGTCGCCAAAGCGCTCCGACGGTTCGATCGGCGTGCGGTGTACGACGAGACGGCCAGGACGGTCGTCATCCAGTCGCGCAAGCCGCCGCGCAGAGGCGAGGTGCTCATCGTGACCGCTGGCACGGCCGACATCCCCGTTGCGGAGGAAGCGCGAGTCACGGCTGAGGTCATGGGCAGTCGCGTGGAGGTGCTTTACGACGTCGGGGTGGCCGGCATTCACCGGATCCTCGGTCGCCACGAACGCCTGCGGCGCGCACGTGTCGTGGTCGTCGTAGCCGGAATGGACGGGGTGCTGCCCAGCGTCGTCGGAGGGCTCGTGGATAGGCCGGTTGTGGCCGTGCCGACGAGTCGTGGCTACGGCGCCAGCTTCGGAGGGCTCGCCGCGCTCCTGACCATGCTGAATTCCTGTGCGGCGGGGGTGGGCGTCGTCAATATCGACAACGGGTTCGGCGCGGGCTGTCTTGCGCACCGCATCAACGTGCTGGGTGAGCGGGAGCGGCCGCGTAGGGCCTCTAGACAGGGGGCGTTAGGGAGCTGACGTCTCGGTCTCTTGCCCGGGTTGATTGCCGCCCTCTGCCTGCGACCGCTCCGACGCGGGGTCGGGGGGCTTGACGTCAACGCTGCCTTTTTTCTTCCAGGACACCATGTGCGTCCTGAGCTTCTCACCATCCAGCATCAACAGCTTCGCGCGAATCACGTAGTCATAGCGTCCCTCGGAAACCAGCTCGCTGTTCTGGTCAGTCCCGTCCCAACGCAACGTGACGGAGACCTGGTCGGATCGTGGCGCAGCCCGTGTCCCCGCATCAGGACTTTTGGCGTCGGTCGGGTTCCCGTCCCTGTCCTCTCCGTCAGGCCCGCGTGGATCGGGATCCGCCCGATCCCGGCCCGTGTGCTCCTCGAAGTGAAGGTCGATCGGCTTTCGGCTCCACAAAAATCGTAGGTGTCGTTTCGACGGGGAGGTGATCAGCGACGAGACCTCCAGGACCGTTGACCCGTCCAGATTGGACGGCAGCTTGACGTCAACTTTGAAATCGAGCGAGCCGTTTCCTGCGACATAGGATTCCGGCGTCAAGGTGATCGAGAGGATGCGAAGCGGGGGCTGGACGGCACGGCGCCGTTTGCGCCTGCTGTCGGCTTCGTCCGGGACCAGCCAGGCAACCAGCAGGGCTCCGGCCAAAACGATGGTGACCAGCCGCATGAGCCGCCGGCCGGCGGCGGCTCTCGTCGGTCGCAACAGGGGCACAGGACGCTGGTTCGAGCCGTGGTGTGAAATGGGTTCCTCCTGGGTCGTGAGCCTGGATGTTGTGACGATGGGGGGGCGGCGCGAAGACAAACCAATGGGCCAAGGGCTGAAATACCATAGGGGTTTTCGAGGTGTCAACGAAAAGCGATGTGCTCGACCGACCAGGCGCGGAGGGCGTGTCCGGACCGGGGTGTCGTTGCTGTCCGGTGAATGGTTCGGCTAAGATGTCGCTCGCCGAGGTCGAGCTGATCACGACCCGCGGGGAGCTGCATGGCCATCCACCTCCATCTTGACTGTTTCTCGGGCATCAGCGGAGACATGGTTCTCGGCGCGCTGGTCGATGCCGGGCTCCCCGTCAAGACCCTGAGGGACGGACTCGCCTCGCTCAAGCTCACGGGCTACGAGCTCCGTGCGAAGCGGGTCACCCGTGGCGCGTTCAGCGCCACGAAAGTCGATGTCCTCATCCGCAGCGACGTCCGCGCTCCGCTGTCGCTGTCACGGATCAAGCACACCATCACGAAGAGCCGATTGCCGGACAACGTCAAACAGACCAGTCTGGCCGTGTTCGAACGTTTGGCCGAGGCGGAGGGCGCTGCGCACCGGGTGGCGCCGCGAGAGGTCCGGTTTCACGAGGTGGGCGTCCTCGACTCCGTGGTCGACATCGTGGGGGGAGTTCTCGGCGTTCACCTGCTCGGGGTCACTCGGGTGACTGCATCGGCGGTCAACCTCGGAGCCGGTTTCGTGGAGTTCTCACACGGGCGGCTGCCGGTTCCAGGACCGGCTGTCGCGGCGCTGGCAATGGAGATTCCCGTGTATAGCGCCGGCCCGCAGTACGAGATGACGACGCCGACCGGCTTGGCGCTGCTGCGGACGTTGACCCGGGAGTTCGGCGGCATGCCTGCGCTTCGCCCGCAGGCCATCGGGTACGGCGCAGGCTCGACGGATCCAGAAGGCTGGGCCAACGTGCTTCGGGTGTTTCTCGGTGAGGCCCGGATGGCTTCGATCGGGACGACGGAGATCGTCTGCCACCTCGAGACCAATCTGGACGATGTGCAGCCCCAGACGTATGATCTCGTGGTCGACCGCCTCTTTGCCGCCGGCGCGCTGGATGTCACCCTGACGCCGGTCATCATGAAGCGCGGCCGGCCCGGGATCGTGCTCGGCGCGCTCGCGGCCCCCGAGAAGGCCCAACCGGTGGCCGAGACCATCCTGCGTGAGACGACGGCGCTGGGCGTACGGATGTCCGAGGTGACGCGACAGGTGCTGCCCCGGCGGAGCGAGGTCGTCCGGATTGCGGGAGGGGAAGTGCGCATCAAGGTGGGATCGCTGGATGGGGGTGCCCTGAAGGCAGCGGCCGAGTATCTGGATTGTCGACGGGTGGCGGAACAGACGGGCCGGCCGGTGCGGGAAGTCATGGACGAGGCGCTGCGGGTCTTCCATACCGGACGAAGGAAGTCCAAAACAGCCAAGAGGAAGAGTCGGCGTGACCAGGCGTGAGACGAGAGATCGGCGCCCGGTCCTGGGCGTGACCATGGGGGACGCGGCGGGAATTGGTCCCGAAGTCGTCGCGAAGGGGCTGGCGGATCCGGCGATCCGTCGCCTGTGCCGCCCGATCGTCATCGGGTCCCTGCCGGTCATGCGGGACACGGTCCGCTGGCTTCGCCTGCCGCTGCGAGTGACCGCGATCTCAGGCCACGGTGAGGCGGTGGCCCGCCACGACCTTGCCGTGCTCGATCCGATGGCGACGGGTCTGGGGCGCTATCCCATCGGAAAAGCCAATCGGGTGTGCGGCGAGGCTTCGGTGGCGTTCATACGGACGGCCGTGGGTCTGGCCCAGGATCGGTGCATCCGGGCGATCGTGACGGCGCCGATCAACAAGGAGGCCATCAACCTCGCCGGCCATCGCTATCCCGGGCATACCGAAATGCTGGCCGCGCTCACCAAACGCCGCGACGTGGGGATGATGATCGTGGGCGGCCCCTTGAAGATCATGTTCGTGACGACCCATGTCGCCATGCGTGAGCTTCCCGCGGCGATCACGGTCAACAAGATCTGGAAAGCGATCCGACTCGCGCATACCGCCTTGCACGACTACTTCGGGATTCGTGATCCTCGCATCGCGGTGGCCGCCCTCAATCCGCACGCGGGTGAGGGAGGTCTCTTCGGTGACGAGGAGCAGAAGAAAATCCTGCCCGCCGTTCGACGTGCTCTGGCGGCCGGGGTTCGCGTCACCCACCCCCTGCCGGCGGACACGCTCTTTGGAAAGGCGCTGCGGGGCGAGTTCGACGGCGTGGTGGCGATGTTTCACGACCAGGGATTGATTCCTCTGAAAATGGTGGCGTTTGGCACGTGCGTCAATCTCACGGTCGGGCTTCCGTTCATCCGCACATCGGTCGATCATGGCACGGCCTACGACATCGCCGGAAAGGGCAAAGCCGATGCCGGGAGTTTTCGCGAAGCGCTGATGCTGGCGGTCCGTCTGGCCAGGCGGGACAAGCCCCGCCGCGCCGGGGAGTCTCGGGTCCTGGCGGACAGCTAACCGACGAAGGAGATGAGGCATGAGCCAATCGGGACAGGCCGCGGTGGAGGTGATCGAGCGGCAGATCAAGGAACTGGACACCATCGTGTCGGCGGCGAGCACCGATCTGAATACGGTGGCCGCCAAGGAACGCATCGCCAAGTGGAAGGCACGGACGATGCCGCTGCTGGCCCAGCACGTCGGCGATACCGAGGCGAAGCGCTTTTGGAAGACCGACCCCGGGCCGTCCTTCACCAACGACCTGCTCGAGGAGTTGACCGACGAGGCCGAGACCTATCGGAACTTTCTGACCACCATGATGCGTGATCTGAAGAAAACGGGAGGCGCCTGACCCCTCTCTATGGCCGCCCCCTTGCCCCGCCCGCGAAAACGCCTCGGCCAGCACTTTCTCGTTGATCAAAATATCGTGCGGAAGATTCTGGATCTCGCCGCCGTCCGTCACGATGAAACCGTCCTGGAAATCGGGCCGGGGCGCGGCGCGCTGACCGGCCCGCTCTGCGACCGGGCCGAACGGGTCATCGGGATCGAGGTGGACGCGGATTTGTACCGGCACCTGCACGAGACGTTGTCGGATCGTCCGACTCTGGACCTTCGACTGGGAGACGCCCTGGCCTTTCCATTCAACACCCTTCCCGAAGGCACGGTGGTCGTCGCGAACTTGCCCTACTACCTGTCCACGCCGTTGCTCTTTGCCCTTCTCGAAGCACGGGAGCGCCTGTCACGCCTGGTCGTCATGCTGCAGACGGAGGTGGCCAGGCGTATCGTCGCGGGCCCCGGCAACGCGGACTACGGCGTCCTCTCGGTACTTCTTCAGTGTTGGACCATCCCCAAGCTGGCCTTTCGTGTGTCGCCGACCTGTTTCCGTCCCCAACCCGACGTCGGCTCGTCCGTCCTCTCGCTGCGG
>JBFGRM010000009.1:0-24546 GCA_041563675.1 Nitrospiraceae bacterium | reverse complement strand
CTTGGTGATCGCCGCCTGTCGTGTCTTGTTGTAATACAACGTCAATTTCTTGATGAGCTCGCCCGCATTGCGGGTCGCGCCGTCCATGGCGGCCATCCGGGCACCCTGCTCGGCGGCCGAGGACTCCAACAAGATGCGGAACGTTTGGATCTCGAAATGCTTGGGGATGAGGCTCCCCAGCAACTCGTTCTCGTCGGGTTCGTACAAGAAGCTGCCACCGGGGACGTGGCTGGGATCAGCAATCTCTTCGAGGGCGTCGATGGGGAACAGCTTCTCGACGATCACCTGCTGCTGGATCGCGGACTTGAACTCGTTATAGATGACGTACAGCTCATCGAAAGTGCCTTTGACGAACTCCTGAGTGAGGTCGCGCCCGATGTCGATCGCATGCTCGTAGGTCAGCCGGTCGAACACATCGGGCCACTGCTGCCGGATGGGCCAGTGCCGGCGACGAAAGAAATCGCGGCTCTTCCGTCCAACCAGACTCAAGGTCACGCGGCATCCCGTCCCTTCACGCTCCCGAATACCCTCGACCGCGCGGCGCACGATGTTGGCGTTGAAGGCACCGCAGAGGCCGCGGTCGCTGGTCACAACCAGCACCTCGACGAGCCGGCCGCCGCGTTTCTGCAGCAGCGGATGCGAGGCCCGGTTGACGCGCTGGCTGAGATCCCCCAGGACGCTCCGCATCTTGTGGGCGTAAGGGCGGGCAGCAAGGATTCGATCCTGCGCACGCTTGAGCTTCGCCGCGGCCACCATCTTCATGGCCTTGGTGATTTTCTGGGTGTTCTTGACGGCGCCGATCTTGCGCCGGAGAGACTGCAGGCTAGCCATGAGGCTCGGTGTCCATGATTGGCACGCTCTTAGGGCTTCGCTTCATATCCCATCTTCTGTTTGAAGGTGGAGATCAGTTGCTTCAGTTGCGCTCCGAGCGCGTCATCGATCTTGCTCTTGCTCATGAGCTCCTGTTTGATTTGCGGCTGGTGCTCGTTGACATAGTGATGAAGGTCGTCCTCGAACTCGCGGATCTTTTCCACCGGCACGTTGTCCACAAACCCGTTGACGCCGGCATAGATCCCGAGCACCTGGTCGGCCACGGCCATGGGCTTGTACTGTCCCTGTTTCAGCAGCTCGACCATCCGCACGCCGCGTGCGAGCTGGGCCTGGGTCGCCTTGTCCAGCTCGCTCCCGAACTGCGAGAAGGCGGCCATTTCCCGGTACTGGGCGAGGTCCAGACGGAGGGTGCCGGCCACCTGCTTCATCGTTTTGATCTGAGCGGCGCCGCCGACGCGGGAGACGGAGAGGCCGACGTTGATCGCGGGGCGAATGCCCGAGTAAAACAGGTCGCTGGCGAGGTAAATCTGCCCGTCGGTGATCGAAATGACGTTGGTCGGGATGTAGGCGGAGACGTCGCCGGCCTGCGTCTCGATGATGGGAAGCGCGGTCAGGCTGCCGCCGCCCAGGGCCTGGCTCATCTTGGCGGCACGTTCGAGCAGGCGCGAGTGCAGATAAAACACGTCGCCGGGGTAGGCCTCCCGACCCGGCGGACGGCGGAGCAAGAGGGAGAGCTCCCGGTACGCGACGGCGTGCTTGGACAGGTCGTCGTAGACGATCAGCGCATGCTTGCCATTGTCGCGGAAGTATTCTCCCATGGAGACCCCGGCGTAGGGCGCCATGAATTGAAGCGACGCCGCTTCGCTCGCGCTGGATGACACGACCGTGCTGAACTCCATCGCGCCGTGATCCTCGAGGGTCTTGATGACCCGCGCGACGGTCGACCGTTTCTGTCCGACCGCCACATAAATGCAGAAGACGTTTTGCCCCTTTTGATTGATGATGGTGTCCACCGCCACGGCCGTCTTGCCCGTCTGGCGGTCCCCGATGATCAGCTCCCGCTGACCCCGTCCGATGGGAATCATCGCGTCGATGGCCTTCAGCCCCGTCTGAAGCGGCTCACGCACGGACTGGCGATCGACGACCCCGGGGGCGCGGATTTCAATGCGCCGCGTCTCGGAGGTCTTGATGGGCCCCTTGCCGTCGATCGGCAGCCCGATGGCGTTCACGACCCGCCCGACGATGGCCTCGCCCACCGGCACCTCGGCGATACGACCGGTCCGTTTGACCGGGTCGCCTTCCTTGATCCCGACGTCCTCACCCATCAACACGGCGCCGACGCTGTCTTCCTCAAGGTTCAGGGCGATCCCGTAGACGCCGCCAGGGAACTCCAGCATCTCGCCGGCCATGCACCCTGACAGACCGTAGAGCTTGGCGATCCCGTCGCCAACTTGGATGACGGAGCCCATCTCGTTGACCTCGACGTGTTTGTCGAAGTCCTTGATCTTCTGCTTGATGATCGCGCTGATCTCGTCCGTCTTGATCTGCATGCTTACTCCTTCGCCAGCAGCGTCCGCATGGTACTCAGACGATTTCCGATGGAGCTGTCATAGACCAGGCTCCCGACTCGCACTCTCAGTCCAGACACCAACCGCGGGTCGGTCTCATACGTGACCGTGACGTCCTTTTGCAGCAGGTCGCGCAAACGGCTCTGCAGGCGCTTCTGCTCCGCGGCCGGTATGGCGGACGCCGCCGTAATCGTCACCGCCCTGGCGCCCTTCGTCTCATCGGCGAGGTCGCCGAACGCCTCGGCGATGTCGCCGAGATGGCCCATGCGGTTCTTGATGATCAGCTGCCTGAGGAAAGTTTTCACCACCTCCGGACAACCGAGGCGCACGCTCAACTCCGAGAGCACCGCCATCTTTTCCTCCACGCCGAAGGCCGGCGAGGCCACGACATGTCTGAGCGCCTCGGAGTCCGCAATCGCCTGGCTCACGGCTTCGAGCCCCTCGCGGACCTGCTCCACCGCGGGTGGATCGAGGAGCTCATAGAGAGCTCTGGCATATCGGCGTGAGACGGAACCCTTCATCTTGGTCCTGACGGTTTGGCGTGGGGGTGTTTCGGCAACGTTTGCGTGCGGGTGGGCACGAAAAAACGGGGCAGGCTACCACTGGGGATCAGGACCTGTCAAGAAGGAAGGCCGCGGAAATCCTCACGAATGATGCCACCGCCGAGCACACGATCGCCGCAGTAGAAGACCGCGGACTGGCCGGGACTCAAGGCTCGCTGAGGGGTCCTGAATCGGACGAGCACCCCGTCGCCGCTCGCGGGCTCCAGGGTGGCGGGCGACGAGGGCGTGGCGTAGCGAACCTTGGCTTCGACCTCCACCGGTTCGTCGCCGATCCGGTCGTCAAACAGGTTCAAGTCCGACACCCTGCACTCGGCCTGCAGGAGGGTCTCCTCCGGACCGAGGACGACCGTGTTCGTCTGGGGCACGACGGTCTGCACGTAGAGGCGGCGGCCGGCCGCGACGCCGAGACCGCGACGCTGGCCCCGCGTATAAAACGCGACGCCGTCATGCTCCCCGATCGGCCGGCCGGTCTCGTCCAGAAACAGCCCCGGACGCTTTGCCTGCGGGGCCTCGCGCTCCACGAACGACCGGTAGTTTCCCTCGCTCACGAAGCAGATCTCTTGGCTTTCCTTCAGCTCTTCTGCCGGCAGCCCGAGGTCTTCCGCACGGGCATAGACCTCCGACTTTTGCATGTCCCCGACGGGAAAGCGCAGGGACGGCAGCCACTCGGGCTTCAGCCGGTACAGAAAGTAGCTCTGGTCCTTGGTTGCGTTAGAGGATCGGTACAGGGACGGACGGCCCTCGTGCATCAGGATTCTGGCATAATGCCCCGTGGCGACACAGTCGACGCCCCGAGCTCGCCCAAGGTCATGGAGCAGCCGCAGCTTGACCCGCTCGTTGCACCGGACGCAGGGATTGGGGGTCGTCCCTGCGAGGTAGCCCGACAGGAAATCGTCAATCACGCCGGCCCGGAACGCCTCGCGTGTGTCGATCACCTCGTGCGTGATCCCCAGCCGCTTGGCCACGTGCCGTGCGACACCGACCTTGCAGCAGCCCCGCTCCTGCCAGCGCTTGGAGCGGGAGACCGTGTCGTCCTCGTGCTCCCAGACCTGGAGCGTGACACCGTGCACCCGGTATCCCTGCTCGGTCAGGAGCAATGCCGCGACGGAGCTGTCCACCCCACCGCTCATCCCCAACATGACAGTTGGTCGTGCCATAGTAATACTGTGCCGCCTCAGAGATCTTGTGCCCGCTTGCTCCGGTGAATGGACAGATCGTGCACGTTTTCGTGATCGCCTTCTTGCGGCGGCGCGGCCTGCTCCTCTTCCCACTTGTCCGCACCCATGTCGCACATGCCGTGGAAATGCGCGCCGTCCTCGATCGTGATGGCCGGCGTCCGGATGTCGCCGATCAGCACGGCCGGCTTCACCAGCTGGACTCGTTCGCTCGCCGTCACTGTGCCGTTGATCCTGCCGCTACTCACCAGCACACCCGCTGAAATGATCCCCTTGATGGTCGCGAGCTCGCCGATCACTAACGTTCCCTTCGTGTGAATCTCTCCCTCCAGGCGCCCGTCGATACGGACGGTGCCTTCAAAGTGGACAATGCCCTTGAAGTCGACGCCTTTGCCGAGAAATGTGAAATTCTCATCGCCCCCGAAGCCGTTCGATTTTTTGTCGTTCGACGACCACATGCTGGTTCCTCCTCAAAGTCCTGCCATAGGCCCGCACGCCCCATCTCAGCGAAGGGGCACCCTCAGAGCTGGAGCGCTCCATGACTCGATCCTGACGTGGTACGGGCGGGAACAGCCTCCCGGTGGCACTTTCCGACGGCTAACCCATGCTGCGCTTCAAATTGCTCGATTGGACGCCGACGGGATGGAGGCCTTTGTCGACCTGGTCGCGGACACCGTTTTTGCTCATTTCACAGCTCCCGTTGAACAGGACGCCCTCCTCCATCGAGAGCGTGGGTGTCGTCACGGAGCCGTTCAGAATCGCGGGGGTCCGCAGCTTCACTTTTTCCTTCGCTTGGATGTCCCCCGTGATCTTTCCCTTGCAGATGATCGTGCCCGCGCTCACCGTCGCTGTGATCACCGCCTCCTCGCCGACGAGGAGCGTACCCTCGGTGTGAATTTCTCCTTCCATCGTTCCATCGATGCGCACCGTTCCGTTGTAGGAGATGATTCCCTTAAACTCAACCCCCTTGCCGACGAAGGCGTTCACGCCTTGCCCGCCTTCCCCATCGGTCGGGACGGCGTCCCGTCCTTGCTCCTCGGTTGCATCGTCCCAGGTCCCTCCCCTGGACTCAGATTTGTCCTTCTTCCACATGGCAACTCCTCCTTAAAAAATATGATGATCAACGCGGAACACGGACTCGACAGCATGTGTTGGACCCATTCGCCCAGGACGGTCGGTTTCACCTGGGAAGCGTCAATAAATTTTGAGCGCGCACCTTGAGGACGGCCCACGACGCGACATGATCAATCAAGCAAAGTCTCAACGATTCTCTCAAGTTCCGGCTGAGAGAAGTAGTGTATCACAACGCGTCCGCCATGCCTTCTTTTTTGTATTGTCACCTTGGTGCCCATCCGGCGTTGCAGCCGCGCCTCGAGGTCAGTGTATGGATTCGCGGCCGCCCGCGCCGAGCTCGCCTTCGTCCGCGACCGCGATCGGAACTCTGCCTCGGCCAGGCGCTCGGTTTGCCGCACCGAGAGTTGCTCCTGAGCCACGCGGCGTGCCAGCCGGAGCTGATCTTCCGGTCGACTGAGACCCATAATCACCTTCGCATGGCCGGTGGAGATCGCACTAGATTCGACCAACCGCTGAATTTCGCTGGGCAGATGCACAAGGCGCGCGAAGTTTGCGACCGACGAGCGATCCTTCCCAACCTGGTCCGCAATCTCATCTTGAGTCAGCCCGAACTCAGCGGTCATCCGATGGTAGGCACGCGCGGTTTCCATGGGATTGAGGTCGTGACGCTGCAGGTTCTCGATGAGCGCGTAAATGACCGCTTCTGTGTCCGAGCAGTTCCTGACCGCAGCCGGGATGCTGCGCAGGCCGGCCAGCCTCGCGGCTCTCCAGCGACGCTCGCCTGCGATCAGCTCATACAGCCCATCTCCCTTCCGTCGCACGAGGATCGGCTGCAGGAGGCCCGATTGCTTGATCGAATCAGCCAACTTCTGCAGCTCCTCCTCAGGGAAGTCCAGACGGGGTTGGTAACGGTTGGGCATGACATGGTCCACGTAAATTTCCATAACATGTTGATTTTGTTTAATTTTATCATCTTCAGTGACTGGGAGTAATGCCTCTAAGCCTCTACCGAGCGCCTTCTTTTCCATGGCTGAGGAACTCCTTTGTGAGTTGAAGGTAGGCCTGGGAGCCCGCGGCGGCGACGTTGTAGAGCATGACCGGCCGACCGTAGCTGGGAGCTTCGGCTAAGGTCACATTGCGCGGAATGACGGTCTGATACACCTTATCTTTGAAATACTCCCTCACTTCTTCGGCAACTTGTCTGGCCAAGCTGTTTCGCGCATCGAACATTGTCAGCAGAATCCCCTCCGTCTGGAGGTCTGGGTTCAATCCCTGCTTGACCCGCTGAACGTTCTCCATCAGACGGCCAAGCCCTTCCATCGCATAGTATTCACACTGAACCGGAACCAGAATTGATTGAGCGGCAACCAGGGCATTGATTGTCAGGAGCCCCAGCGCCGGTGGACAATCGAGAATGATGAAATCGTACGAGTCGCGAATGCTCGCCAAAGTTCGTTTCAGGACGCCCTCGCGGCCCTCCACCTGAACGAGCTCGACCTCAGCCCCGGCCAGATCCGCTTTTGCCGGTATGAGCCAGAGCTTCGGGACAGAGGTTTCCACAAGAGCCTGCCCCGGAGGCACCTCACCGGTCATGCAATCGTATACGGAAACAGCCAGCTTGCGCGGATCGACCCCAAGCCCGCTCGTGGCATTGGCTTGGGGGTCCATGTCGACGAGTAAGACCGAGCACTCGGCAATTGCGAGAGAGGCAGCGAGATTGATTGACGTGGTGGTCTTTCCAACCCCGCCTTTCTGATTGACGACCGCAATGACTCGACCCATGGCGGATCTGTTTCCTAGCGTATGAGGCCCCCAAGCCTTGTTCCACGTGGACCAAGCTTGCATGTCATTCTATTTCCTTGAAAAAACGAGAAGATATCTCTCGCCGTGGCCAAAGGGCAGCCGATAGGAATAGACCGAGTCCTGTGTAAATCCATCGAGGCCCTCGACCCCTGCCTTTCGCGGACCTCGCCACAAAGCAAGGACACCCTTTTCCGCAAGAAGCGGTTCGACGAACCGAATGAGCTCCTGGAGTTTGAGGGCCCTGGACACGATATGGCTGAAGGGCGGCTTCACCGCTGGAGCCTCCGATGCCTGCTCGACCCTCGCAGGTACCACGGTGACGCCTGCCAGACCGAGGACGCCGACGATATGCCGGAGGAACGCGGTCTTTTTCTGGCTGGGCTCAAGCAGTGTGAGATCGATCGACTTCAGGGCAATCTTAATGGGAAGCCCGGGAAAGCCGGCACCAGCTCCGACATCGAGCACCCTGGCCTGACCTGATATCTGCAGGGCCTTGCAGCAAACGAGGGAATCGAGGAAATGCTTAATGACGATTTCCTCGTCTGTCCGAAGTGCGGTGAGGTTAACCTTCTTGTTCCATTTATTAAGCTCGGTCAGATACTTATGAAATTGTTCTATTGCGGAATCCGTCAGCGATAATCCCAATTCAGCGGCTCCGGCGCGCAGCCAACGAGCCACTCTCCCGGCATGTTCCACGTGGAACATCTACGCCAACGACGGTCAATGGTCAAGAATAAAAATGACGACCCAGGCGGGAGGCGAGCTAGCCCTTCGACAGAAAGCCCATGCTTGAGATTGTCAGGCGGACGCCTCTGAGCGATCCTGCCGGCGGTCTCGCTCCAAGGAGACCAGGAGAAGAGAAATAGCTGCGGGTGTCACGCCGGATATCCGAGAGGCCTGCCCAACGGAGGTTGGCCTGAATCGTTCGAGCTTCTCCAGGACCTCCCGCGAGAACCCTCTCACTGCGTGGTACTTGAAATCGGGGGGAATGGGGCGCTGCTCCAGCCGCTTGAACCGGCTTACCTGCTGAAGCTGGCGTTTGATGTAGCCCTCGTACTTGATTTCGATCTCGACACAGGCGCGGACGTCCGGGTCCTCCGGACCTCCTTGCTCCAGGGCCTCCATCAGCGCCTCGTACCCGATCTCTTGCCGCTTGAGGAGTTGTGCGAGTGAGTGCTGGCGGGATACGGCGCGTTCCGACAAGGTCTCGGCCCAGCTGGCGAAGCGGGGCGTCCAATCAGGCCTCGCGGCTCTCAGCCGGGCGACCTCGTGCTGCACAGACTCTCGCTTCCTGCACATTGCGGCATACTGTTGCTCGGACACGAGGCCCAGCTGATGCCCCGTCTCGGTGAGTCGGAGATCGGCGTTATCCTGCCTCAGGAGAAGGCGGTACTCCGCCCGCGACGTGAACATCCTATAGGGCTCACGGGCGTCTTTGGTGACCAGGTCGTCGATCAAGACGCCAATGTAGGCTTCGGAACGATCCGGAACGAAGGAAGGCTCACCACGCAGCTTGAGCACCGCATTGAGGCCCGCGACGATGCCCTGTGCCGCAGCTTCCTCATACCCCGAGGTTCCGTTGATCTGTCCGGCGTGGTACAGGCCCTCTACCAGCCTCGTCTCCATGGTCGGATAGAGCTGGCGTGGCGGAAAATAATCATACTCGACCGCATAGCCAGGCTTCAGCATCGTGGCATTTTCCAAGCCCGGAATCGTACGAAGCATGGCGGCCTGCACATCGACCGGAAGGCTCGTGGAGATCCCGTTGGGGTAATATTCGACCGTATCCAACCCCTCCGGCTCGACGAAGATCTGGTGGCGCGCCTTGTCGGCAAAGCGGACGACCTTATCCTCGATCGAAGGACAGTAGCGAGGCCCCAACGACTCGATGACACCCGTATACATGGGCGACCTGTCCAGGTTCTCCCGAATGAGCTCATGTGTCTTCGGCGTCGTGTAGGTCAGATGACACTCGACCTGCCTCTGAGGGATATTCGTCGTTCGGATTGAAAAGGGGAGGGGAGGGTCATCGCCCGGCTGGGGCGCCATGATTGAAAAATCTATCGATGCACGCTCGAGCCTGGGCGGTGTCCCAGTTTTGAGACGTCCGACCTCAAATCCAAGATCTCTCATGCAATCCGATAGATGCTCGGCTGAGGCCTCGCCCGCACGTCCGGCGGGGAAATGGTTCAGGCCAATGTGGATCAATCCCTTGAGAAAGGTCCCCGAGGTCAGGATCACGGAGCCAGCCTCGAGCCGCTCCCCCCGGTCCGTCACGATGCCCGTGATGCTCCGATTCTTCGTGACCAGGCGATCGACAGTCCCGCAGGCCACCTCGAGATTGTGCTGGCTCACAATCGTCTCGCGCATCGCGAGGCGATACAGCCTCTTGTCGCACTGGACACGCAGCGCGCGGACCGCCGGCCCCTTGCTCGTGTTCAGCATCCGAAACTGAATCCCCGCTTTGTCGGTGTTGCAGCCGATCTCGCCGCCCAGAGCGTCGATCTCCTTCACCAGATGCCCCTTGGCAATGCCACCCACAGCGGGATTGCACGACATCTGGGCGACCTTGTCGATGTCCATGGTCATCAGCAAGGTGCGCGCACCCATGCGGGCGGATGCCAGCGCCGCCTCGCAGCCGGCGTGCCCACCCCCGACGACAATCACATCAAACCGCATACCAATCCTGGGCTCGCGGCTTGCGGCAAGACGCTCGCGGCAAACAGTACACAAAGAGCTGCACTTGAGAATACGTATTTATAACTAATCATTAAGACTTTCCACGCGCCACGAGCCCCGCGCCCCGTTCATTATTTCCCGATACAAAATTCCCTGAAGATCCGATCGAGAATGTCGTCGGTCGTCACCGCCCCCGTAATCTCCCCCAGCGCGTCGATGGCCGCTCGAAGGTCCACCGCGACGAACTCAGCCGACAAGCCCTTGGCGACTGAGTCGAGCGTCTGCGTCACCGCCTCCTGCGCCCTGCTCAGCGCGGTCATGTGCCGCAGCCGGGTCACGGTGGGTGACTCACCGGGCTCAAAGTCGGGACGAACCACAAGCTCGCGCAGCCGATCCTTCAATCCGTCCAGCCCCGCTCCTGTCCTCGCAGACAGACTGAGCACCGCGCAATCCGGAAATCCAGCCACCCATTCGGCAAGCTCTCCTTCGTCGAGGTGACGGGGCAGATCGATCTTGTTGACGATCACGAGCCGCTTTTTGCCCGCGTGCCGTCCCACAAGGTCGCGATCCTCCTCGGTCAGACGTCTCGATCCGTCCAGCACGATCATGAGCAGCTCGGCCTGCTCCATCGCCGCGCGGCTCCGGCGGATCCCTTCCTGCTCCACTTCATCCCGCGTGCCGCGAATGCCGGCCGTATCGATCAGCCGGACGGGAATGCCCCGGATGTTCATGGTCTCCTCGAGCACGTCGCGTGTCGTCCCCGGGACCTTCGTCACGATGGCTCGATCTGTCTCCAGCAACGCATTGAGGAGGCTCGACTTCCCGACATTGGCCCGACCCACGATGACGGCGGCGAGCCCCTCACGAAAAACCCTTCCTTCCCGGCCGCTCTCCGTGAGGCGCATGAGCGCTTCGACGGCCTTGCCCAACCCCGCTTGCAGGTCGCCTTGGCTGACGAACGCGATATCCTCTTCCGCAAAATCAATCGCCGCCTCCACGTGACCCAGAAGCCGGATCAGTTCCTCTCTGAGCTCGTCGATTCGCGCCGACAGCGCCCCACGCAGGTGCTCCTGCGCGATCGTGAGCCCCCCCTCCGTTCGCGCCCGAATCGTGTCCAGCACCGCCTCGGCCTGGGCCAGATCCAAGCGGCCATTGAGAAACGCCCGCTTCGTGAACTCGCCCGGCTCGGCCAGCCTTGCGCCCCCGCGGACGAGAACGGAGCAGATCAGCTGCAGCACGAGCGGACCGCCGTGGGAGTGAATTTCCACCACCGTCTCACCCGTGTACGAGTGGGGACGCCGCATGACCACCACCAGCGCTTCATCGAGCACCTCGCCCTGTTTGCCGCGCTCCCCTCCGTGCCTCGCGCCTCCGGCCACGAGGTCGGCCCGATACATGTGGTGGCTGCGCACGGCGTGCAGCGCCTTTCCCGATCGCAGCCGCACCAAGCCCGAGGCGACTTCCATCGCCTTCCCACCGCTGACCCGCACCACTCCGATTCCCCCCTCACCAACGGGGGTTGCGACGGCACAAATCGTATCGTCCAGCTCCGTCCCCATCAGGTTCCGTCTCAGGATTGGACCGGGGTGTCCGTTTCAGTCTTGTCGGCCGTGTCGGGCTTGTCGCCCTGCTTGTCCTTCTTTTTCTTCTTCCCCGAGGCCTTGTGACCGTCCCCCTCAGCCTTCGTGTCCGATGGGTCCGCGGGGGCGGCTGCGAGAGAGGTAAAGGTGGGCCGCTTGAAGATATATCGATCCGTGATGAACTGTTGCGCGATCGTCAGCACGTTGTTCGTGAGCCAGTACAGCACCAGGCCTGCCGCGAAGTTCAGGAAGATGAAGGTCAGGAAGACCGGCAGCATCAACATCATCTTGGCCTGTGTCGGATCCATCGCGGTGGGCATGATCTTTTGCTGGAGGACCATGCTCGCCCCCATGAGAATGGGCAGGACGTAGAACGGGTCGGGCACAGAGAGATCCGTGATCCACAGCAGGAACGGCGCCTGCCGAAGCTCGATCGTCATGTAGAGAATGTTGAAGAGCGCGATAAACACCGGCATCTGCATCAACATCGGCAGGCACCCGCCCAGCGGGTTCACCTTGTAGTCCTTATAGAGCTTGAGGAGCTCACGGTTGAGCTTCTCCCGGTCGTCCTTGTACTTCTTCTGCAGCTCCTGCATCTTCGGTTGGACGACCTGCATGTCCTTCATCGATTTGTAACTCTTATACTGGAGGGGCACGAACAGCAGCTTGATGCAGACCGTCAGCAGGATGATCGAGAATCCGTAGTTCTGTGTGTACTCGTGGAAGAATCGCAGCACCTGGAACAGGGGCTTTGCGATCCAGCGCACGATGTCCCAGCTCCCGTAAATGAACCACCCGAAGTCGATCGTGTCTTCCAGACGGATCCCGAGCGCCTTGAGCCGGTCGTAGGCCTTGGGCCCGGCGTACAGCCGCATTGCTGCTGAGTCGACCGCGGGAAACTGCACGTAGGTGGAGACCAGATTGTCGCCCTCCTTGGTGACACCCACGGCCTTCGCGTCTTCGGGTATCAATGCGCTGATGAAGTACTTGTCCTGCAGCGCCAGCCAGCGAACCGGTCCCGAACGCACCAGGCGGTCATCGGGGACCTCCTTTTCGACCTGCTCGTCGATCAGGAACGCCGGCCCCATGATTCCGATGAAGCCTTCCCCCCACTCCACGATGCCGAAATTGGTGCCGAGGTTGACCCCCCAATCCTCGGGGAGACCCTCCGCTCGCACTTTCACGTCGACGACGTAGCTCCCATAATGGAAGGTGAGCTCCTTTTCGACCCTCACCCCACTGTCCTCGTCGCGGTACACAAACGACAGGTGGCCGACCGGATGGCGTTCATCCAGCCGCTCGAAATCCCGGCTGACGCGATACAGGCCGTCGCGGAGCGTCTCCGTCAGGCCCTCGTCGGCGACCTTGACCGCAAGCGGCTTCAGGAACCGGCCTTCCTTGTACATGAGCTCGACCGGCACCGGTCCCTCCGGACTCGGGGTCGTGTACTCCGCCAGCTCCCATCCGTGGATCACCGCTCCCCGATTGCTGAACCGCGCGCGGTACAGATCGGTTTCCACGACGACGAATTCCTCGGCTGACGGGATGCCGGCGATCGGCATGTCGGACGGAGCTTGGCTCGGGCTCGACGGCTCTTCTTTCGCCAAGACTGTTTCGGCGGAGCCCCTTGGCTGGGAAGGCTTCGCCTCGGGCTCCGCGGGTCGCGGCGCCTCTTGCATCTCCTCGGGGGGTGGCTCCGGGATCCATCCCATCTTCCCGGCGAGGAAATTCCACCCGAGGACGATCAGGAGCGACAGGATCAAAAAGAGGGCGACGCGCTTTTCCATGCTGTCAATAGTCGAGTCGGTTTGGTCGGCTGGGTCAGTTCAAAGGGTTGCGTCAGGTTCGTCGGTTGAGTCCGTCTCGTCGGTTGCAGGAGATCGATCAGTGCGCTCAGTTGGGTCCGGCCAACTGACCAAACCGGCCCCCTGCTCCAACCGACTTACCTTCTCTGTCATTTGACTGGATCAAACCCGCCGGGATGAAAGGGATGGCACTTCAGCAGCCTCAGGCAGGACTTTGCCAACCCCCGGAGCAGCCCGTACCGCGTGATGGCCTCGCTCGCGTAGTGGGAGCAGGAGGGCTCGAACCGGCAGCAGGGCCCGAGCAGCGGGGAGACCCACCGTTGGTAGCCATCGATGATGCTGAGGAACAATCGTTTCACGATACGCCTGAGTTCGGATTCACCAGACCCGCACGCCGCAGCGCCGCATCCCAACGCTCGCGAAGCTCCGCATAGCTCACATCGAGCGCATGGCGCTTCGGAAACACGAGGAAGGCCCGGTGGCTGGCGAGTCGAGGCCGGTTGAGGCGTGCGAGCTCTCGGAACAGCCGCTTTGCCCGGTTTCTCGCAACCGCCTTCCCGAGCCGCTTTCCCACGATGATGCCCACGCGCGGTTGCGCGGTCTCGGACGAGATGGATGCGATGGAGAACAATGGGGTGTGATGCCGGCTCCCCTGCCTCTTCACGCGCTCGATGTCGGCGCTGTTTCGCATGAAGAAGAGCCGATCGCGAGTCCTTCGCGACCCACCCCGGGAGAAATTCACACCGTCAGCCGATGTCGGCCTTTGGCGCGACGGCGGGCCAATACCCTCCGCCCCGCTTTGGTGCTCATGCGCTTGCGAAACCCATGGTCGCGCTTGCGCTTCAAATTCGACGGCTGTTTCGACGTAAACGACATGGATAGCTCCTCCGCAACACTGCAGCGAATTTTTCATTATATGGACCGCGCCAGATGCTGTCAATCACACCGAGCTCTGGAGCATCTCTCCTCGAGGTCGGATCACCAGCACAACGGCAGATTGCCTTTTCCCCGCCCCCAACCTTAAGATGTCTGTTTTGGTGTGGGTGCCTCAGCGCGGATCACCCGCCTTTGCAGAAAGCACCGGTTGCCATGCCGTCACCCGAAATTCGCATCTTCGACGATGGTCGCGAGCTGGCGGCCGAGGCCGCCGACCTGTTCATCTGGCTCGGCCAGCAAGCCCTCGCAGCCGACGGCGCGTTTAGCGTGGCGCTGTCGGGCGGCTCCACGCCTCGCTTGCTCTATGAGGAGCTGGTCCAGCCATCCCTGGCCAAACAGCTGGACTGGACGAAGGTGCGCTTCTTCTTTGGGGATGAGCGCTGTGTCCGACCCGATCACGCGGACAGTAATTTTCGACTCGCCCAAGACCATCTTTTTGCGCCACTCAAGATCCAGGCGCCGCAAGTGACACGGATGGAGGGGGAGCTCGATCCGGAGACCGCGGCGTCACGCTATGAGGCGGGGCTGCGGGAACGCTTCGGCGTGGGCCCCCAGGCACGCCCCCGCTTTCACCTCATTCTGTTGGGGCTCGGCGACGACGGACATACGGCCTCGCTCTTTCCGCAAACCCCCGCGCTGGCGGAGGCCCAGCGGCTGGTGACGGTCGGCAGGGCACCGACCGGCGTGCGCGATCGGATCACGTTCACCGCGCCGCTCATCAACGAGGCCGCCGCCGTGCTATTCCTCGTCGTCGGCTCAGGGAAGGCCCCCGCGGTGAAAGCCATTCTCGAGCCCGGGGGAGGCTCGGCGGCGCCACTGCCCGCGAGCCTGATCATGCCGCGACAAGGTCGCTTGATCTGGTTCCTCGACAAGGGGGCAGCCGGGCGGCTCTCGTCCGTGGCACGACAACTGACGTCACATGAGGAATAGGAAGACATGATACTGGCAGGAGACATCGGCGGGACCAAGGTCAATCTCGCGCTCTACGACTGGAAGAACGAGCGGGTCGACCCCGAGCGCGCAGCCACCTATGCGAGCAGCGACTTCGAGAGCTTGGAAGACCTCTTGGAGGAGTTTCTCACTCCGGCAGAACCGGAAGAGGAGGAGGACAGTGAGCCCCAAGAGGAGGCAAGCGACTCCGCGGATTCTCACGAGGAGGATGAGGCCCCGCCGAGGCCGCATACGGTCGACGTCGCCTGCTTCAGCGTCGCAGGTCCGGTCTTGGACAATCGCGCACGAACGACCAACCTGCCATGGACGGTCGACGGGGACGAAATCGCCAAGCGTTTCAACATCCCCCACGTTCGCCTGCTGAACGACCTCGAGGCGACGGCCTACGGGCTCTTGGTGTTGCAGCCCGACGAGCTCGAGGTGCTGAACGCGGGGACCCCACCCAAGACGAACCACGCCATCGCCCTGATCGCCGCGGGCACGGGATTAGGCGAGGCCACGCTCTTCTGGGACGGCGTCCGATACCAGCCCGTTCCGTCCGAGGGAGGCCACTCCGATTTCGGTCCCAACAGCGATCTGGAGATCGAGCTGCTGCGCCATCTGCGCGCGACGTACCTGCACGTGAGCTACGAGCGGGTGCTGAGCGGCGCGGGCCTTCACGCCATCTATGAGTTCTTGCGGGAGAACAAGAAGAACGAGCCCACCTGGCTCGCCGAGCGACTGAAGGTCGCGGATCCTCCGGCCGCCATTGCCGAGGCCGGCCTCAAGAAGCAGGCCGATATCGCGGTCCAGGCTCTGGACCTGTTCGCCTCCATCTACGGAGCGGAGGCCGGCAACCTGGCCCTTAAGACCATGGCGCTGAGCGGAGTCTACCTCGCTGGCGGCATCGCCCCGAAGATGCTCGCCAAGCTGAAGGACGGCACCTTCATGCGGGCCTTTACGGCCAAAGGCCGCTACAAGCGCCTGCTCAGCACGATCCCCGTGCAGGTCATCATGAATCAAAAGGCGGCGATTCTCGGGGCGGCGGCTGTGGCCGCCCAGATCCGCCGCGCGTCGCCATGACCGCCGCGTCCAACCTCGACGACCTGAAACGGGAAGCCGCGCGGGCATCCGTCAGCCATGTTTTGGACGGCCAGGTCGTCGGCCTGGGGACCGGCTCGACGGCGCACCACATGATTCTGGCCTTGGCGGAGCGCGTCAAGACCGGGCTCCGGGTGACCGGCGTGCCGACCTCACGCGAGACGGCGGAGCTGGCCCGTGCCCACGGGATCCCGCTGCTCGAGACGGAAGACGCATGGATGATCGACGTCGCGATCGACGGCGCCGATCAGGTCGATCCACATCTCAATTTGATCAAGGGAGGCGGAGGGGCGCTGCTGAAGGAGAAAATCGTGGCGGCCGCCGCACGCCGGTTGATCATCGTCGTCGATCACACGAAACAGGTCCCCGTGCTCGGCCACCCATTTCCCTTGCCCGTGGAAGTCGCGGCGTTCGGGTGGGGCAGCACCGCCCGCCAGATCGAGAGGTTGGGCATCAAGGCCGTCATTCGGGAGCGGCACGGCCGGCATTTCCGGACGGAAGCCGGCAATCACATTCTCGACCTGCATATCGAGCGCATCGACAATCCCGCCGCGCTCGAAACCCAGCTCAACCTGCTCCCCGGCGTGGTCGAGACCGGACTGTTCGTCGGGAGAACTGACCTGCTGATCGTGGGGACGCCCGACGGCGTCCGGGTCATCGAGCCCAAGGGGCGCCGTGGATCCGTATAGGCTGCCGAACAGCGTGGTTCCGATCCGGTACGATCTGCGCTTGGAGCCGGATCTCGCGGCCTGCTGCTTCTCCGGTGAAGAAACGATCACGGTCGAGGTGCGCGAACGCACGAGCGAGATTGTGCTGAACGCGACGGAGCTGGAAATTTCTCGGGCCCTGCTGCTCAATGACCAGGGGGTGACCCATCGCTGCCGCGTCGACCTCGACGAACGCCTCGAGCGATGCCGCGTGACGTCCCCCGAGCCCCTCGTCACCGGACCGTGGCGACTCCGCCTCACCTTCAGCGGCATCCTGAACGACAAGCTTCGCGGGTTTTATCGCAGCACGTACAAGGATCAGCACGGCCGGTCACGCACGCTCGCCGCCACGCAATTCGAGGCGACGGACGCACGCCGGGCCTTTCCCTGCTGGGATGAGCCTGCGTTCAAAGCCGTCTTCGCCACCACTCTGGTCGTCGCCCCCGAGTTGACGGCAGTCTCCAACACCCCCATCAAGTCCGAGCATCTGGAGGGCGGCACGAAGGTCGTGTCCTTCCACGATTCGATCGTCATGTCCACGTATCTGGTGGCCTTCGTCGTCGGCGAGCTCGAGAGCAGCGAGCCGGTGATGGTCGATCGGGTTCCGGTCCGCATCTGGTGCGTGCCGGGCAAGCAACGACTGTCGGCGTTCGCCCAGAGCATTGCGGCCTTCTCGCTGCAATTCTTCCAGAAGTACTACGGTCTGGCCTACCCTGGCGACAAGCTGGATCTGCTCGCCATCCCCGATTTCGCATCGGGCGCAATGGAAAACCTGGGCGCGATCACGTTCCGGGAAACCGCGCTTCTGATCGACGAGCAGACCGCCACCCACGCTGAGCTCGAACGTGTCGCGGATGTCGTCGCCCACGAGAACGCCCATATGTGGTTCGGCGACCTGGTGACCATGAGCTGGTGGAACGGGCTCTGGCTCAACGAGGCTTTCGCGACATTCATGGAGATGCTCGCGGTGGATGCGTGGAAGCCCGGGTGGGATCGCTGGTCGACCTTCGGCGTCTCGCGTGCGGCGGCCCTCGCTGTGGACGGACTGCACAGTACGAGACCGATTGAGTTCACCGTCCGGGCGCCGCAGGACGCGGACGCGATGTTCGACGTGCTCACCTACGAGAAAGGCGCCTCGGTCCTCCGCATGCTGGAGCAGCACCTCGGGCCCGAGGTATTCCGCGCCGGGGTGCGCGGCTACCTGCAAGCCCACGCCTACGCGAACGCGGACACACAGGATTTGTGGGCCGCGCTGGGCCGTGCTGCCAGTGAGCCGGTGCCCGAACTCATGCACCGGTGGATTTTCGGCGAAGGGTATCCGCTGATCACGGTGGATCTGGAGGACGATCGGACGGCCAGCCTCAGCCAGCAGCGGTTTACCTACCTTCCCGCCCCTTCCGATTCCGGGGCAACCGACGCCCCGGCCTGGCATGTGCCGCTCCAACTGCGGATCAACGCCGGCGGCAACAGCGAATCCGTGAGACTGCTGCTCACGGACACACCAGCACGGCTTCCGCTCAACCCGGACTTCCGGCACCTCCTCGTCAACGAGGGTGGGCACGGCTTTTACCGCGTACGCTACGCACCGACACTGCTTCAGCGGCTGGTCGACACCCTGCCAACGGGGCTTTCGTCCATCGAGCGCTTCAATCTCTTGAGCGATGCCTGGGCGGCCTCTCTCGCGGGTCTGATGTCAATCACGGAGTACCTCGATCTGACCACACGCTTTTGCGGAGACCGTGACAAAAATGTCTGGAGCGTCATGATCGAGTCCCTGCAGTGCCTCAACCGTCTCGTGGGACCGGACGAGCGGCCAGGCCTGCAAGCGCTCGTCCAAGACCGCTTGCGACCCGCGGTCGCCGACCTGGGCTGGGCCCCGCGCGCAAACGAGGACGATCTCATGCGTCAGCTTCGCGGAGACCTGATCCGTGCCCTCGGCACCCTGGGTAATGACGCGGGGGTGCAGCGGGAGGCTGGCGAGCACTACGCCACCTATGTGGGCCATCCGCAGGCGATCGACTCCAACGTGCTGCCCTCGCTCGTGTCCGTCCTGGCGTACTGCGGAGATGAGGCGCGGTACGACCAATTCCGTGCTCGTTACCAGTCCGCCTCCACACCCCAGGAGGAGCGTCGCTATCTGTTTGCGCTCGCGGCGTTCCAGCGGCCGCCGCTGCTCGAACGCACGCTCGCGAGCGCGCTGGACGGCGGCGTGCGCACGCAAGACGGGCCCTTCGTCGTCAGCGCGGTCCTGCAGAACGTCCACGGCCGCAGCCTGGCCTGGGAGTTCGTCAAACAGCATTGGGACGACATGGATCGCCTCTTCCCCAAACAGGGTCTGCGCCGCATGTGCGGGGGCATCACCGCGCTCGCCACGCCCGAGCTCGAACGGGACGTGGGGGCGTTTTTCGAATCCCGCAAGATCGATTTGGGGGGCAGGGTGCTCGCGCAATACCTCGAGCAGCTTCGTGTCTTCACCGCGTTTCGTGAGCGCAGCCTGAATGAGCTGACTCAATACCTCCAGCAGGGTGCCCGCCCGTCGCGCCCATAGGTGTATCCACATCCGCCAAGACTTCGGCGGACAGGTCGGCGGGCCCGCCCGCCGGAGCTTCAGCGAAGGCGGGGAGGTCGGCCGCGCCTTCCCGCGCCATGCGGGCATGGCAGGGTCGTCACGCTCCGCCGGAGGAGGTATTTCCCCACCGGAATGAGGTCCTTGTTTGCGGCCTCCCCCCTTGGTAGGTTTCGCCGTCGGTTGTGGCTTAGATGTGTAGGCGATCGGGGGAGCACTGGGTCTCATGGCCCCACAGACTTGCGAGCGATGCCAAAGCCGCATGGTACGGCTGGTACCTCGTCGGGCTTTCCGCGAAACCCTCCTCAGCCTCCTGACCATCTATCCCGTCTGCTGTCAGCTCTGCGGGCATCGGACCCTGACCTTCTGGGGACGATTTGAGTACCTGCCCCAGCGGACGTTCTCGCGGGTGCCCGTTCGATACCCCGCCTGGTTTCGGCCCTTTGACAGACCGGCACCGCGTTGGGGCTACGAGGGAACCATCCTTGATCTGTCGGTGGGCGGTTGCCGACTCGAAGGACGTTCCGTCGCCCCCATCGATACCTGCCTGAGGCTCGAGTTCGAGGTGTCCGACAACGAAGCCCCGGTTGCGGTCGAGGAAGCCGTCGTCCGCGCGCATTCATCCCGCGGCATGGGACTGGCGTTCGTGAAGATCCGAAAGGCCGAGAAGCGACGCATTGGCCGCATCGTTGGCACCCGCCTGGCAAACGTCTGGCCAGCCGCCAAACGTCGGTTGCAAACCCGATTGTGAGACGGACCGGATCACCCTCTCCGAACGGCCCGGCCACGGGCCGGGACCTCCATCACATCCACAGGCTGCCGGCCGAAAGTATTGCCGCCCCACCGATACGGGTCATTGATGGGGTGCGCGCCCGCTGCTAGGCTCAGTCTAGGTTTCCCGTCACGGAGCCTGCTCATGACACGGTGTCCTCGCTGTCACACACGGCTCGTCCGACTCGCTCCCCAGCAGCATCTGGGCGAGCGACTGATCGGCTGGCTGACCATCTATCCCCATCGCTGCCAATTGTGCGCGCACCGCTTCTTTGCCTTTTGCGGACATCTCCTCTTCATTCCCCAGCGGAACTTCCACCGCATTCGCGTCGACTTCCCCACCTGGATTCGCTCCGCATTCTTCCAGAACCATTTCCCCGCAGTCCGCGGCAGGATCGTAAATTTGTCCGTCGGCGGCTGCCTGCTCGAGGGCGAGCTCTTGATCCCGGAAGGGGCCCGGATCCGCGTGGAGTTCGAGGTCGGTCAGGACGAGAAGCCCGTCATGATCGACGAGGCGGTGGTCTGCTCCCACACCGGCCAGGGGAATGGGCTGGGCCTGACCTTCACCAAGCTGCGGCGTGGGGAGAAGAAACGAATCGGCCGGATCGTGAAGGCCGCGATGTCCTCCCCGGCCGGCAGACGTGGAGCGATCAAGGAGGGACCCGCGCCCCAGTTATTGGACGTGGTTCGGTAGCCAGCAGATCTGTTGCGCGCGGCCGCCGCACAGAATTTCCTTCAATGACGGTGCAGGTCATGTCGAGAAAAGTGGGCCACTTGATCGAGACGACCATCCTGGTACCCTTCCGGCGCTGGCAACGCGTGCGGGAACGCCTCCACCGTTTCATCTGGCCGACCGACGAGGAGGCGAGGGAATACCGTCGCATTCTCCGAAACCTCGAGCGCGAAGACTGGCTGCGCCGCGTGGAGACCAATGCCACGCGCGTGAAGAGGCGCGGAAAACCGCCCCATCATGCGTGCCCGTGCAAGCTTTGCGGCAGGTATTGGCAGGGGTACTGGACCCAACCATAGGGGAGCTGGCACGGCGTTTCGGCTTCGCGTTCTGCCCGCCTATTCCTGCCGCAGGACCGGCAGGGGCCTTCGGCCCAGCATATAAAACGTGCTGAACACCCCGACCACCACGGCGAGCACCACAGTCCACATAAGGCCGCCGAGCAGCACGTCGGGTTGAAAGAGCCAGGGCACGTCCAGAAAGAAATACAGCAGCCCCCACGACAACGCCGCCGCCAGCCCCACACCGATCGTACCCGCCGCGACGCCGAGCACGGCATACTCCGCCGCAAAGGCCTGCGCGATCATCCCACGAGTGGACCCCAGGGCCTTCAGAATCACCGATTCGTAGAGTCGTCGATAGCGAGTCGTCGCCAGGGCCGTGGCCATGACCACGGCTCCCGCCAGGATGCAGAAGACCGCGACCGACCGGATGGCCAGGGACAAGCGGTCCAGGATCCGCGCGAAGGTGTCGAGGACCTCGCCGATGTTGATGGCCGTGACATTGGGAAACGCCGCCACCACCGCCTGCTGTAGCGGCACCTCTTGCTCCGGCGGCACCCGGATGGTCCCGACATAGGTGAAGGGGGCGCCGTCCAGGGAGCCCGGGGACAGAATCATGTAAAAATTCGTCGAGAAACTGCCCCAGTCGACATGACGGATGCTGGCGACGGTGGCCTCCACGCTCGCGCCCTGGATGTCGAACTCGACAATCGAGCCGATCTCGACGCCCAAGTGCTCCGCGGCCTCTTCCTCGACCGACACCAACGGACGCGCCGATGCCGCGCCGGCAGGCCACCACTCGCCTTTGATGAGCGTGTTGTCCTCGGGGAGGCTGTCCAGAAAGGTCAGCTTGTACTCGCGCGTGAAGTACCAACGTGTCCGCCCCTGCCGACGGTCCTGCCGGGTCTCACGCGACTCGTCATCGAGCGCCACAGGTGTGCCGTCGATTGCGAAGAGACGCGATCGCACGAGCGGTGTCATCTCCGGGGCGGTGCCTACCTCATCGTGCATCAGCCGAACAAAAGGCTTGAGCTGATCCGGCTGGATATCGATGAAAAAGAACGTGGGTGCGTCGGACGGCCGGCTCTTTCCCACGTGGTGGATCAGGGAATGTTCCATCAACGAGACCGCCACGATCACCATGACGCCGATGCCGATCGCGACCATGACACCCGGCGCCTGACTTCCAGGGCGATGGATGTTCCGGATGGCCTGCCGCAGGATCAAGCTCTTCGGCGCCGGCAATCGCGCGAGGCCACGAACGATCAGCCACGCCGCGCCAGACAGCAGCAGAACCGCCACCGCCAGCGCGACGATGAAGAGCAACCCGACGGTCATAGAACCGGCCTGCCAGATCGCCAGTCCCGCCAGCGAAACGACGAGCACTGCGGCGATGCCCGCGCGCGGAGGATCGTCAAATCCAGTGAGCCGGCGCCAGTCACGCCGACCGGGCGCCTCCGCGGGCCCGGGCAGAGCCAGATCGGACGAGACCTCCCGGCGGAACACCAGCGCAGGTCTGATCCCGCGAACGGCCAGGAGCGGCCAAATCGCGAACAGGAGCGTGGTCAGCAGACCAAGAGCCACACCCTTCACGATCGCGAGGACCGCGTCCAGACCAAAACCGCTGGTCAGATCGATCTGCTGCAGCAGCGGCGAGGGAAACAACCGATTTGCGAGGGACGGCAGCAAGGCTTGAAGCCCGAAACCGAGACACACGCCGGCCACGCTTCCAATGAAACCAAGGACCAGGGCCTGCAGCAGGTAGGTTCGCATGACGACCCTCGAGTCCGCGCCGAGCGTCTTTAACACGGCGATGGTGTGCAGCTTCTCGCGCAGGAAGGCCTGGATGGTCGTCGCGACCCCGATGCCTCCGACGAATAGCGCGGTGAGTCCGATCAGCCCGAAATAGCGGGCGAGTTGATCGAGGAAACGCTTGAGCGCTGGCTGGGCGTTGCGATAGCTCCGGATCCGAACCGATTCCCCCGCGAGCCGGCCGCGCAGCTCCGCGAGGATCCTCTCAGGTGCGCTCCCCGTCGGAACCTTCAGCAGGTAACGTTCGTGGACCCGACTTCCGGGCTGGATGAGGTCCGTGGCGTCCAGAGCCCGACGTGAGATCAGGACCCGTGGGCCCAGGCTGAAGGCGTTGGCCACCCGATCGGGCTCCTTGCGGACCAACCCCGCGATCCTGAAACGCGCCTGTCCGATCTTCAGCTCATCCCCGAGCGAGAGGCCCATACGGATGAGCAACGACTCCTGGACCAGGGCGCCCCAGCAGGGCGACCGCGCGCAGGGACGATCCTGTTCCTGTAAGGACCCAGACAGCGGGCGCTCGGGCTCCGTGACCACGTGCCCGTAAAGCGGGTAGGCCTCGGGCGCCGCCTTGAGCTCGACAATCTGTGTCGTGGCCGTCGCCCCATTGGCGGCCGCGGCCATGGCCACGAGCTCGCTCACGTGGGTCCACGCGATCCCCCGACGCTCGAGCGACTCGAGGACAGCCAAGCCATCCGGGCTCAACGCGCGCGAGGAGCGGATCTCCACGTCGCCTCCCAGCAAGGCCCGCGCCTCGCGAATGACCGCCTCCTCCAGGCTGGTCGCGAAGAGGCCGACTCCGACCAGGGCTCCCACTCCCAGGGCGATGGACACGAAGAAGTAGACGAAGTGCCGCCAGGCCGCCCTCGTTTCCCGCCAGGCCATGCGCAGTGAAAACGCGCTCACGATCGGCGATCCCCCGACGGCCCAACCTGAGAGGCGAGGTGCCGATCCGATTCGACCCGCCCGTCGCGCAGCGCCACGACGCGTTCCGCCTGGGACGCAAGGTCGGGATCATGGGTGACGAGGACGAGGGTGCTGCCGTGGTCGCGGTTCAGGCCCAGCAGCAAGTCGATCACCTGACGCCCGGTCGCGCTGTCCAGATTCCCGGTCGGCTCGTCCGCCAGCAGGATGGACGGCTGGCAGGCGAAGGCCCGTGCTAGGGCCACGCGCTGCTGCTCGCCTCCGGACAGCTGCACCGGATAGTGCGTCAGCCGATCCTTGAGGCCGACCTCGTGCAGCAACCGTGCGGCTCGGTCAGCCGCGTCTGCATCGCCCCGCAGCTCAAGGGGCACGGCCACGTTCTCGACTGCGGTGAGGGTCGGTATGAGATGAAAGGATTGAAAGATATAGCCTATTTTTTCCCGACGATACCGGGCCATGTCGCTCTCGCCCAGATCGGTGATATCCACCCCGTCGAGCTGGATGCTCCCGGATGTCGGTCGATCGAGTCCCGCGATGAGGCCCAGCAGCGTAGACTTTCCGCTGCCGGACGGCCCCATGATCGCCAGGACCTGCTTGGGCGGGATCTCCAGCGACACGCCGTCCAGGATGGTCACCGGATGCCCGCCCGCGCTCAGACGCATGAACAGATTCCGAACAGAAATCATCACACCAACTCCTTCGTGGGCAACGCG
>JBFGRM010000008.1:0-25082 GCA_041563675.1 Nitrospiraceae bacterium | reverse complement strand
CCCGGATCTGATCGTGTGCGACGTGATCATGCCCGACAAGAGCGGGTACGACGTGTGCAATTTCACCCGGTCCCAGGCGACGCTCGCGACCACGCCGTTCCTCCTGATCTCGGGGATCGTGAACGACGAGGTCACCCGACACGCCGAGACCTGCGGCGCCAACGGCGTGTTGAAGAAGCCGTTCCAAGGCAATTCATTGCAGGAGCGGGCGCTCACCCTCCTGGGACAGCCGTCCAAGACGGCCGCGGCACAGGACAAGCCATCCGTCGCGTCCAAGGCCGCATCTCCCGAGCCGAAGGCCGCTGTGTCCGGCGACGCGTCCGCCGAGGTGCAGAAGGCGAATGCCGAGATTGAGCAGCTTCGGACTGCGCTGGTCCAGGAGCAGGAGCAGACCAAGCAGCTCCGGCAGCAAGTGGCGGAGCTCGAATCCACGCTCGCCAGCGAGCGCGACGCCGCCGCGCAGCTGGTGACGAAGATCGGGCAGAAAGACAAGGCCGGGCAGAACGTGATCGAACTGCACACGCAACTCGAGCGCGAGCGCGAAAAGGCCGAACAGATGAGCCGCCGGCTTTCGGAGTTCGAGCAGGCCGCCGGCCGCGTCGAGGAACTGGAAACCTTGCTCGCCCGTGAATGTGATCAGACGGCCCGCTTGACGGAGCGACTGACCGGCGCGCAGCACGGTGGGGGACGAGTCGAAGAGCTCGAAACGCTCCTGGCGACCGAATGCGAGCGAACCGCCCAGCTCCAGCAGCAACTGACCGAGGCACAGGCGAAGGTGGCGGATGCTGCCAAGCGCCAGGACGAGCTGAACCGAAAACTGAACCAGATCGCGAATCTTTCCCAATAGGGTCGATCTCCGGACGGAATCGCCCCGATCACACGGCCGCAGTCGCCGCATCTCGGCTGCCGAAAGGCATGGATGGGATCTGATCTTAATGATGAAGATTTTCGCAATGAGCTGGTCGAGCTCTTTGCCCTCGAGGCGGAGGAGTGGCTGCAGCAAGCCAAGACCGCCGTGCAGGATCTCCAGCGTGATCAGGGCACACCCGCCAACCCCAAGCTGCTCGAAATCATCCAGCAAGCCCTCTCCAACCTCGGTGGATCGGCCGCCACCGTGGAGCTGCCCGACATCGAAAAGCTGGCGTACGGGGTGTTGCCGACACTGGAGACGATCCGGAGCGGAGCCGGTCCCGCATCCAGCGAACACCTGACATCCATTCAGGAGAGCCTGGACCGGCTGACGGAGAACATTCGCGCCATCTCAGGGGAGCCGGCGGACGGGGAGGAGAGTGAGCCGATCGACGACATCGCGGCCGCGATGGAGCCCGCGTCACCGCACATCTCCCTCGACGCCCTGCGTCAGGTGCACGAGGAGTTGGCACAGGATGGGCGGGCTTCCCGCAACCTTCTGGAGGTCGTGATCGAGCGGGCCCAGGGCAAGGGCACCAAGGAGCCGGACCTCTTCGACAAAGGCAACGTCACCCGGGCACTGCGCGAACTGGAAGGGCTCGACGAGCAGTTCCTGGCCGAGGTGCAGAAGCGCATGCCCGACATCACGGCAAGCATCGTCAAGTTGAAAGCACAGCACGACGGGAAAGGGGACCTGAAGAAAACCCTGAAGCCCGCCATCGAGTCGGTGCGCGCGCTGTCGGAGACTGCACGCCGCGCGCGAGCCACGAGCATCGTGCAATTTCTGCAGGGGCTTTCCACGTTTCTCAACGTCATCGCCGATCGCGGCGCATCACTGGTCATGGGACGGCTTGACGCCGTGGAGTTTCGCCTCGGCGCCGTCGTGCCCATGGTACAGCAATGGGTTGAGATGGGACGGATCGAGCGGGAGGCCATCGGGACCGTGCTGACACGCTAACCGGAGGACACGACCATGACCTATTGCAACCATTGGAAGCTCGACGCGCGACCGTTCGACAACCTGCCCGACCCACGCTTCTATTATCCCTCCGGCCAGCACGAGGACGCGCGACAGCGTTTGCTGTACGGCATCGAAGCCAAGAAGGGCGTCGTGATGCTGACGGGCGAGATTGGCTGCGGTAAGACGCTGTCTAGTCGCGCCTTGATCCAGAGCCTCCCGGAAGGTCGGTACGACGTCGCCTTGGTCGCCAACCCCTCGCTGCCCTCCACGGAGTTCCTGTCTGAGATCCTGTACCAGTTTGGGCTCAAGAGCGGCGGACAAAAGATCAAGATGCTCCACCGACTGAACGACCACCTTCTGGCCAACCGACGGCGTGAGGTCAACAACATTCTAATGGTGGATGAGGCTCAGGCCGTGCAGGATGCGGCCGTCTTCGAGGACATCCGGCTGCTGATGAATTTTCAGCTCAACGCCGAATTCTTGCTGACGTTGGTGTTGTTCGGACAGCCGGAGTTGAACGAGCGCGTGGCCGCGATTCCGCAGCTCGACCAACGGGTCGCCATTCGCTACCACCTGAGACCGTTCTCCGCGGACGAGACGGCGGACTACGTCCGCTTTCGTCTCCAGGCCGCCGGCGGGTGTACCGACCTCTTTACCAAGGACGCCCTCCAGGAGGTCTATGCGCTCAGCCAGGGGATCTGTCGCGTGATCAATAACCTGTGTGACCTGAGCTTGGTTCTCGGCGCACAAGAGCAGATCCCGGAGGTCTCGCCCTCCATCGTCCAGCGAGCCTCCGGTATCGCCTAGCTCCCCGTCCCGGAAATCGACCCGGACAGTGCTCCCACCTTCTCCCCCGCACCCTGGCCCTCTCCCCCTCCGGGGGAGAGGGGAGGGAGAGCGGGAACACGTGACGCACACCATGCGCCACCCGCATTTCAAAGTCGCGCCAGGGTTGCTATAATCCGCTCCGGATCAGGCGGCCGCCCCACACGCCTCCCGTCATCCCCGATGCCCAAGATCATTACAGCCAAGCGCCTCGAAGGAGAAACAGACCGTGCGCGTGACTACGTCAAGACGCATATCCTGTTTCCCTCGGGCATTTTGGGCCTGATTTTCATGGTGTCCTCCATGGACTCGCTCGGCTACCAGTTTCTTGCCGAGGACTATGATGGGCAGACGTTCCTGCAAAGCAGCGTGCTGCTCGTGCTCGGCGCGCTCCTCGGGTGGAGCCAGACCCGCTACCACCGCTTCCTGCTCCACGCCTACCCCGAGCACTTCGCCGGCCGGATGAGGCTCTACAGCAAGGGGAAAAAGGGACGGGGGAAGCGGGAGACGCCGACGCCGACGCTTGAGCACCAGGGACGCGCGTTGGTCCCGGTCGCCTACGTGGTGGGAGTCTTGTTTCTTGTCGGAGCTTCTTCGCTGGCCACCGTCGGCGGTCACGTGTCCGCCATGCCGGCCTATCTGATGCCGTGGGCGGGATTCTTCTGGGCCAAGCTGTTCTTCTGGCGGGGCTTGTTGCGAGAGCACAGGGCCGGCCGGCGATGAGCCGGCGGGGGAGGCTATTTTTTCCTCGTCCTCGGTTTCTTCCGGGTCCGCAGGGCACGGAGGGCCGACTCCAGCTCGGCCACGCGGTGCTGCAACGCCCGGACCTGCTGCCGGAGCTCGGGCAATCGAGGCAATAAGGTTTGCGCTTTGATGAATTGCTCGTGCGGCATCGCGGGCGCGCCGGACACGATCTGGTTCCCCTCGACACTGCGCGTCACGCCTGACCGCGCCGCAATCATGACACGATCGCCGATCTCCACGTGGTCCGCGATGCCTGCCTGACCTCCGACCATGACGCCACGACCCAGCGTCGTGCTGCCCGCGATTCCCACCTGCGCGACGACGATGCTGTCCTCCCCGATGACGACGTTGTGCGCGACTTGAACCAGATTGTCGATTTTCGTGCCTCGCCTGATCACGGTCTGACCGAACGTGGCTCGATCCACCGTGACGTTCGCCCCGAGCTCGACGTCGTCTTCGATCAGGACTCCGCCGATTTGCGGGATCTTCTGGTGCCGGCCTCCCTGCTGCACATAGCCGAAGCCGTCGCTGCCGATGACGGTCCCACTGTGCACGACCACGCGTGAACCGAGGGTGCATCCCTCTCGCACCGTCACCGTCGGATAGAGAAGGGTATCGTCGCCGATGACGCAGTCATCGCCGATGAAGACGCCCGGATAGAGAGTGACGCGCGCGCCGAGTTTGACGCGATCGCCGAGCGTGACGTTCGGCCAGATCGACACATCCGGGCCGATATATGTGTCCGCGCCGCGGACGAGGTCGTCGGCAATCCCCCGGCGGGCGTGGGGGGCCAGAAAGAACCGCTCGACGACCCTCGCGAACGCGTAGCCGGGGTTGTCGACGACGACCTGCGCCGCGCCGAGATGGTCGACCTGCCGCGGGACGAGGAACGCGGTCGCTCGGGACGACCGCGCGGCGGCGGCGAACCGCTCACCGGCAATGAAAGCCAGATCGCCGGGCCCCGCATCGGTCACGCTCGATACACCCGTGATGATCGTCTCTCCGGCCCCGTCGATCCGACCGTCGACGAATCGCGCGATGTCGTGGAGAGGAATGTGCTGGACGTCACGCCGCCGCGGCATGCGGGATCAGCCTCGCTTCTTCTTTTTCGGTTTGACGGAAGGGCGTGATGGTGCAGCGGGCTTGAGCCGACGCTCCACATACGTGACGACGTTGCCCACCGTGATCAATTTCGGGAGATCCTCATCGGGAATCTGCAAATCAAACGCCTCCTCGATGCGGTAGAGCAGCTCGATCGTCGCCATGGAGTCCAGACCGAGATCGTCACGCAACGAGTGCCCGAGGCTGACCCTGTCGACATCCCGCTTCAGATACGAGGCGAGCTCGGACCGGATTTTCGTCGCGAGGTCTATTGAGCTCCCCATGATGTGGGTGCGTTACTCCTTGAGCATTGGGAATGGGTCAGCCGGTGTATCCCTTGAAGACGACGGCAGCGTTGTTGCTTCCGAACCCGAAGGCATTCAGCATGGCGACCGTGACCCGGCGTTCCTGGAGCCGACGCGAGATCCCCGGTAAGCGACAGTCCGGGTCCGGATGGTCGTAGTTCGCCGTGGGATGGATCAACCCGGTTTCCACGGTGAGAGCGCAGACCACGGAGCCGATCGCGCCCGCCGCGCCGAGCGTGTGTCCGACCAGTGATTTGGTCGCATTCACGGCGAGCTTGTTCGCTCGGACCTTGAAGAGGTTGCGGATCGCCTTCACCTCGACGGCGTCGCCGACCGGCGTGGAGGTCGCGTGCGCATTGATGTAGTCGACCTGACCGGGCCGCAGCTTCGCATCCGCCAGCGCCAGCGCCATGGTCGTCGCCACCTCCTCGCCGTCCTCACGGGGAATGACCATGTGGTACGCTTCGCTGGTCGCCGCGTAGCCCGCCACTTCGGCGTAGATGTGTGCCTTGCGCTTCCGCGCGTGCGCGAGGGACTCCACGACGAGCGCCGCCGCGCCTTCCCCCATGACGAAGCCGTCCCGGTCGCGATCGAAGGGGCGAGAGGCGCGTTCGGGCTCTGTGTTGAAGCGCGTGGAGAGGGCGCGCAACGAGCAGAACCCTGCAAAGACCAGGGGCGTCAGGCTGGCATCGGCGCCCACCACGATCACCGCGTCCGCGGTTCCGTTCCGAATGCACGTCAACGCCTGGCCCATGGCGTGGGCGCTCGAGGAGCAGGCCGTGGAAATCGTGAGGTTCGGGCCCTTCGCGCCGAGGTGCATGGCGACCGCGCCCGACGCCGAATTGAGGGTGATCATGGGGATGAAATTGGGATGAACGCGATGGGGCTTGTGGCTCCGGTACAGGCGCGTGATCTCGTTCTCACCCATCACCATTCCACCCATGCCCGCCCCAACGACGACGCCCACGCGATGCGCCCGCGCAGCCTCGATCCGCAACCCGGCGTCGGCGACGCCTTCGTGCGCCGCCACGAGGGCGAATTGAGCATACCGATCGACGCGCTCGGCCTGCACGGGATCGAGGATCTGCTCGGGGTGAAAATCTACGACCTGGCCGGCAACCCGCGAGCGGTAATCCTCGAGGGAGAACTCACCAAAGGGCTGGACGGTCCGGACCCCGGACTGCCCCTCCAAGGCAGCCTTCCAAAACGAGCCGACCCCGATCCCGATCGGGGAGACCATGCCCAACCCTGTGATGACCGCCCGCGGCTTCATATCAGTCGCAATAACCTCCGTCCTGGTAGCGAGGGTTTTACCCGCCGGATCCCCCTCCCGTCAACGCCGCCTTTCCCTCACGGCCTGCCTCGTCTCCTCCGGAGAAGACCGGAAGGGGGGGCGTTCGCGCGATCCACACCCACACGAATCGGCGAGATAACGGGACCTTAGTAGCGAATGCGAAGCAGGAGGTAGCTGCCGAAGCTCACAAACAGCACATTGGCGAACCAGGCGGCGATCACCGGCATGAGCACGCCGCTCCGCCCCAGGGCGACCGCCACCGAATGCGTGGTCCAATACAGGAACGCGATCAAGAGCGCCTGCCCAATCCCCTTGGCCAGGCCGATCCTGCGGGTGCCGGTTTGCCTCAGTGTGAGCGCGAACCCCACGATCCCCATCACCACACAGACGAACGGGAAGGCGATGCGGCTGTGATAGTCGGTCAGAAACCGCGCGAAGCTGTACCCGTCTTGCTTCAACCGCCTGGCGTAGGCACCCAATTCGGACAGGGTCATCTCCTGAGACTTCACCGACAACCAAGTGTTAAAGTCCTCGGGAATGTGCGAGAGGCTCAGCGGCCGCTCGTCGAACCGCCGGGTCTCGAATCGGCCGTCCGGAAACAAGGTGCGGTGCACTCCGGTACGGAGCACCCAGCCCCGTTCCGTGTATCGCGCCTCCTCCGCCTCGATCAACTGGGACAGCTGGAATTGCGACCCCAGTCGATAGAGACTGACCCCCTCGAGCGTGGCCCCGTTCGGCGCAATGGACCGAATGTTGATGAGCGTCTGGTCACCCGTGTGCAACCACGTGCGCTCCGACGTGAAGGGTCGATTCGGCGTCTTCTCCTCGATCAGCACGGTCCGGACGTAGGCGGCGCGGACGAGCGAGTCGGGCACCACAAGCGCGCTGAAGACCAGCAACACCCACGCCGCGGCGGCCGAGAACCCGAGATAGGGGAGGGCGATCCGTCCCAGGTTGACCCCGCAGCTGCGCATGGCCGTGATTTCGTTGTTTTTGAGAAAGACGCCGAGGGAGAGCAGCGTCGCCATCAACAAGGCGACCGGCGCGATCTGATACGCCACGTGGGGAGCCACGAACAAAAAGTACAGCGCCATTTCCCAGGGCTCAGCGCCGTATCCGATGAACTTGCGAATTTTTTCGAAGAAATCCACCACGAGGTAGACGGTCATCAGACCGACCAGGCAGAGGGAGAAAATCTTGAGAATTTCTCGGAGCATGTACCGTGTCAGAATCGACATCCGAAACCCTCAGTGGCGATTCACCCGATAGAACAGGAGCACGGCCGCGGCGAGAAAGACGAGGTTGGGAGCCCACGCCCCGGCGAACGGGGACAGCACCCGGGCGGTGACGAAAAAATCACACAAGACGTTGAAAATGTAATACACCACGACGACCATAACACCGACCGCGAACCCGCCCATCCGCCCCGAGCGCTTGGTGACGATGCCCACCGGCACCCCGAGCATGCCCAGCAGCAGCGCCGCGATTGGGAACGCCAAATCCTTGTACGACTCCATCAATCGACGTAACGCGCCCTTGTCCTCCCAGTTGGTCCGGTTCAACTGCGCCACGAGCTGCTCCCGCGTTGGCCGCGCTTCCATGGAGTCATAGAGCCGCGAGTCGAGGCTCAGCTTCAGATCGTAGGTTGAAAACGACATTTGGTTGTAATGGGCGAGGTCGTTCGGCCGGCTGTGAATCGTCCCGTCGAACAGCCGCAGCGCGACTTGATCGGTGTCGGCATCCTGCAAAACCTGGTATTCCGCAGCGACGATGAGCCGGGGCTCCTGCGCGTTGCGTTCGTCCGAGATGAAAATACCGCGTGCCTCGTGCCCGATCTTCTGATGGTCCGCGACGTAGACCACCATTCCGGTCACAGGCTCGTTGAATACGCCTTTTTCCAGCGACAGCGTGAGTTGGTCGCGCAGCACGCTCAGCGCCAGCTTCTTCAGCGAGATATTGGTCCATGGTTGTCCCCATTGCGAGAGCGCCAGCGTCAGCCCAAACACCAGCACGGAAAACACGAGCACGGGCTTGGACAAGCGAAACAGGCTGAGTCCCGCCGCACGCATGGCGATCAATTCCTTATCGTAGGAGAATCGGCTAAACGCGGTGATCGAGGCGATGATGGCCGCGATGGGCAGGGCGAGCACCAAAAACGAGGGCATCAGATACAGAAATGCCTTCATCGCGGCCAACAGCCCGACGCCCTGCGAAACGAGGAGCTCGACGAGCCGCAACAACTCCTTGGTCAGCAGGACGAAACACAAGGCTGCCAGACTGATGAAGAACGGCGGGAACAGCTCGGTGAAGATGTAGCGATCTAAAATACGATGCACCTCGGCCTCAGCGGCATGACCTGTGCCGGGATTCACAATATATGGAAATTCTTAATACTTGTAAACAACACCTGGCGTTCACGTCGTTTCACACGTGCCCGAGCGCCCTCCACGCATGATCGGGAAAAGAACATCTTGACAAGGCTTGGCCCCTATGTTACATGCCTGCCGGTTTTTGTTCATGGGGATTGGTCTTACTACCTAGCACACAACACAACCGCAGGCGGGTCATCCATCTGCGGTTTTTTTTCGGGTTTGGGTTCCGTAGGGTCATAGGAACGGCGCCCCGCGCGTAAGGAATTGTCCATTCAGGAGCCGTTCAGGAAAGGAGGGCTGCGTGAAAAGCAAGGGCACAGTGAAATGGTTTAATGACCGTAAAGGCTTCGGCTTCATACGACTTGAGAGTGGGGAAGATGTTTTCGTCCATTATTCCGCCTTGCAAGGCGATGGATTCAAGACCTTGAAAGAAGGGGAGAGCGTCGAGTTCGATATTGTCCAGGGCGCCAAGGGACCCCAGGCCGCGAACGTCATTCGGATGGCCGCATCCTCCCCCTCCCCGTAAAAGCCCACACATCGGGCCAGGATTGCCTATAAAACGGGCCCTTCGAGGGCCCGTTTTTTTTGGGGGATCCTCCCTGTTTTGCCTCCGTCCGGGGGCCAATTTTTGCCGCATGTCGCAACCCGCTTTCCGGTGCTTTTCTTGACAAAACCCATTGATACTGCTAGCTTTTGTGCTGTGTTGGAGGACCAGCTTTGGGAGTGGATCGACGTGCCATCGCTCAGAATGCCCAAGCCCTGGCATCGAAAGGCCAATTCGACGCCGCGATTGCGGAATGGAAGAAACTGCTCAGCAGCTCGCCGGCCGACGGCGCCGTCCACAATTCCATCGGCGACCTCCAGCTAAAACGCAACGCCTCCAAAGACGCCATCGGCTCCTTCCTCCGTGCCGCCGAGGCCTTCCGCGCCGAAGGCGCCCCCCTGAAAGCCATCGCGGCGTACAAGAAAGTCCTCAAGGTCGATCCCCGCTGCATGGAAATCTATCAGCACCTCGGCGACCTGAACGCCGAGCGGGGGCTGGTGAGCAGCGCGGTGGCCGATTATTCCACGCTGGCCCGACTGCTCCTGAAGGACGGCAAGCCGGAAAAATCGCTGGCGGCGTTTCGCCGTATCCTGAAGCTCGATCCCTCCAACGCGGCGATTCGAAAGCACGCCCAGGATCTGGCGACCCGTCAGAAGATCGACCTTGAGCAATTTCTGAGCCAGCCCGATACCGGACCCATCGTCGGAAAGAGCAGCGGGCCCGCGGCGGATACGAAACAGGCGGACCCCAACAGTCGCGAAGGCCAGCTCGCCGAGGCCGTCCGCCAGATGGACGACGGGAAATACGACGGGGCCGAATCGGTCCTTTCGCAGCTCCTCAGTCGGGAGCCCGGCGATCCGGAGGTGTGCCAACTGCTCGCCCGCTTGCACTTGAAGAAAGGCGAGCTGCCGATCGCGCTGAACGAATACCAATTCTTGGCCGGCGCGGCGCTCCGGGCCGACGATCACCAGCTCGCCGAGGCGCTCATTCAGGAGTACTTGCAGGTCGATCCTTGCTCTGTCCCCCTGCTCGAAATCCTGGGCGCGGTCTACGAGAAACGGGATGACCCCCAGACCGCGGCGCAGCACTACGGCAAAGCGCTGCAACTGCTCCTGGAGAATCCCGATCCAGACATGCCGACGCTGCCGGCGGAACTCTACGACCGCATCAAGGAGCTCGCCCCGAACAGCGAGCTGCAGCAACAGTTCGCCGCCGTGTTTGACCCCTCTGTGGCGCCCGAGGCAGCGGAGGCGGCGGTCGAAGAGGCGCCCGCCGAAGAGGCGGGGCAGCTCGAAGAGGACGCAGCCGTCCCAGAGCCCGAGCCCGTCGCGGAGGAGGTCGAGGCCAGCCCGGCTCCCGAGCCGGAGCCTGAGCCCGTGGCCGAGCAAGCCGCGGAACCCGAAGCGGAACCGGAGCCCGTCGTGGCCGCGCCAGCTGCCCAGTCGCGTCTTTCCGAGGAGGAGCTCGAGACGCACTTCACACTGGGTCGGGCATACCGTGACATGGGGCTGTTCAGTGAAGCCATGGAGGAATTTCGGGTCTCCATCGCGAGCGATGCGCTCTTTCTTGACTCCTGCCTGGAGCTCGCGGGCTGCCTCCGGGAACGAGGCATGAGCCGACGCGCCATCGCCTGCCTGGAGCACGCCATGTACGATGCGCGATGCCAAGGCGAGCGGTCGCAGTCGGTCCGGTACGAGCTGGGACAGATGTACGAGGCGGAAGGATTGTTCGATCGGGCCTTGCGCGTCTTCGAGACGATTTCCGGTTACCAGGACGTCGCCAAGCGCATTGACTGGATCAAAGGCGGAGGGCAAAAAGAAGCCGCGTCCGGAAAGTCTTCAGCCATGCCTGTTCAGGAAGGGCAAATCCTGACGGCCCCTTCGGGACCAGATCGCAAGAAGCGTCGTATCTCATACCTCTGATATTTGGCCTCGATGAACCTGCTCGAGTTTTATCAGCTCAAGGAAAATCCATTCTCGACGACCGTCGACAGTCGTTTCTTTTATCACACCAAGCAGCACGCGGAAGCGTTGGTGCGGCTCAAGTATTCGGCCGAGAGCATGAAAGGATTGGCCCTGCTGGTCGGCGACATCGGCACGGGCAAAACCATGCTGGCCACCCGGCTGCTGGAAGATCTGGACCCCAACCGCTATGAAGCCGCGATGCTCGTCGTCATCCACGCAGCGGTCACGTCCGAGTGGATGCTCCGCAAGATGGCCTATCAGATGGAAGTCCAGAGCCCGGCTCAAAGCAAGACCGAGCTGCTGACTCAGCTGTCGAGGCGGCTTGAAGAGGTCTTCGACTCGGGAAAACAGGCGGTGGTCTTGATCGACGAAGCCCAAATGCTGCGGAGCCAGGAGCTGATGGAGGATTTTCGCGGGCTGTTAAATATCGAGATCAACGGTCGCAAGGCGGTGACGTTCATCTTGTTCGGCCTGATGGAGCTGGATCACGCCCTGGCGTTGGACCCGGCCCTGCACCAGCGCGTGGGCATGCGGTACGAGCTGACTCCGCTCGATACCGAAGGCACGGCGGCCTATGTGAACCATCGGCTTCGCGTCGCAGGCGCCCAGGAGTCGCCCTTCGCGACCGATACCTTCTCCGCGATCTGCGACTACGCCAGAGGGATCCCGCGCCTCATCAACGGTCTGTGCGATAACGCGATGTTGGAAGGCTACCTGCGCAAGCAGGAGCTGATCCAGGAATCACTGATTCACGAAGTGGCAAAAGACCTCAAGCTTACTTCCTGACACCTACCCAATTCACATTCGTCCCACGTCTCAAGTCCCAAGTCCCACGTGAAACTCTCGTTCCAGGTTCCAGGTTTCACGTTCCAAGGAAACCACAAATTTGGACACCTGGGGCCTGGAACCTGGGACCTGGAACGATTTCTCCTATACCGCATTCGGCGCCGGCCTTCCGGCCAGGACCGATTCAACATTCTCCACACACATCATGCCCATGCGGCTCCGCGTTGCGAGCGTTGCAGAGCCGAGATGGGGGAGGGTGACGACCTGCGCCAGTCCCATCAATTCGGGCTGGATGCGCGGCTCGTGCTCGTAGACATCGAGCCCCGCGCCGGCCAGACGTCCCGCCCGAAGAGCCTCCGACAATGCCGCTTCATCGAGGACCGGTCCGCGGGAGGTATTGATGAGCAGCGCGGTGGGCTTCATGCGACGCAGTTGCTCCCGCCCGATGATGTGGCGCGTGTCGTCGGTCAGCGGCAGGTGGAGCGTCAGGACGTCCGAGCCGCTGAGGAGCTCATCCATCGTCACGGATCGCCACGTGCTCGACTGGGCTGAGTCGGGGAGGGCCCGGCGGGAGTGGTATATCACGGTCATCTCAAACCCCGGGGCCCGCCGGGCCACGGCTTGCCCGATCCGCCCCATGCCGACTATGCCGAGCGTCTTACCGGTCAGATCCGTGCCGAGCAATTGGGTCGGCCCCCACCCGCGCCACCGGCCGGACTGCACCAGCGCGTGGCCTTCCACGATCCGCCGGGCCAAGGCCAGCAACAGCGCCCAGGTCAAGTCGGCCGTCGCGTCGGTCAACACGTCCGGCGTATTCGTGACGACGATGCCGCGGGCTTTGGCCGCGCTCACGGCGATGTTGTTGAAGCCCACGGCACAGTTGGCGACGACGCGGAGCCGCGGGGAGGCCGCGAGCAGCGCCTCGTCAATCGTCTCTGTGAGCGTACAGATCAGCGCTTCGGCCTCGCGGGCACCGGCAACGAGGGCCTCGCGCGTCGGCGAATCGTCGGAAGGCTCAACGAACAAGCGAAACCGCTCCCTGATGGTGGCCATCACGGGATCGGGAAGGCGTCTGGTCACGAACAGCAGCGGACGTGCCATGTGTGGAGCCCCATGGCTTCAGCGCCAAGGTGCCAATGAGAACTTCCAGCTTCGCCCATGCGACGGCGGGCCTGCCCGCCGTCGCTTGAGCGAAGGCGGGCGGTGCTCGACTCGTGGCGGACGGACAGCCAGGCACACGGAATAAGACATCTGGCCCATCGACTTGTGATCCTTGGACGCGAGCGTCTAGAATGCAGTCATGACCGCGCGCATGACGCCAAGCCGGGACGCGAGCCGCCCATGACCCTTATACAGCCTGACAAGAAATCTTCGGTGGCGGGTGACCTGCGCCGCCTATTGGGCCCCGACAAGGTGCGCGACGATTTCGCCACCCGCACGGCCTATGCGGTCGACGCCAGCATCTACCGGATCGCCCCGCACGTGGTCGTCTTACCCGAGACCGAGGCCGATATTCAAGTCGTCGTTCGCTTCGCGCAGCGCACCGGCGTGCCGATCACACCCCGCGCCGCGGGCACCAACCTCACAGGGTCGGCGATTGGGGAGGGCATCGTCCTCGACGTCTCCCGCCTGTCCCGCATCCTCGAGATCAACCCAGAGGAGCGCTGGGCGAGGGTCCAACCCGGGGTGGTCTTCGCGGAGCTGAACCGGCGTCTCGCGCGCCACGATTTACACTTCGGACCGGACCCCTCCAGCGGCGACATGTGCAAGCTGGGGGGGATGCTCGCCAACAACTCCTCCGGTCCGCACACGCTCCGCTACGGATCCGTCAAGGACAATGTGCACGCGTTGCGCGCGTGCGTGGCCTCCGGCGATTGGCTGGACCTGCGCGCCTACCGGCTCGACGACGGCCGGACCACCCACCTGCTCGATCAGGTGCCGCCGCTGCGCTCAGTGCTGGATCTGGTGAGGACGCATGCCGATCTGATCCAAGCGAAGCGTCCCCTCGTGACCAAAAACAGCAGCGGCTACAATCTCTTCGGCTTGGTCGACGGGCTGGACGCCGGCATCTTCGATCTCCCCAAGCTGTTCATCGGCAGCGAAGGCACGCTGGGCATCTTCAGCGAAGCCACGCTGCGGCTCGAGCCGAAACCCAAGGCGGTGACAACCGCGCTGATCCATTTTCGTCATCTGGAAGGCGTCGGCGACGCGGTGCCCGCGTTGCTCGCGTTGACGCCGAGCGCGCTGGAGGTCATGGACACCCACACGCTGGATTTGATCGGGCGGGAGTCGCACGGCATCCCCACGGGCGCCGCTGCGACCCTCCTGGCCGAGTTTGACGACCCGGAGGGCGGGGCGGCCGGCCGAGAGACCGTCGCACGCCTCTCCGCCCTCTGCCGCCACTTTAGCCTGGCCGCGGACCCCTTGTTCGCCTCCGATCCCGAGCAGCGTGAGCGTTTGTGGCGAGCGCGCAAGGCCCTGTACCCCACACTCTATCGTTACAGCGCCCGCAAGAAGCCGATCAACTTCGTCGATGACGTGGTCGTGCGGGCGGACCTCATCGCCGACCTGATGCGGTACCTCGAAGGCTTCTTCGACGACCAGCGTGTCGCCGTCGCCATCTTCGGACATATCGGCAACGGCAACGCGCACATCGTGCCCCTCCTCGACGTCAATGACCCCGATGATTTCCGCCGCATGACCGACGCGTACCGCGAGATCCACCGGACGGTGCTGACGCGCTTCGGCGGCTCCATTTGTGGGGAGCATGGAGACGGGCGGGTCCGGGCCGAGGTGGTGCGGGAAATGTTCGGCGAGGATCTCTATCGACTGTTCGTACAGGTCAAAGAGACGCTGGACCCGGCCGGCCTGTTCAATCCCGGCGTGAAAATCAGCCGAGCGTCCTTCACGGAGCACATCGATTACACACGCCTCGCCAAACCCTGCGCCACCTGCGCCAAATGCAATTCCGTCTGTCCGGTCTACGATGTCTTCGAGTCCGAGGACATGAGCGCCCGGGGCTGGTTCGAGATCGTCACCTCGCAGGACTACAGCTACCTGAACAGCAAGCGGGTCGTCGAGGCCTGCCTCAACTGCAAGTCCTGTCGGACCGTCTGCCCGGCCGGCGTGGACGTGTCGGACCTCATTCTCCAGCGGCGGGCGGAGCACCCCAACCGGCTCGCCGGCTGGATCTTCGCGGCGCACGCCAGGCCCTGGCTCTTCGAGAGGCTCATCACGCTGGCGGCTCGCACGCAGGGACTCTGGGACCGGCCTCGTGTCCGGGCCTGGCTGGAAACCCTGACCCGGCCTATCCTCCGGCGGCTCGCCGAAACGGCCCGCCTCCCGCACGACCTGGTCCTCCCCACGCTTGCGCGCCGCCTGTTGCGCCGGCGATACCCAGCGTTGGTCCGCAAGCAGGGCGGCGGTGTCGCGTATTTTCACGGATGCGCCGCCAACTATTTCGAGGACGGCGTAGGTGATGCCGTGATCACGGTCCTCACGCGGCTCGGGCTCGAGCCCGCCTTGCCGCCGCAGCGCTGCTCCGGGACGCCGATCCAGACCTACGGTCACCAGAATCTGGTCCGCGACGCCGCCCGCTTCAACCTCGCCTCGCTCGCGTCATACGAGACCGTGGTCACGGGCTGCGCGTCCTGTACGCTCATGCTCAAGGATTACCCCAGCCTGTTCGAGGACGGTCCCGAGCGTCGCGCCGCCGCGGAGCTCGCGGGTCGCGTGAAGCACATTTCCGAAATTCTGGCTGACTCTCCGGCGCTCGCCCAGGCGCAGGCGGCGCGACCGGCTGCCACGCCACGGCGTGTCACGTACCATTCGTCGTGTCATCTGCGGGCCGCCGGCGTCAGCCGGGCACCACGCGACGTCCTGGGGCGCCTTCCGGACTTCACCTACGTGGAGATGCAGGACGCCGATCGCTGCGCCGGCGGCGCCGGGACCTACGTGATCAAGGACTATGACACGGCCCAGAAGATCTTTCGCCGCAAGCGGCGCGCGATCGAGGAAAGCGGGGCTGATGTCGTCGCGACCAGCTGCCCCGCCTGCCTCATCCAGCTCAAGAACGGCGTCGGGAAGGGAGTGGAGGTCAGGCACGTCGCGGAGCTGGCGGCGGCCGCGCTGGCCGAGCAGGGGACGCGCCAGTCCGGATGATGAACGTCACGCGCGTGGATATCCTGGTGGTCCTCGCCGCCATCGGCGTCGTGGTCTTCGTGGCGCTGTTGCCGTCGCCACGGGACAACAACCCGACGGTGCCGGACACCGCGGAGCACCGCGGGTTGCGATCCGAGCGCGACTGCCTCCGGTGCCACGCCGTCGGGGCGTCCCAAGCGGTGCCGGCACGGCATCCTTCGCGCACCGATTGTTTTCGGTGCCACCGGGATTCCGTGGGGAGGATGCCGGATCAGCCGCCGGGAGCCGGAATCGATCAAGAAGACAGACTGTTGTTGACCGGACAGACCGTGGTGAGGAGGGGCGTCAATGGTAAGAGTGCTCGTGATGGGACCCACGCTGCAGCAACTCGTCGATGACCCTGAATTCGAGCTCGAGAACGACGGGCAAACGACGGTTCAGGCGTTGTTCGACACGCATGCGGAGAAGCTGAGCGGGATCCTCCCCCTTCTGCAGAAAGGCGAGATTCTGGTCACGGTCAATCGCAAGGTGGGAGCGCTCACGTCCGCCGTGAAGGACGGCGATACCATCAAGCTCACACCCAACTTCAACCCGACCTTCGACGGTGCGATGTGGCAGAATCCATAAAACGGGAGGCGGGAAGCGGAAGGGGGGAAGCGAAAAGAGAAGATGGATTCCTGCTTTCGCAGGAATGACGAAACAAGAAGCCTGAGACGTCGACAGTGCAATGGGAAGGAGCAATACTCCCTTTCCATTTCACTTTTCACTCTTTTCGCCTCCCCCCTTCCGCCTCCCGTTTCTATGATGCCATTTTCGGGATATCGCCGACGACGCCCATTTTCCGATATTTCTCGCCGCGCTGGGCAACCAACTCATCCAGCGACGACTCCTCCAACTGACTGAGGTGCGTGGAGAAAGACTTGGCCAGCCGGGTCGTGACGGCCTGAAAGTCACGATGCGCCCCGCCGAGCGGCTCCGCCACGACCTCATCGATGACGCCCAGCTCGAACAGATCTCTCGCCGTCATTTTGAGGGACGCCGCGGCATCCGGCGCCTTCGACAGATCATCCCAGAGTATCGCCGCGCAGCCCTCGGGGGAGATCACCGAATAAATGGCGTGCTCCAGCATGAGGACGCGATCAGAGACCCCGAGCGCGAGCGCTCCGCCGCTGCCGCCTTCCCCGATGATGACCGAGAGTGTCGGCACACGGAGGGTGGACATCACCATGAGGCTGCGGGCGATCGCCTCGGCCTGGCCACGTTCCTCCGCGCCCACGCCGGGGTACGCTCCGGGAGTATCGATGAAGATCAGCACCGGCCGTTTGAATTTTTCCGCCAGCTTCATCAGCCGCATGGCCTTGCGATAGCCTTCCGGATTCGGCATGCCGAAGTTCCGGTGCATGCGCTCCTTGAGTGACTTCCCTTTTTGCGTGCCGAGCACCATCACTGACCGTCCGCCAAACCGGGCGAACCCGCCGACGACGGCGCGATCGTCCCCGAAGAGTCGGTCGCCATGCAGCTCGACGAACTCGCTGCATAGGCTCCCCACATAGTCGAGCACCGACGGACGTTGGGGATGCCGCGCCAGTTGCGTCCGCTGCCAGGGGGTGAGGCGTTGGTAGACCTCCGCCTCGAGCTGGGCCAGGCGCGCCTTCAGCCGTCGCAGCTCTTCCTGCACCGAGCTGCGGGAGCCGCCGGAGCTTTGAATCTTCTCAATGCGCTCATCCATCTCTTGGATGGGCTTTTCAAATTCCAAATAATCTCGCATGGGGCCACCTCTCGCCGCGCATCCGGTCGGCCGGGCGCGTGCTGCGCGCGGTCTACAGGAGCGCTACCGTCCCTTTACCAAGCACATCCTCAACATCCGCGAGAAAGGTCTCGCTGGGCGAGACCGTCAAGTCGGGGAGAGCGGCGGTGTCCGCCTCCAGATCCGGGGCCAGGCAGAACGTCAATGTCAGCGTTGCCGGCCCTGGATGCCGCCGCAGGACCTCTTTGAGTCGATTGAGGCGCGCGATCGCCTGTTCGCCGCCGGCCAGCCGAATATTGACGCGAGACACTCCGCGCGCCTGGAGATCCGTCAACGCTTCCACCTTTGTGCCTTTCACCCGCGTGCCTTTCTCGGCGCGATCCACGGTCCCGGAGACGCGAACGACGGCCTCCGGCTGGATCAGCTCGCCGGCATTCTTGAACAGGTCGGGAAACGCGATGACCTCGACCAGGCCGCGCAGATCCTCCATTTGGAAGTAGGCCATGCGGTCGCCTTTCTTCGTGGTCATCACGCGGACCGTCGTGATGATGCCGCAGAGCTTCACTTCCTTGCTGTCCGCCACTTCCGCCAAGCCCTGGGTCGTGGTCGTGGCAAACCTGTCGATCGCCGCGGCGAAGCGGTCCAAGGGGTGTGCCGTGATGTAGAACCCCGTCAGTTCGCGCTCGCACTTCAAGCGCTGCCCCTCGTCCCATTCCGGAACGTCAGGGAGGGGAGGGGTTTGGTCGCCGAGCCCGGCGCCGCCGTCCTGCGACTCCGCGAAGATGCTTGTCTGGCCTCGCTCCCGCTCCCGCTGGATCGCCGCCGCCTCCTCGAGCGCCGGCTCCATGACGGCCGTGAGCTGGGCGCGCCGGCACCCCATCGAATCGAAGGCGCCGACCTTGACCAGCCCCTCGACGACGCGCTTGTTGACTTTTTGCAGGTCGCTCCGACGGCAGAAATCAAAAAAGGAGACGAACCGTCCGCCGCTCTCCCGGGCGGCCATGATCGACTCGACCGCACCCTCGCCCACGTTCTTGATCGCCGCCAAGCCGAACCGAATGCCCTCGCTCACCACCGTGAAAATTTTGTCGCTCTCGTTCACATCGGGCGGCAGCACGCGGATACCCAGCTCCCGGCACTCGGCGAAGTAACCGACCATCTTGTCGGCATTGCCCATTTCACTGGTCAGCAGCGCCGCCATGAACTCGGTCGGGTAGTGCGCCTTCAGATAGGCGGTTTCATAGGTCACCCGTGCGTAGGCCGCGCTGTGCGACTTGTTGAACCCGTACCCGGCGAAGTAGGCCATGAGGTCGAACAGCTTCTCCGCCTTCTTCTCGGACAAGTGGTTTTGCTTCGCTCCGTGGATGAACAGGGCCTTCTGCTTCTCCATTTCCTCAGGCTTCTTCTTGCCCATCGCGCGGCGGAGCAGGTCGGCTTGGCCCAGCGAGAAGCCCGCGAGGCGGTTCGCGATCGCCATGACTTGCTCCTGATACACGATCACGCCGTAGGTGTCGCGGAGAATGGGCTCCAGCGCGGGCGGGTCGTAGCTCACCTGGGAGGGATCCCTCTTCCGCTTGATGAAATCGTCGACCATGCCGCTCTCGAGCGGTCCCGGCCGGTACAGCGCCAAGATAGCGATGAGATCCTCGAAGCGCTCCGGCTTGATCCGCAGCAGGAGATTGCGCATGCCCGGGCTTTCCAGCTGGAAGATGCCGGTCGTCCGTCCGGAAGACAGCAGCGCGTAGGTCGCCGGGTCGTCCAGGGGAATCGTCGCCATGTCCAGGCCGGGCGTCTCGGCCGAGCGGCCTCCCTGCTCGTTGGCCAGCTTCACGGCGCCGTGAATCATGGTCAGGGTCTTGAGCCCGAGGAAATCGAACTTGACGAGCCCGATTTTCTCCACGTCCCCCATGGAGTACTGGGTCGTGATTTCGTCGTTGGCGCCTTTGTACAGCGGGACGTGGTTCGTGAGCGGCTCGTCGGAGATCACGACGCCGGCGGCGTGGGTCGAGGCGTGTCGGGCGAGGCCCTCGAGCGCGCGGGCTGTCGCCATCAGCTCCCCGATCTTGGGATCGGTTTCGGTGAGCTCCTGCAGGCGGGGCTCTTGGAGCAGCGCATCATCCAAGGTGATGTTGAGCTGGGTGGGGACGAGCTTGGCCACCCGGTCCACCTCCGCATAGGGGATCTCCATCACCCGCCCGACGTCGCGGATCGCCGCCTTGGCGCCGAGCGTCCCGAAGGTGATGATCTGGCACACGTGATCCGCGCCGTATTTGTCGATCACGTAATTGATGACCTCCCCCCGGCGATCCATGCAAAAGTCCATGTCGATGTCAGGCATGGTCACGCGCTCGGGATTGAGGAATCGCTCGAAGAGGAGCTGGTACTCGAGAGGATCGATGTCGGTGATGCGCAGCGCATAGGCAACCAGACTGCCGGCCGCGGATCCGCGGCCGGGGCCGACGGGAATGCCCCGGGACCGGGCGAACTTGATGATGTCCCAGACGATCAGGAAATAGCCCGCGTAGCCCATGGACGTGATCGTCAGCAGCTCCTCCCGGAGTCGCAGCTCGTACGCCTCGGCAGGGTGACGGTGCGCGTGGCTCCGGTACCGCTGCTGCAAACCCTCCGTGGCCAGCTTCTCCAGGTAACTTTCTCGTGTGTAGCCGTCCGGCACCCGATACTGCGGGAGGTAGGAGGTCTTGAAGGCCAGGTCCAGGTCGCACTCGTCCGCGACACGGCAGGTGTTGCGCACCGCGTCCGGCAGCTCGTGGAACTCCGAGGCCATCTCCTCGGTCGACTTCACGTAGAGCTGATCCGTATCGAACCGCATCCGATTGGCGTCGTGGATCGTCTTGCCGGTTTGGAGGCAGAGCATGACATCGTGCGGGCGGGCGTCCCCCTTCTTCAGATAGTGGCAGTCGTTGGTCCCGACGAGCGGGATGCCAAGCTTCTTGTGAATCTCCACCAGCCCGCGGTTGGCGACGCGCTGGTGCTCCAGCCCGTTGGCCTGAACCTCGAGGTAATACCGTCCCTTGCCAAAGATCTCTTCGTACTCACCGGCAGCCCGCAGTGCGCCCTCCTGGTCGCGCTGGCCGATCAAGTAGGGCACCTCCCCGCTGAGGCACCCCGAGAGACCGATGAGCCCCTCGTGGTGCTCGGCCAGGAGCTCCTTGTCCATCCGCGGCTTGTAATAGAAGCCCTCCAGATACGCCTTGCTGACGAGCTTGATGAGGTTCTGGTACCCCGTCCGGTTCGCAGCCAGCAAGATCAGGTGGTAGTAGTCGTTATGGGCGAGCAGGCCCTCTTTCGAATGGCGGCTCCCGGGGGCCATGTAGGCTTCGCAGCCCAGAATCGGCTTTACCCCGGCGCCCTGGGCCTTCTGGTAAAAATCGATCGCTCCGAACATGTTGCCGTGGTCCGTGACGGCGACCGCGGGCATGCCGAAGTCCTTGACCTGCTGAATCAACGGGGCAATTCGATTCGCCCCGTCCAGCAGGCTGTATTCGGTGTGGAGGTGAAGGTGAACGAATTGCGAGCCGGAAGGCACAGTGAGGATCCTCGGCGACCGATTGTACGGAGAGCCCGTGGGGTTGTCAACGAAATCGCCACCCTGCGCCGGGGGGCTCAGCCGGGCCCCGCGCCCGTTCCGCCACGGCCTCGACCGGCCTCCGCAACGCGGCCCTGGGCGCGGGGACGCCGCCTTGCAACACCCAACCCCATTTGCTATGCTGCGCTCTCCTTTTTTCCCGCACCCCTGTCTTCCTCAGGAGCGTCGAGATGGGCACGATCAAGCGGGCGCTGATCAGCGTCTCGGACAAGACCGGCGTCGTCGAGCTGGCCAAGGGCGTGGCGGCTCTGGGCGCCGAGATCCTTTCCACGGGCGGGACCGCCAAGGCGCTGCGGGAGGCGGGGGTCTCCGTCGTGGACGTGGCCGCCTACACGGGCTCGCCGGAGATCCTGGACGGCCGGGTGAAGACGCTGCACCCCAAGGTGCATGGGGGCCTGCTGGGGCGCCGATCCAACCCGCAACACGCTCAGGAGATGGCGGAGCAGGGTATCGGCCCGATCGACCTGGTGGTCGTCAACCTCTATCCCTTCGAGGCCACCATCGCCAAGCCCGACGCCACCTTCCAGGACGCGATCGAGAACATCGATATCGGCGGCCCGTCCATGCTGCGCAGCGCGGCGAAGAACCACGAGGACGTCCTGGTCGTCGTGGATCCCAACGACTACGGCCGCGTCCTTGAGGCGCTCCGGAGTGACGCGGTGCCCCTCGAGCTGCGCCGGGATCTGGCCCGCAAGGTCTTCCACCACACGGCCCGCTACGACAGCCTCATCGCCGGCTACCTGGAGCGCCGGGTGCAAGGATTGGAGGGGAGTACGTTCCCGCCGTTTCTGTCGTTGCAGTATGAGCGCGTGGAGACGCTGCGCTACGGAGAGAATCCCCACCAGCAGGGCGCGTTCTACCGGGACCCGGCCGGGCAGGAGCCCTCGGTCTCACGGGCCACGACGCTGCACGGCAAGGCCATGTCCTACAACAATTTTCTCGATGCGAACAGCGCGCTGGAGCTCGCCAAGGAGTTCGGCGACGAGGTGGCGGCGGTCATCATCAAGCACAACAACCCCTGCGGCGCCGCGCTCGGCTCGACGCTCGTGGAGGCCTACGCGCGCGCGCGGGAGACCGATCCCGTCTCGGCCTTCGGCGGGGTGATCGCCTTCAATCGTCCCGTCGACCTTGCCACCGCCAAGGAGATCACCTCCACCTTCGTCGAGGTCGTGATCGCCCCGGGCTACGAGGACGACGCCCTGGCCGAGCTCCGACGGAAAAAGGACCTCCGGCTCCTCGATATCGGCCCTCTGGCCGGGGGGGCGCGCGATGGGCTGGATTGGAAGAAGCTGGTCGGCGGGCTCATTCTCCAGGACCGCGATCTCGGTCACCTGCCGGACCTCAAGCAGCTCACCGTGCCCACCAAGCGACGGCCGACCGAAGAGGAGTACGCGGCCTGCGCCTTTGCGTGGAAGGTGTGCAAGCACGTCAAATCCAACGCGATCGTCTACGCGCGTCCCGGCCAGACCGTCGGCATCGGCGCCGGCCAGATGAGCCGCGTCGATTCCGTCAAGCTGGCGGGGATGAAGGCGCAATTGCCCATCAAGGGTTGTGTCATGGCGTCCGACGCCTTCTTTCCATTCCGCGACGGCATCGACGCCGCCGCGCAGGCGGGGATCACGGCCGTCATCCAGCCGGGCGGATCCATCCGGGACAAGGACGTGATTCAGGCCGCGGACGAGCATCAGTTGGCCATGATCATGACCGGCATGCGACACTTCCGACATTGATTCATTCCACGGTGTGCCTGTCTCTTCACATTTCCCCCTCTGCGTCCCTTCCGCTCTCGATTCGTACCGTCGTCGCGAGATGGTCCTCCGGTCTTGACCGTGTCCCGGTGACCGCGCCATGAACGTCCTCGTCGTCGGCAGCGGCGGGCGCGAACATGCGCTGGTCTGGAAGATCGCACAGAGCCCGCGTGTGTCCGCGCTCTATTGCGCGCCGGGGAACGCCGGCATCGAGCAGCTCGCGCGCTGCGTCCCGATCCCGACCACGGACATCGCCGGGCTCAAGCGCTTCGTGACCTCCGAGGGGATCGACCTGACCGTGGTCGGTCCGGAGGCGCCGCTGGCACTGGGGCTCGCCAACGAGTTTCGCAAAGCCAAGCTCAAAATCTTCGGGCCGACCCAGGGCGCCGCGCAGATCGAGGCGAGCAAGGCCTTCGCCAAGGAGCTGATGCGACGCCATCGCATCCCCACGCCGCAAGCGCGGACCTTCGACCGCCTGGACGCCGCGCGCGCCTATGTCGAGAAGCATGCGGTTCCGCTCGTCGTCAAGGCCGACGGTCTCGCGCAGGGCAAGGGCGTCATCGTCGCCGCGTCGATCCCCGAGGCGCAGCAGGCGTTGTCGGACTTGATGGACCAGCAGACCTTGGGAGAGGCAGGGCAGCGGGTGGTGATCGAGGAGTTCTTGGATGGGGAGGAGCTGACCGTCATGGCCTTTACCGACGGCAAGACCGTCGTCCCCATGGTTCCCGCCCAGGACCACAAGCGGGTCGGGGATGGGGACACGGGCCCGAACACGGGCGGCATGGGCGCCTATGCGCCCGCGCCCCTCGCCAGTCCGTCACTCCAGAAGGTCGTCGTCGAGGAGATTCTGCAACCGACCGTCGATGCGCTCGCGCAGGTCGGACGGCCGTTTCACGGAGTCCTCTATGCGGGCCTGATGATCGTGGATGGGAAGCCCAGCGTCCTCGAGTTCAACGCGCGGTTCGGGGACCCGGAGACGCAGGTGGTCCTGCCGCTGCTCGAGACGGACCTCGTCGACGTGATGGAGGCGGTGGTCGAGCACCGTCTGGATCAGATCCGCGTCGCATGGTCCCCCCAGGCCGCGGTCTGCGTCGTGCTCGCCTCGGGCGGCTACCCTGGGTCTTACGCGACGGGGGTTCCCATCAAAGGGTTGCCGGCTCAGGAGCAGCCGGATGTGCTCGTGTTTCACGCCGGGACGCAGCGGAAGGAGGGAGAGGTGCTCACCGCCGGCGGACGGGTGCTCGGGGTGACCGGGATCGCGTCCAGCCTGGGCGCGGCGAGGGAGCGCGCCTACGAAGCCGCGCAGGCCATCACGTTCGATGGATGCCACCATCGATCCGATATTGCCGCCCGCGCGCTCCAACGGACGTCTTAGCATCGCCTGCGACCGCCCGCCGATGCCTCGAATCCTGCCGCTTCCGTCCACCCCGACCCAAGCGGTGATTGAGACCGCCTGTCAAGTTGTGGCCGACGGCGGCGTGCTCGCCATTCCAACCGAATCCTTCTACGCCCTTGCCGCGTCCGCGTCGCAGTCCCACGGTCTGCGCCGTGTTAACGACATCAAGGGCAGGCCGGCCGGCAAGCCCCTGCTGCTCCTCATCGCCGAGACCACGCAACTGCGTGGACTCGTCGCCGATATCCCGCCCGCCGCCCAAGTGCTGATGCATCAGCTTTGGCCCGGTCCGCTCACGTTGATTTTTCCCGCCCTATCCCGCCTCTCGTCCGAGCTGACGGCGGGTACCGACACCATCGGAGTTCGGCAGCCCGATGTGCCCGCGCTGGTGCCGCTCCTCAAATCGAGCGGGCCCCTGACCGGAACGAGTGCGAACCGTTCCGGTGACGCCCCCGTCACCTCGGCCGAAAAGGTCGCGCAGGCGCTCGGGGAAGCCGTCGACTTGATTCTCGACGGAGGCGAGACCGCTGGAGGATCGCCGTCGACCCTTGTCGATACCCGTGGACCGATCCGGCTCCTGCGGGAAGGCGCGGTCACGCGCGCGCGGATCGAAGCGGTGCTGCAGGAAGCGGGAATGGCGCT
>JBFGRM010000007.1:0-25098 GCA_041563675.1 Nitrospiraceae bacterium | reverse complement strand
TGGGCGCGCGCGGCCTTGACGAAGGAGGAGAAAATCCGCCGCGCCATACTGTCGTGCCGGTACAGGAACTCGGGGTGCCATTGAACGCCCAGGAGGAACGGATGCCGCTGCGACTCGATCGCCTCGATCACCCCGTCGGGCGCGACCGCACTCACGGCGAGGGAGGGGGCCACGCGCTTGACCGACTGATGATGGGAGCTGTTAACACGAATCCTGCCCCGGCGCAAGATGCGTTGGAGCAAGCTCCTGGGGCGGACGTCAATCCAGTGGGAGAGCTTGACGGCGGGAGCGGACTGGCGGTGGCGGAGCGAGGAGGAGAGCTGAGACGAGATGTCCTGAAAGAGCGTCCCGCCCAGCGCGACATTGAGGCTTTGCATCCCCCCGCAGATGCCGAGGGTTGGCATCCCCTCTCGTCGCGCGAAACGAGCCAGGTCGATCTCGAAGTCGGCGCGCTGTCGGCTCATGAGGGGGTAATGGTAACGCTGGCGCTCGCCGTACAGGCGGGGCGGCAGGTCCGGTCCGCTTCCGGTGAGGACGAGCCCGTGGAGTTGTGTCAGCAGCTTCTGGCGATCCGACCGGGTGGCCGCAAGGGGCAGGATCAGGGGAATGCCCCCGGCATCTTCGATGGCCTGCAGGTAGCGTGCGCGCAGGAAGTAGGTCGGCTCGCGGCCGCCCATGTCCTTGCGGTCGCCGGCATTGAAGTCGGGAGTGATCCCGATAACGGGCTTCATGAACGCGGGTTAGTAGCGGGTCTCTTCGAGATACGGATCGGAGGCATCCTCCGCCACTCCCAGGAATCGCACGGCCTTGTTCCCTTGCAGGTGATCCGGGGTGATGACATAGGTCCCGTACATGCTGGTCGTCCAGATGTTCTTCGCCGTCTCCGTGTTTCCGCCTGAGAACAGATACGCCAGCCCGCCGACGATCCCTCCTCCAGCCGCGAAGGCGACCTTCGTGACGCCGTAGGGAATGGTGGCCAGAAAACTGGCTGCGCCGAGGCCGGCGCGTGTGGCTGTGGAGCCTTCCTCCTGGTAGTCCGCGTTTTGCGCCAGGGCAGGCGTTGCGATCGCCATCCAGACCGCACAAATGATGGCCAGGCAGACCATCTTGCGGGATACGCGTGAGATCTTCATGCGAGATCCTCCCTCATGCATGCGAAGACGCTGTCCGGAGTCAACGCCACGATCGATCACGTTATAGCAAATTGGGTGCCCTAGAGAAACCCCTCTTTTCTTGGCCTTTGGCCGGTCTCGAGGTTTCGGTTGACTGGTTGCTCATACAGCGACGTCGAGCTCAGCCAGGATCCGTGATTGCAGGCGCTGAACCTGCGAAGGGAGGGCATGGGCGACTTCCTCGACCAGCGCGTCGGACCCCACGGTCTGATTTTCCTGCGCCAGGCCGCCTTGAATCGCCAGGTCGAGCTTGAGGCCACAGAGGGCCTGGATGAAGAGATCGTCGGCGCGCGATCGATACTCCTCCCGCTCCTCATCGGGCACGGTCTTCAATACCGTCGCGAGCCAGGGGGGAAAGTCCGTCACGCCCTTTGCCTGGGTCACTTGCTCGTCGGACACCTCCACCGCCACTTGGACGCCGGTGCGCCAGCTCCGCTTTTTCACGTTGAACACGCAGCTCTGTCGCGGAGGTGCCCCGTCAAGCCTGTCGGGGCCGTAGAAGAGACTAATGCGATAATTTGGTGTCCGCGGTGCCGATGTGGACGACATGACCTCTCCCTTGGCCGGCATTGTAGCATGACGGGCGTGCGTCAGGCGTGAGGCACAAGGGGTCAGCAAGGGATCCCGTCAAAAAGAATGCGCGGGTTTGACCAGCAATGGGCGAGTGATTAAGATGGCCGCCAATGAGGAATCGATGGGCGTGACGGGACGTGTTGCCCAGATCCAAGAGGCGCTCCGCGGAATCGATGGCCTCGATGGGTGGCTCTTTTACGATTTCCGCGGGAGTGACCCCCTCGCCTACCGCGTCCTGCGTGTCGATCCCGCCAGCCACGTCACCCGACGATGGTACTACTGGGTGCCGTCCCAGGGGCACCCCGTCAAGCTGGTTCATCGCATCGAGCCCCATATTCTCCACGATCTGCCGGGGAACGACCTGCACTACGTCTCCTGGGCGGAGCAGAAGGCGAAGCTCGGCGACGTGCTCAAGGGGAAGCGAAGAATCGCGATGCAGTACTCCCCGCTCAACGCCGTGCCCTATGTGTCGCGAGTGGATGCCGGGACCATTGAGTTGATCCGCAGCTTTGGTCTCGAGGTCGTGTCGTCAGCAGACCTCGTGCAGCGTTTCGAGGCCGTGTGGACGGACGAGCAGTTGGCGTCGCACCGGGATGCGGCGGAGAAGCTGCGGCGCATCGTCCAGGAGGCCTTCGACCACGTGGGCACCGAGCTCCGGTCGGACCGGGGGCTCACCGAGTACGATCTGCAGCAGTTCATCTTGGGACGTATCGAGGGGCATGGCCTCATCACCGGAAGCCCCCCCATCGCCGCGGTCAATCAGCACAGCGCCGATCCGCACTACAGTCCGGTCGCGCGGGGCTCCGCTTCCCTGGCTCGCGGCGATCTGGTTCTCATCGACCTCTGGGCGAAACGCCCCGAGGCGGAGAGCGTCTATGCGGACATCACGTGGACCGCGTTCGTGGGCCGGGAGGTTCCCGCTCGTCACCGGGAGATTTTCGAGATCGTCCGGCGCGGCCGGGACGCGGCGCTGACCTTCGTTCGCGAGCGCGTGGCCCGCGGCGACTTCCCCTGCGGGTGGGAGGTCGACGAGGTGTGCCGGGAGCAGATCAGGGCCGCCGGCTACGGCGATCATTTCCTGCATCGGACGGGGCACTCCATCGGCGAGGAGGTGCACGGCAACGGGGCCAACATCGACAATCTCGAGACGCAGGACGGCCGTCGCCTGCTGCCGCGCACCTGCTTCTCGATCGAGCCGGGCATCTACCTGCCCGGCGAGTTCGGGATTCGGAGCGAGCTGGATGTCTACGTCTCCGATCGCGAGGCTCTCGTCTTCGGGCAGCCTCTGCAGAACGAGATCGTCCGGATCCCGATCTGAGACGATGGAACACATCAACACTGTGGCAATCGGACGTTCCTGAGAACGTGCAGGTCTTGGGGGACGGTTTGGGGCCTCAGCGTCAGCCGCTCTCCTGAGTCCGAAATCTGCGATCGGCCTGCCGGCGGTTCGTTCACCCTCCGCGTCTATCCGCGACATCCTCTCTGTCGGCTATCCGGTGTGCCCGAAGGTGCGTGAGGAACGCCTTCGTTTGCGCCGACAGAAGCTCGACGCGTGCCGGTCCGTCACCGACTCTCACGCGGTGATGCCCGTTTTTCATGGACTGCAAGACGTACCGTGCGACGAGCGGCGAATAGTGGAGGTCGTCCTTGTAGTTATCAAGGTCGTGGGTGATCGACGGAATGGGCTGGAAATCATAGAGCCTGACGTTGTCGAGCGTCACCAGCTCGGACATGACGGCGCCCCTGAACGCACTGAAATCTTGAAAGACACCCCTCTCGCAGAGCCTTGCGTAATAGAGGGCCGAATAGGGCGGCAGAAACAGATAAAAGGTTCGGCCGGGGTGACCCCGAATGAGCGCGATCAGCGCATCAAGATTGGCGTTTCCGGGGCTCACGGCCGGCGTCGGCACGTCGCACGTTTGAGGCGCTGCTTCCATCCCAGCCAAATGAGCGCGAAAGACTTCGCGTGAGAAGCGATAGCTCTTGTGGTCGTTTTGCATCTCTTCCAGGCTGTTGAATCGCGGCGTGCGAAGCAGATTTTCCAAGGACCAGTAGAGCACCCGGACATTGACGAGGTAGGCGAGCGCCCCCCTGAGGGTATGTCCATAAAGGTATTCGGGGAAGAGCGAGCTGTCATGCTTCCGCTCGGGTGATCCCAGGTAGGCGTCATAGTCGAGCCCCCAAATAATGTACGGTGCGTCGGAGTGGCGCGCGACGACGTCGAACATGCGGCGTTGCTCATAGGCGGTCGCGCCGTTCAACCGCAGGGACACCGCCGTCCATCCGTGGGTGTCTCTGATCGTGCGAGGCAAGAGGTAGTCGGCCGTGGAGGTGCCCAGGACAACGGCGTCGTAAAAATAGTGCCGCGCGATGCCAGGGTTGCGAAATCGCTGCTGGCCCGAGAACAACGGCTTGTAAAACTCAGCCTTTCGGTAGTACTGCAGGGGGTCCACGAGGTAATTGAGCCCCCCGATGACCAGCAGAGTCATCAGCATGCCCAAGGGGATCCCTGCGACGAACCGTCCGTGCATGGACCTCTCAAAACCTGAAATAGATGAACTCGGAAATCCTTGTCATCGAGGCCAGCGCCAGCATGGTGAGCGAGCCCACATAGACTCCCCACCTCAGGCTCGGCCAGAATTGCGGTGTCAGCCAACGGACCGGCTCGGCACGACCGCCCACTTGCTCCGAGACAATCTCCCGAGTGTTGGGCATCAACCAGACCAACATGAGCAGCGGGACCAGCCACAGTAATTGTTCGCCGCCGAAGAAGACCTCCAGGTCGGTGAACCTCACACCGAGACCGCTCAAGATCGTCCCGATGCCACCGAGGGCGTTGAGATAGCCCTCATACGACCGGGGCAAGGCCAGGCCGTTCTGGCCGAACATGGCCATCAACATCACGGTGGCGCCCCCGAAGCTCTCGCTGCGGAAGAAGACCCAGGCCACGGTGACCGCTGCGAAGGTCGTCGCGACAGCCACCCACCCCAAGGCACCTGACCGCCTCCCGGACACCCACTTGAAACGCTCTTTGATCTGGAGCCAGGCGTGAGCGATCAGTAAGTACAGGCCGTGAATGGCGCCCCAGACGACGAACGTCCACGCGGCGCCGTGCCACAGACCCACGATGAGCATGGTCAGCATCAAGTTGACGAACTGACGCGTCCGGCCCGCGCGACTTCCACCCAGGGGAATGTACAGGTAGTCCCGAAAGAAGCGGGACAATGTCATGTGCCACCGTCGCCAGAAATCGATGATGTTTCTTGCTTTGTAGGGCGAGTTGAAATTTTCCGGCAGGCGCAGGCCAAACATGCGTGCGATTCCAATCGCCATGTCGGTATAGCCGGAAAAGTCGAAATAGATCTGGAGACCGTACGTGACCGCTGCTGCCCAGGCCTCCAGGACCGTCAAGGCGCGGCCGAGCTCGGCATAGGCAAACACCGGGTCGACATACAAGGCCAAGGAATCCGCGATCACGACCTTTTTGAACAACCCGATCGAGAAAATCGTCAAGCCGATCGACAGATTGTCCGGCTCCCAGCGGACGATGCGACGGTCCTTGAGCTGGGGATACATTTCTCTGAAATAGACGATCGGGCCGGCAATGAGCTGGGGAAACAGCGCCACAAAGAGCCCGTAGCGGAGCAACCCGTGCTCCTCGATCTCCCCCCTGTACGCGTCCACCAGGTACGCAACCTGTTGGAGCGTAAAGAAGGAAATCGCCAGCGGGAGCAGGATCGCGCCGATCCGAAGGTCGGTGCCCGTCAAGCCGGTCAATGTATCGAGAAGGAAATTGGCGTACTTGAAATAGCCGAGCAGGAGCAGGTTGAGGACGATGCCGGCCGCCAGAAGCGGCCGTGACGGGCGGGATCGAAGCTTCCGGCCGATCGCAAAGTTGACCAGGATGGAGCCGATGAGAAGCGCGAGGTGCTCGGGATGCGACCAGCCGTAAAACAGGGTCGACGCCGCGATGAGCCAGGCGAGAGCCGCGCGCGCCCCGCCGGATCGACCAATCAGGAAAAAGCCAAGGGCGGCAGCCGGCAGAAACCCCAACACGAATTCGTATGAATTGAACAGCACGAACTCCCACCTCCACAGCGAAAACTGTAATAGACTTTTCGAGGGTTTTCACGGAAATTGGGAAAATCCCGACGTCGCATCGGCTCGCGGGACCCGTCACGAGCACCGAGTGGCCGCGAGTAGAAATCGGGAAGCTCGGAGGGAGTGAGGAGCTGCCGATGGGCCAGGGGCCTCGGCTTGACACCAGTCGTTTCCAGGAGATAGAGTCTTGCGTCGTCTTGGACCGGTGAAGAAGCCTCTGGATTCAAGCTGCGCGGCCGCGTGACGCGCCCGCGAAGGAAGGAAGGTCGTCATGTTTGGGACGATGGGCTTCTCGGAACTCATCATCATTTTGGTGATCGTCCTGATCATTTTCGGAGCGGGAAAGCTGCCGCAAATCGGCGAGGGTTTGGGGAAGGCCCTGAAGGGATTCAAGAAAGAGGTGCACGAGGTCCCCCAGCTCACGGAGGGCGATGCGCCCGAGGGAGGCGCGACCCAGCCGGCGCCCGTCGCGGCGGCCCAGGTGGATGCCGGGCAGCCCGCGCCGGAGGGTGAGCCTGCTTCAGCCGCGCCGCGGCCGACGAATGTGCCCTATCAGCCAGGTCCGGAGCTGACCCCTGGCACAACCGCCGCGATGATGTATGCGACGGGACCCTCCCCCCACCAGCCGGCGCAGCCGGCCCACTCGTCCGCGGCGCCGGCGCCGCAACCGAGCCCGACCCCTGCACCGCCGAGCTCGCCTCCGCCGACTTCCGCTCCGCCCACGATGGAGGAGCGGATGGCCAGCCCCGCTCCCGTCGCCCAGGCGGGCTATCCCCGTCTGCCCGCAGGAGCTCAGCCCAAGCCCGGAGCCAAACGTCCCTCCGCGATCGTCAACAAGGACGCCGTGGCCCGAGTGCAGGCCAAGCAGGCGGCCATCCGGCAGGCCACCTCCTCGAAGCAGGGAGGAGTTTCGCCTCAGGAAATGCAAAACCTCGGCGAGGGTCTCGGCGATGCGCTTCGGACCTTCCGCCAGGCCGCGTCCGATGTGCGTGGCGCGATCGAACCGGAGATGCGGACCCTGCAAACAGAGTTCGATTCGGCGCAAAAGGAAATGGAGCAAACCGTCGAATCGGCCAAGAAAATGCCGTCTGTCCAAGAAGATCCACCTTCGTCAACGTAACGCCGTGCGGCCGTGCCACGTGCTCCGGCAGGACCGCCGCTCCTCCCACCTTCCCTGCCTGCTCATCCTGGTCGTGTCCCTCCTCGTTCAAGCCGGGTGTGTCCGCGAGGCTCCGCCGGGCGAGCCCCAGGAGGTGCGCGACACCTTGGTGGCACTGCTCGAGGATCCGGAGCCGGACGTCCGGCGTACCGCGGCCTTGTCCCTGGGCAAGCTCGGGCTCACCGGCGCAGCCGGCCCCCTCATCGGCGCGTTGGATGACCCGGACGCGCGCGTTCGGACACTCAGCGCCGACGCGCTCGGCACGCTTGGCGAGGGCGTCATGGACCAGGCCGCCCTTCCGCTTGCGGGGCGGCTGCGGGACCCGTCGGACGAGGTCAAACACGCGGCGGCACGCGCCTTGGCGGCGATCGGGGGAACGCAGGTGGTGTTGGAGATCGTCGCGGAATCGCTGAGCGATCCCGATTCGGAAACACGGCTTGCGGCGGCGCTGGCCCTCGGAGGATTGGAGGCGAGCTCGGCTTACTCGGCCCTGGTCGAGACGTTGCGCGACCACGATGGTCGCGTGCGTCAGGCGGCGGTCTCGGCTCTCGGCGAGCTGGCGGATCGGCGGGCCCTGCCGTTCTTCAGGGAGCGCCTGTTGTCTGATCCCGTTCCGGCGGTACGCAGCGAGGCGGCCTATCGATTGGGAAAGCTGGGAACGGCGGACGATCAAGCGGTTCTGCAGGCGGTGGCTGAGAGAGATCCGGCGGTTGCCGTCCGGTGGTGGGCGAAGTGGGCGGCGGAACAGCTCAGCCCGGTCGGCGCGAGCGGTTGAGCGCCTTCACGAGTTCTTCGAGCCGCTGACGGGCGTCGGGCTCGATTTCCGTGAACTGCACGCCCATCCCGGGAAACAGAAGGTAACGCTCGGCCTTGGTGCGGGTCCAGGCAACGCGGGCGCGGGCCAACAGGGTTTCGCCGGGACGATCGGGCAGGCTGAACTCGATGTTCAGCTCGCTGCCCTGCGGGAGAGGAGAGCTGCTTTCGATGAACAGGCCGCCCCCGCCCAGCCCGCCGGTGAGGCTCTCAAATTTTTTCCCCTCCTTCGTCATGTAGCGGACCTTCACCGCGAGAGAAGCCCGGGGATAGTCCCGGCTATTGATAAACGCCTCCTCGTCGCCCGCGGTCTTGATCAACTTGACGACCGATCCCCATGAGATGGAGCCGACCATCTGTCCTTGCTCGTCCAGGAGCGTGATCGTCTCGAGGTCGCAGTCAACCTCGAGCGATTTGCCCTGATGCCCTTCCGTCGCATTGATCGGCAGTTTCATCTGTCATGATCCTTCGCGTCTCCGGATGGGCGCGCAAGCGCTCCGCGCAGGGGACACGATGTTACGATCCGCGTCGGTGGGATCGGACCAGATTCAGGACCCGGTTGCGGATGTCGGGGGAAATGTCCGTGAAGCTGATCCCCATACCCGAAGAAAACGTATACTGATCCGATTTGGGACAGACCCACGCGACGATCCCCTTGGCATCCAACCACTCCGTGGCGGTACCGGGGAGGGAGAATTGGAGAAACAGCTTCGTGCCGACGGGGAGCGGGTCGTGGCTCTCGATGAACAGACCTCCACCCCCAATGCCGCTGGCCAGACCTTCACATGACGTCCCGTCGATGGTGCGGTAACGAACGTGGAAGGACAGACTCACACGGGCTTGCGATCGCGTCTCTTTGGGCTCCTTCGGCGGGACCTGGGAGAGCAGTTGGTCGATGACGGATTCCCACGTCACGGTCCCGAGCTGCTCACCGGCTGGACCAAGCAGGGTGATCGTCTCCCGATTGCAGTCCACCTCGAGGGATTTGCCCACATGTGTCTTCGTGGCGATGACGGGCAGCTTCATGCACGGATCTCTGCGGAGTAGAGCCGTTGAAGCTAGTATAGCCGACCTTGGCGCATTGTCGAATGGAAACTCATTTCCCGTGGAGTGGGCTACCATTCAGGCTTTCTCGGGACGTGATAGCGGGAGAAGACAGGGCCGTGGGCATAAAAAAAGGGCGCCCGATCGGGCGCCCTTTGCGGTCCATCGTTCGCGTGCGACGGCAGGGAACGGCGTGTTTCTTCGCCGTGCTGCGGCGCGTCAATCACGCACTCTTGATCTCCTTATCCTGCTCGAAGATCCTGATCGGTTGGCTCTTGCCCTGAATGACCTCTTCTGTGATCACGATCTCCTTGATTTGTTTCTGTGACGGAACATCGTACATCACCTCGAGCATGACCTCTTCCAGGATTGCCCGAAGGCCGCGGGCGCCGGTTTTCTGGGTATAGGCTTTTCGGGCGACGGCCGAGAGCGCGCCCTCCGTGAAGCGGAGCTTCACCTTCTCGAAGGACATCAATTTGTCGTACTGCTTGGTCAGGGCATTCCGCGGCTCGGTCAGGATACGAATCAACGCACCCTCTTCCAATTCATCCAGTGTGGCGATCACCGGGAGCCGACCCACGAACTCGGGGATCAGTCCGTACTTCAGCAGGTCCTCGGGCTGAACCTGCGCGAGGAGCTGTCCGGGCCGGCTGTCGCTTCGGCTTCGGACGTCTGCTCCGAAGCCCATGCTCTTTCGATTCAAGCGTTGCTCGATGATGTTCTCCAAACCCACGAAGGCCCCGCCACAAATGAACAGGATGTTGGCGGTATTGACCTGGATGAATTCCTGATGCGGGTGCTTCCGGCCGCCCTGCGGTGGGACGTTGGCGATGGTCCCCTCAATCAGCTTCAGCAGCGCCTGCTGCACCCCTTCGCCGGAAACGTCTCGGGTGATCGAGGGACTGTCGCTCTTACGACTGATCTTGTCGATCTCGTCGATGTAGACGATCCCGCGCTCCGCGCGCTCGACATCATAGTCCGCGGCCTGGAGAAGCTTGAGGATGATGTTCTCGACATCCTCACCGACATATCCGGCCTCAGTCAGTGTGGTGGCATCGGCCAACGTGAACGGAACGTCCAGAAATTTCGCCAGCGTCTGGGCCAGCAACGTCTTGCCCGTCCCGGTGGGACCAATGATCAGGATGTTGCCTTTCTGGAGCTCGACGTCGTCGACGTCGCAGGACGAGATGCGCTTGTAGTGGTTGTGGACGGCGACGGAGAGGATTTTTTTGGCACGGTCTTGTCCGATGATATATTGATCCAGGTGGTGCTTGATCTCGGCGGGCTTCCGAAGCTTTGAGGAGATCTCTTCCTTTGCCTCTTCCCAGTCCTCCGCAATGATGTCGTTGCAGAGATTGACGCACTCATCGCAGATATACACGGTGGGGCCCGCGATCAGCTTGCGAACCTCGTCCCGGCTCTTTCCGCAGAAGGAACACCTGAGATGCCGATCCGTCTTCTCCTGTTTCGGCATGCCCCCTCCCTAGCCTCGATGTGCCTCGGTCGTCTTGGGCCCTTCGTGGGCGAGTTTCTTGGCGCCGTCGTCCTTGACCAATCCGGCAGCCACCTTGGGCGGTCGCGCAATCACCTCGTCGATGAGGCCATAGCGTTTCGCGTCCTCCCCGGACATGAAATAGTCGCGTTCCGTATCGTTCGCAATCCGTTCCAGCGGCTGTCCGGTGTGCTTCGCCAGGATTTCGTTCAGTCTCTCTCGGATCTTGAGAATTTCGCGGGCGTGGATGTCGATCTCGGTGGCTTGGCCCTGGAATCCCCCCATCGGCTGGTGGATCATGACCCTGGCATTCGGCAACGCAAACCGCTTGCCCTTGGTGCCCGCCGCAAGGAGCAAAGCCCCCATGCTGGCGGCCTGGCCGAGACAAATCGTGGTGATGGGCGGTTTGACGTATTGCATCGTATCGTAGATGCCGAGACCGGCCGTGACGCTGCCGCCGGGCGAGTTGATATAAAGGTTAATGTCCTTCTCGGGGTCCTCGGCTTCCAGGAAGAGCAGCTGGGCGATAATCAGGTTGGCGAAGATGTCATCGACCGGCGCACCGAGGAAGATAATTCGATCTTTCAGGAGGCGGGAATAGATGTCGTAGGCCCGTTCCCCACGATTGGTTTGCTCAATGACGATGGGCACTAACATGGAGATCCGTCCTTTCTGAGGCTCCGGCCACGATTACCTCCATCATACCATAGAGGTGTCGTTTTTTCGGAACCCTTTTTTGGAATTTCCCCGGTGGGCGCGCTCTCGTCTGAAGCAGATTGGCTCAGCCCTGGATCACAGCGTGACGATACACGAAGTCGAGGGCTTTGTCCGCCAAGATTCGCCCTCGAAGCTCCTCTTGGGATTCCTCGCCCCCGGCCAGAATCAATTTGCGGAGGTCCTCGGCGGGAAGCTTCAACTCCAACGCGAGACGGTCGATCTCCGCCGCGACGTCCGCCTCGGTCACGGAGATCCCCTCCCGGTTGGCAATGGCCTCGAGGATCAGCCCGAGCTTGACGCGCCGGTTGGCCTCGCCAAGGTGCTGCTCGCGCAGTTGCTTGACCTCCGCCTGACGGCCCGCCAGGTGCTCGGCCTCCATTCCACCTTGGGCGCCCTGGCCCTGCCGCCTCTGGCGTTGAAGAATGCCCCGCACGATCGCGGACAGCTCGCGTTCCAGGAGGGTCTCCGGCACCTCGAAATGATGGGTCTCCTCCAAGCGCTTCAGAATCGTGTCCTTGTACTTCTCCTCTTTATCCCGCTCCAAGGCCCGTTCCATCTCCTCGGTCACCTTGTCACGGAGCTCCTGAAGCGACGCATAGTGCCCGCAATCCTTGGCGAATTCGTCGTCCAGGGCGGGAAGGCGCTTCTCCTTGACGGCCGCGATGCGCACGCGAAACACGACTGTTTTACCCGCCAGACGGTCGTCGGGGTGGTTATCCGGGTAGGGCTGCTGAATTTCGGCCACATCGTCCTGCTTCTTGCCGACCAGGTGGTCGTCGACGTCGAGCCCGAGGATCGATTCCTTTGATCCGACGTGGTGCAGCTCGCCCTCCTTCTTGGTGCCCTCCACGGCCGCTCCGTCGACGAAGCCCTCGAGGTCGAGGGTCACATAGTCGCCGTCGGACACCACCTTGCCGGCTTCCGCCGGGTGGAGCTGTGCCTGCTGCTCGCGGAGCGCGTCCAGCGCCTGGCTCACCTGTTCCTCGTCGATGCTGCGCCGGTCCGGCTTCAAGGAGATCGGATTGGGGGGACGGTAATCCCGGAGCTCGATACTGGGCTTGATCTCTACCGTCGCCGTGAAAGAAAAAGCGGCGTTCTTCTTGATCTTGACCCGTTCAAGGGGCGGGATCTCCACCACCACCGGCACGATTCCCGCCTGGCGGACGGCCCGGTCGTAGTAGTCGGGCACCAGACTTCGGACCACATCCTCCTCCACCGCTTTGGCGTATCGTTTTTCAAGGAGGGCGACGGGGGCCTTGCCTGGGCGGAAGCCGGGGATGCGCACCTGGCGGTTCAGCTCTGCGTAGGCCTGGCTGAATCGCCGCGTGACTTCGTCTTCGGGGACCTCGATTTTCAAAGCCCGCTTGCTGGGCCCCAAATCGGTGACTTCGAGCTTCATGGTTGGTCTCTCGGGGCCCGGAAGCCGGCCTGGTGCTCCCGCGGCGTTGGTGAAGAGGAGGAAAAAGGCCTTGGTGCGAGAGGGGGGACTTGAACCCCCACGGTTGCCCACGAGATCCTAAGTCTCGCGCGTCTGCCAGTTCCGCCACTCTCGCAACCGGTCCCAGGACGGAGCCCACGCGACGCCCAAGCCGCGATCCAGGCACTCCGCACTACCCCGCCCGACCGCTCTTGGGGACGCCCCTGTTCCTGGTGACACGAACACTAAGTTTGTACAGGGGGCCGCTCGGACCTGTCAACCCGATCGGGAGTTGGCACACGTGCGCTCGCCAAGCCCCCGCGACGCCGCCCAACCGCGGCGAATGAACCGTCGGCCGTTCAAGAGGTTACGCGATGCCCCTTACGGGGTAGCGCAAGAGTGAGGACCGTAGTAGACTACCTGCTGTCTGCGCGCCCGGTTCGGGGTCGGTGTTCCACGTTCGTCGGCACCAGAGTCCCGCGTGGCAGATGGGATCAGATCAAGCTGTCCGACGGGATCGATGGAGACAGAAGATCCCTCCAGAAGAGTGACGCCCGGGCCGGGATCAAGGCGTGACGGGAGGTGCGCTATGAAACACGCTGTCTCGATCATGACGATGCTGCTGCTGCTTGGAGGGGCCGCCACCCCCAGCTTCGGATACCGCGATTACTTCACGCCCGAACAAAAGCAAAAGCTGGCGAATATCCAGACCGTTCGCGTAGACGTGATCGCCCTCACGGACAAGGGAAAGGTCGACGCGGGTGCGATTCAAGAGCTCGTCGTCAGCCGAATGGAAGACCTTGGCTACACGGTGGTGACCGGTCCATCGGATCCCCATGACGTCGTCTTCAGGGTCAAGTGCGAGCAATATAAGACATGGGAAGGGACCGCCAGGCAGGGCGGTGATGCCGACTTGCCGGACTCACCCTCACGCTTGTGGAAAGGACCGGCTTGCCAGCTGACCTACGTGTTGGGCGGCATGAAGATTGATTGGCAGAAGGAGGTCCGAGCGGATTTTGCCGACCCCGCGGCTGCAGCCGTCGCAGCCGGGTGGGATGACCCCGGCCTCTTCGCCATCAACCACCTTCGGAGCAAGCTTAGCGCGTATGACTTTCCCATCCTCATCGCGGCCGAGTGGGGCCACGCCGATCGCTTGCTTGCGTTGCTGGAACGACGCGGAGGCGACATGCGGAAACTCCAGGTGATTGCGCTGCTTGGTGAGATGCAAGCCGATGAAGCCTTGCCCAAGCTGAAGCAAGCCTTGCGAGACAAAGACCTCGCGAAACAGGCGGCCCTCGCGATCGGCAACATCGGCAGCGACGGGATACCCCTGCTCGTGGATCTGCTGAAGAACGCCGAAGATCCCGAGATTCAGGCTGCGGCCGCGAAGGGCTTGGGGCGAGTGGGCGGCATTGCGGGCGACCCAAGCATTGTCGATCCGCTTCTGGACATGCTCGATCCCCCCGGCGGGATAGATATCCGCGTCCAGACCGAAGTCGTATGGGCGCTGGGCAAGATGCCGGACAAACGGGCCATCAAGCCCTTGAACCAGTTGTTCGCCAAAGTGCTGAAGATTCGGGACCCAGAGAACAAGGAACTCGAACATCTCAAGGAAGCGTTGAACTGGTCCATCAAACAGGTCGACGTCTCCGGCCATATTAGCTAGGTTTTTGGTCGCATCCCCTTCCCCTCGGCGTGGCGGCGGTGCCCAGGTGGCTGCTGCCAGGGTCCGCCTGCTTGAAAGCCTCCCGCCACCGCGTTTCCGCTCGTGTCCAGGGCTGCCTGCCCGCTGTCTGTCGGAGAGGAGTGGCCGCAGCCTGATCATAACCAGAGCGAAATGTCCCGGGAGGCGCGACTGCGGTCTGCGCATCTTGCCGGTCATGGGGCTGCGTGCTAATATGCGCGGCTTTCCGACAAAAGCTGACAAGTCCAAGGCTGACAAGCTGACAGGTCTCAAGATACTTGGAGGCAGACTACAAGGTGTTTCACGTGTCAGCTTGCCACTTGTCAGCCTGTCAGCGTCTTGGGGCAGTGATGCGGAGAGGTGCGAGAGTGGACGATTCGGCGTGCCTGGAGAGCACGTGTGCTGGCAACGGCACCGTGGGTTCGAATCCCACCCTCTCCGCCATTCGACTCGCAGCAAGCTGCTCGCTCATGGCAAGCCACGGGATGCATCCTCGGCTGCTTGCTGCGAGTCGAATGGCGCCCCGAGCGCCCCTGAGCGAGCGAAGCGAGGCGAAGGAGGGCGAGGGGCTGCCACGTGCTTGTCCGCCCGCTCTGCACGATGTTGGGCGCGGATGGAGTGGTACATCACCGAAAGCTCTTCGTGGGGTCTGACGAGGGGGTCACTGAAGCTGTGCAGCTGGAAATTGAGATTTTGAACCTGGAACGTGGAACTCCGACTTTTGACCTTTCCGATCAGGGGGCTGGGCCCTGTGCAACAAGACACTGTGAACCCCGCCAGGTCCGGAAGGAAGCAACGGTAAGCAGCACCGTTTTGTGTGCCGCAGGATCACCTAGCCCCTCTAAGCCAAGGCGGGCAAGGGGCTCGTGGCGCGAGGCAAGGGGAGAGGCGTGAGACCATGATCCCTTCCGACTCGCGAGCCGCTTGCCCCGTGCCGCGTGCCTGACCGACTTATGGAATACCAAGTCTCCGCCAGAAAATACCGGCCGGGCTCCTTCGAGGATGTCGTCGGGCAGGGCCACGTGGTGCAAACGCTGGTGAACGCCATCGCGACGAAGCGCATTGCGCATGCGTTTCTCTTCTCCGGCACCCGGGGCGTCGGCAAGACGACGGTGGCGCGTATCCTGGCGAAGGCCTTGAACTGCGAGCAAGGTCCCACGAGTACCCCCTGCGGTCAGTGCCCGAACTGCGTGGAGATCACGCAGGGCACCTCCGTGGACGTGATCGAGATCGACGGGGCGTCGAATACCAGCGTCGACGATGTCCGCGAAGTGCGTGAAAACGTCAAATTCGCCCCGTTCCGAGGCGGCTATCGCGTGTACATCATCGACGAGGTGCACATGTTGTCCACCTCCGCGTTCAACGCGCTCCTCAAGACGCTCGAGGAGCCGCCCGCCCATGTCGTCTTCGTCTTCGCGACGACGGAAATCCACAAGATCCCGGCGACGATTCTGTCGCGGTGCCAGCACTACAACTTCCGTCGGATCAGTGGCGTCGAAATCGCGCAACGGCTGCGGCTCGTGGCTCAGGACGAAGGAATCTCGATCGAGGATCGAAGCCTCACGGCGCTGGCGCGCGCGAGCGAGGGGAGCATGCGGGATGCGCTGAGCCTGCTGGACCAGGCGGTCGCCTTCGGCGGGAAGACCGTCCAGCATGCCGATCTGGAAATGCTGCTGGGCGCGGTGCCGCGGGAGTTCGTCGAGAGGATGATCTCAGCGATCGTGGCGCAAGACAGCCCCGGCGCGGTGCGAATCATCTCGCAGGTGCTGGATCAGGGGCATGATCTCCGGGCCTATTGCAGCGATCTCGTCGAGTACCTGCGCAACATGCTGGTTGCGGCCGTGGTTTCGTCGGAGGAAGACCTGGCCGGGCTCATCGAGGGCGCTGCGGATGAGCGCCAGCGGATCAGGGGGCACGCAACCTCGTTCACCGTGGAGCAGCTCCAAGACTTGTTCAAGACACTGTCTCAGGCTGAGGACGGCCTCCGGATGAGCGCCCATCCGAGATACGTGCTGGAAGTGGCGGCGGTGCGGGCGACGACCCTGCGCGTAGCCGCACGTTCCGTCCGTCCCGAGGCCTCCTCCGTCCACACGGCTCCTCGGGAACAAGCACAAGGGAGGGGGTCGGGCACGCCGCCTCCGCGGAAGAACGAGCCCGCGACCCGGCCCCCCTCCGTCCCCCAGACCGCGCCAATCAGCCGGGCCCGACCGCCATCCTCTGCGTCCGCCGCGCGTCCCGAGCAGACCCCGGTGGCTTCGCCGACACCCCCCGCCGTCGAGAGCCGGGCGGTCGAACCGCCGTCGGCTCCGGCATCCGCGGGTCCTGCCGATGTCGTCAGGGCCGAGGCCGCGAGGCAGCAGGAGCGCACGACCGAGGCCGGCGGCGAAGAACTCGTCCCTCTGGACTGGGATCGCGTTCAGGATCAGGTGGAGGCCCAGCACCCCAATATTGCCCCGTTCCTGGGGCGAGGCTTTCTGGTCGGTGTGGAGGGAAACCAGGTGACCATTGGCTATTCCAAAGCCGACACGGTGGCACGTGGGGTCATCGAGCGACAGGATAATCTGCAGACGCTTGCCGCCGTGTGCCAGGAGCTAGCGGGACGGCCGATTCGCGTCCGTGTCATCGAGACCGTGGAAGGACAAGCGGTCGGTCGGCGACGCACGGAGGTTCGCGCGGCCGCAGCGCAGGAGCAAAAGGTGGTGTTGTTGGAGCGAACCCGTGCACACCCTCTCGTGAAGCAAGCATTAGCGCTCTTCGGGGGAGAGGTGATCGATGTGCGACGGCCGCCGCGACACAAGGAGGTCCGTGAATGAGCAAGAACCCCTTCGGCAACCTGGGCAATATCATGAAACAAGCCCAAGTCTTCCAGGAGCAGATGGCGAAGGTTCAGGAAGAGGCTGCGTCCAAAACTGTGGAGGGCACCGCGGGAGGCGGGATGGTGACGGTGACGGCAAACGGCGCCCTGCAGGTCGTGTCGGTGAAGATCGATCCAGAAGTGCTCAAGTCAGGCGATGCCGAAATGCTGCAGGACCTCCTCATGGCTGCGACGAACGATGCGTTGCGCAAAAGTCGTGAGATGATGACGGAGGAGATGAAGAAACTTACGGGCGGAATACCACTGCCCAATATTCCTGGACTCTTTTAGGAATGAACTCTGGGTCGTGAGGCGTGAGGCGAAAGAATAAGACTCTTTTTCTTGAATCCCTCACCCCTCACCCCTTACGCCTCACGTCGCTTCTGCAATGAGTATGATGGACCAAGGCCTGCTGGCCAAGCTGGTGAAAGAGCTCGTGAGGTTGCCCGGGATCGGGCAAAAGACCGCGCAAAGGCTGGCCTTCCACCTCCTGAAAACCGACCGCGAGGAAGCACTCCGCTTGGCCCACGCAATTCAGGCCGTCAAGGACGGACTCCGGTTTTGCCGCCAGTGCCGCAATATTGCCGAGGAGGAGCTCTGTGAGTTCTGCAGAGACCCCAAACGCGATCATACGCATATTCTCGTGGTGGAGGAGCCCAGCACGATCTACTCGATCGAACGGAGCGCCGGCTACAAGGGTCTCTATCATGTGCTGTTTGGGGCCCTGTCACCCTTGGATGGGGTCGGCCCGTCGGACATTCGCGTGCAGGACCTTCTGGATCGTCTGAAGGGCGGCGGCATCCAGGAGGTCATCATTGCGACCAATCCCACCATCGAGGGAGAAGCGACCGCCATCTATCTGACCAAACAGATCAAGCCGTTCGGCGTGCGGGTGTCTCGGATCGCCTATGGAATTCCGGTTGGCATGGATATCGAGTATGCCGACGAGGTGACCCTCATCAAGTCGATCGAGGGAAGGCGAGAATTGTAAACAAGGCAGTTTTGAGTTTTAAGTCTTGAGTTCTTAGTTTTGAGTTGAAGAGTTCAAAGCATCAGACACCATGGTTTCGTTAACTGAGAACTCAAAACCCAAAACTTAAGACTCAAAACTGCTTTGTCGCTCGAAATGGCGCACGACGTCATCATTCCCGTGGGATCGTCTAAAGCGCCGACAGTTACTTTTCTTATTGTTGACCCTAACGCGAAGCGACTGATATAGTTTTCGATTACATCATGGCGTCCAAAAGCCCCAACAAGAAAAGCGTCCGGCCCAAGGCGGCGAAGCCCAAACGCCAGGCGTCCAAGCGCCCCTCGGGCGACAAGTACGACCCGATCCGCATCGATCTCGAGCAGCAGCGCACCGAGCTGCTGGGCGAGGCGACCGCCATGATGAGTCGTACGGATACGGAAGCCTACTCTGATCTGAGTGATCAGGCATCCGCGGAATTCGATCAAAGCTTCGTGATTAGGTTGAAGGAGCGGGAGCAGAAGCTGCTGAAGAAGATCGACGGAGCGCTTGAGCGGATCGCCAAGAAAACCTACGGGATTTGCGACGGCTGCGGCGAAGAAATACCCTACCCACGACTGAAGGCACGACCCGTCACCACCCTCTGCATTGATTGCAAGACCCTCCAGGAGGAGCAGGAGCGCATGAGGGGATGACCCGCAGGGGCGTCTCCCGGTGACTCACCGTTTCTCCAGCTCCTTCAGGCGGAGAGTCGCGCGTCTGACCCGTTCCTGCTCCTCAGGGACGTCCTCCGCCAGTGCAAGGTACGTCTTGTACTCCTCGATGGCCCGCCGGACGTCCAACGACTCGTAGGCCTCGGCCAGGTTGAAGCGGGCGATCGGATAATTGGGCCGCAGCGAGACGGCTTGGGTGAACAGCTCGATCGCCTGTTTCTGTCTTCCCAGCTCCTTGTAAACCTGGCCGAGATTATTGAGCACGTCCGGCCGATTGGGCTCGATGGAGCGCGATTGCTCGAGTTCCTGACGCGCCCGATCGAGCTTCCCCTGCGCTTTCAACGCCAGCCCCAGTTTATGATGCGCTTCCGCGGAGAGTCGCGGCGTGGCAAATCCTGTCTTCACGGCTTTCTGATAGGCGTCCGCAGCCAGGGCTTCATCGCGCGTGCCGCAATAGCCCAGCAGCGCCGTCTCGCCGCGCGCGAACTGTAGGAGAGAAGGCAGGGGGTCTCGATCCACGTTTCCGATTTTCCGTGCCGGGCCGGAGTCGTTCTTCCAGAGGCGTGCCAGCATGTCCCGCCGGAAGGGTGAGAGCAATTGGAAATACGGGTCGATCGCGACCGTTGCGATCAGGAGGCGTCCTGAATCGACGGGTCCCTGAACCAGATACTGTGTCGTGCTCAGTACGTCTCCCGTCATGAACAGCGCGCTGCTTTCAGGGGTCCCCGCGCTGCGGAGCTGAGACAGGCTGAGAAAGAACTCGACGCTGGGCTTGAGCTGAGCAAGCGTGTCGCGAAGGACGGGATAGGGCTTCAGCACAAGACCCTCCGGAAAAACGATCAGATACCCGACGAGGGTGCCGTCCTCGTCGAAGAAGTAGGATTCCATTGCTGTGGTCGTGCCCCGCGACGTGGGGAACCGGAGCTCCTCGCCCGTGCCCCATGGAGTTGTCTGGGCGGATTCCCCTTGCCGGGCTCCCGACAGCCGAGTCTTGGGATCGCAAATCTTGCTCGAGCCGAGGAGAGGGAGATCGCTGGCGGATGGAGGAAGCGGATTCGGTGGCGGACCCGCGCACGCCAGCACGAGCAAGAACAGCGCGGCGAGAACCGCGGCTCGCAATGACGGTAGACGAGTCTGGTGGCAGGACGAATGTCGAATCATCGGCCCGAGTCGGGGGCGCCGCTGGCGGCGCCCCCTGCCCTGGGGCACGATCAAGGGGAAAGAGGCTTAGCGCTCGTCGGTGGTCAGGCCGCCCCGCTGCGCATCGAGCTGCGCATCCTCAGCCGTGTACCCGTAGAATCCCGGTGAATCCGCTGCGAGCCGGTATGCGGGGCGGTTGATCGCGTAATCGAGGGCGATTCCCACCGGGTGGAGCAGGATCGCGACCCAGCGCAAGTAATGGTCGTCAACCGCTGAGGCCTGGTCGGGATCGGAGTAGGTGAGCGCTGTGGCGTCCGAGGAGGAGTAGATCGTGCGCGGCTGATCCGGTTCTCTCGTGTAAATGCCGGTGCAGCCGGTCAGGATGAGAACGCTTCCCAGAACCATCGACGCAACAAGCCGAAATCCTCGCATGTGCCACCTCGCTTCACCGGAGAAAAGCCTTGATCGTCCTACAGGATGCATAGCCAAGTGTAGCCTACGAGCCGGTATCTGTCTAGGAAGAGGTGAGAAATGGTGCGGGTGGAAGGTTGGGCGTGATGGTGGGCGATACTGGTTTCGAACCAGTGGCCTCTTCCGTGTGAGGGAAGCGCTCTTCCGCTGAGCTAATCGCCCACAGGATCAAACACTAGCACAGTGATTTTCAGCCAGTCAACGAACGTTGCCCTCGGGGACTCGCCCGGCGTGCTCTGCTTGACATCGTTCAAAACAGACCCCTAGAATGGCCGAACGTCTGAAATTCGACTTGGAGTTTCAATAAGATGCGCGACGATGTGGTGGTCATCGGCGGCGGGCTGGCCGGCTCGGAGGCGGCCTGGCAGGCCGCGAATCGCGGTGCCCGCGTGACGCTGTATGAAATGCGTCCCAAGGAGGGGACGGCGGCTCACAAGACCGGGCTGCTGGGAGAGCTGGTCTGCTCAAATTCCTTGGGCTCCGCCGACATTCTCAACGCCCCGGGCATCCTCAAGGAGGAAATGCGGCGTCTCAATTCCCTCATCGTGCGCAGCGCGGATCGGGTGCGGGTCCCGGCCGGCTCGGCCCTGGCCGTCGATCGCGACCAGTTTGCCCAGCAGATCACGCAGGCGCTGGAGTCGCACGACAATATCCGCATTCTCAGGGAAGAGGTGCCCGAGATCCCGACGGATTGTGTCGCGATCATCGCCACCGGTCCCTTGACCTCGAGCAAGCTTGCGGCTTCGATACAAAAACTGACCCATAGCTCGAGCCTGTACTTCTTCGACGCCATCTCGCCGATCGTGGATGCCGATTCCATTAACATGGATGTCGTGTTTCGTGCGTCCCGTTACGACAAAGGGGGGCGCGATTACCTGAACTGCCCCATGGACGAGCCGACCTATGCCGCCTTTCTCGACGCGGTGCTGAAGTCGGAGAAGGTTCTTCCGAAGGAATTCGAGAAGATTCCGTATTTCGAAGGCTGCATCCCGATCGAGGTGATGGCGGAGCGCGGGCCGCAGACCATGCTGTTCGGTCCGCTGAAGCCCGTCGGCCTGACCGATCCCCGCACCAACAGGCGGCCCCACGCCGTGGTGCAGCTCCGTGCGGAAAATGTGCATGGCACCTGCTACAACATGGTGGGGTTTCAAACGAAGCTGACCTACCCGGAGCAGCGGCGCGTCTTTCGTATGATTCCGGGCCTGGAACGGGCCGAGTTTCTGCGATACGGCAGCGTGCACCGCAACACCTACGTCAACTCGCCGACGCTGCTGCGCGATACCCTCCAACTCAAGGCGCGCGGCACCCTCTTCATGGCCGGCCAGCTCGTCGGGGTGGAGGGGTACACGGAGAGCGCCGCCATGGGCGGTCTGGCGGGGATCAACGCGGCTCGGGGCATCGCCGGCTTGCCGTTGGTGACCCCGCCGTCGAGCACCGCGCACGGCGCGCTGGTGACCTACATCACGACGAGCGATCCCCGCTATTTTCAGCCGATCAACGCGAACTTCGGACTCTTCCCGCCCCTGAAAGACAAGATCCGCGACAAGGAACAGAAGCGGCGGCTGATCGGGCAGCGCGCCCTGGGGGATCTCGAGGCATGGAAGACGCAATTCGGGCTTTCGTAACCTTTCTCCAAGCCGAGCGAGGCGCGTCGCCCGAAACCATTCGTGCCTACCGGGCCGATCTTCGCCAGTTCCTGGGCTTCGTCCGGACCCTGCGCCCGTCCTCGGCAGCCGGTCCCGCGCCGGAGCACGTCGATGCCTTTACCGTGCGACGCTACCTGGGCTGGCTTGACCGTCAGGGGGAGAAAAAATCCTCGCTCGCTCGGAAGCTCGCGGCGCTGAGGAGCTGGTTCCGGTATCTGTTGCGCGAGGGCCTGGTTCAGCAGAACCCCGCGGGGACCGTGCGGACTCCCAAGCTTCCGCTGTACTTGCCCAAGGTCTTGAGTAAGGAGGATGCGGAGGCTCTGATGGAAGGTCCCGAGGGCACCTCCGTCCTGGCACAGCGAGACCGTGCGATCTTGGAGACGCTCTACTCGACCGGTGCCCGTGTGAGCGAGGTGGCGGGGCTGAATCCCGAAGATGTGATCCCGACGGAGGGCGTGGTTCGCCTGCGGGGCAAAGGACGCAAGGAGCGCATCGTGCCGATCGGGACCGTGGCGCTCGACGCGATCCGCTCGTATCGGGAGTCACTTCGCGGATCCAGCCTGCGCCGGCAACATTCACAGCGGCCCGACGACCCGCTCTTTCAGAACGGTCGCGGCGGACGTCTGACCGTGCGAAGCGTGGAACGGATCGTGGAGAAGTATTCACACCGACTCGCGGGCGGCCGCGTGAGCCCGCACGCCTTGCGCCATTCCTTTGCCACGCACCTGCTCGACGAAGGTGCCGACTTGCGGGCGATCCAGGAAATGCTCGGCCACGCGTCCCTGAGCACCACGCAGAAGTACACGCATGTGGCGCTCGATCACCTGCTGGACGTCTACGATCGCGCGCACCCCAGGGCGGGCCGCGCGCCCTCGGCCGCGGCACGGCGAGGCAAACCGTGATCATTCGTTCGACCACGATTCTCTGCGTGCGCCGGGACCGGGCGGTGGCCATGGGCTCCGACGGGCAAGTCACCGTCGGCACGACCATCATGAAGAGTAATGCCAAGAAGCTGCGTCGCATGCATCAGGACCGGGTGTTGGCCGGGTTCGCCGGCGCCACCGCGGATGCGTTCACGCTCTTCGAGAAATTCGAGGCGAGGCTGGACGAATACCGGGGCAACCTCACACGGGCGGCGGTCGAGCTGGCCAAGGACTGGCGTACCGATCGCGTGTTGCGACGGCTCGAGGCGTTGTTGGCCGTGGCGGATTTCGAGCATTCCTTCGTCATCTCCGGCACTGGCGACGTGGTGGAGCCCGAAGATGGTATTCTTGCCATCGGATCAGGCGGCCCCTATGCACTGGCGGCCGCGCGGGCGCTGCTGGCTCATACGGCGCTGGAGGCGCGCAGCGTCGTCGAGGCGGCCATGCAGATCGCGGGCGGCATCGATATTTACACCAACCGGGAATTGGTCATCGAGGAGCTCAAACGCTGATGTCGAGCGACCACGACAGCCTGCCGGCCTTGGATGACCTGGCACCCCGCCAGATCGTCGAGGAGCTGGACCGGTACGTCATCGGGCAGCGCGAGGCCAAGCGCATGGTGGCGATCGCGCTGCGCAATCGGTGGCGCCGGCAGCAGCTCGACCCGGATTTGCGCGATGAGGTGCTGCCCAAGAACATCATCATGATCGGTCCGACCGGGGTGGGCAAAACGGAGATCGCACGCCGTTTGGCCAAGCTGGCGCAGGCGCCCTTCTTGAAGATCGAGGCGTCGAAGTTCACGGAGGTCGGGTACGTCGGGCGGGACGTGGAAGCCATCATTCGGGACCTGACCGAGCTGGCCGTGAACATGGCGAAGAGCACGCATATGGCGCGGGTCCAGCGGAAGGCCGAGCAAATGGCCGAGGAGCGCCTGCTGGATCTCCTCCTGCCGCCGATCGCCGCGAAGACGGCCGTGGGGTTCGACGAGGGCGAGAGCGCCCAGCCGGCGGCCGCCGCCGCCGCACAGGACACCCATGACGCCACGCGGTCCAAGCTGCGGTTGCAACTGCGGGACGGCAAGCTCGACCAGCGGTCCGTCGAGCTCGAGGTGAAGGAGCGGAGCCTGCCGATCGGCGTGATCTCCAACGTCGGGGGGATGGAGGATCTCGAGGGCAGCTTGCGCGAAATGCTGGGGGGGATGTTCCCCGGAAAAAAGAAGAAGCGGCAGATGAAGATTCCGGAGGCGTTGAAGCATCTCGAGCAGGAGGAGGCGCAGAAGCTCATCGACATGGATGAAGTGACGCGCGAAGCCGTAACGAAGGTCGAGAACAGCGGCATCGTGTTTCTCGACGAGATCGACAAGATCGCGGGGCGCGAGAAAATGGCGGGGCCCGACGTGTCGCGGGAGGGTGTGCAGCGCGATCTCCTGCCGATCGTGGAAGGCTCCACGGTGAACACGAAGTATGGTCCGGTCAAAACCGATCACATTCTGTTCATCGCGGCGGGGGCGTTTCACGTGGCGAAGCCGTCCGACCTGATCCCGGAGCTGCAGGGGCGCTTCCCGATCCGTGTCGAGCTGGAGGCGCTCAACAAAGAGGACTTCGTGCGCATCCTGACGGAACCCCGCAGCGCGCTCGTACGCCAGTACCAGGCGCTGCTCGATACGGAGGGCATTGCGCTCGAGTTCACGGCCGACGGGCTCGAGGAGATCGCGTCGACCGCCGTGCACGTGAACGATCACACGGAGAACATCGGCGCGCGACGCCTGTTTACCATCATGGAACGGCTCCTTGAGCAGATTTCGTTCGATGCGCCCGAGCTCAAGGAGAAAAAATTCCGTATTGACGCGAAATATGTTAAAGAGCGGCTACGCGAGATCGTCAAGGACGAGGATTTGAGTCGATTCATCCTCTGAACTAAAACCGGGCTCGCGGCTCGGGGCTAGAGGCTCGGGGGTGAGAATGACGCAGGGTGCCTCCACGAGCCACGCGCCGCGCGCCTCGAGCCTGGGCGAAGACTAATGAACAAAGTAATAAAAAAAGCGAGTGTTCTTGTAGAGGCCCTGCCCTACATCCGGACCTTCGCCGGGAAGACGATCGTCGTCAAGTACGGCGGCAAGGCGATGACGGAGCATGCCCTCAAGGAGGGGTTCGCCGTCGACCTTGTGCTCCTGAAGTACGTGGGGCTCAACCCGGTCGTCGTGCACGGGGGC
>JBFGRM010000006.1:0-29938 GCA_041563675.1 Nitrospiraceae bacterium | reverse complement strand
ATTCTGATCGTGCTTGGCCTCGTCGGCATTTGGTTCCTGATCAAAATTCATCGCCAGCTCAAGCAGGATGGGCGCGACGCCAGCAGCCCGCGCCGGTCTCCCCCGCCGCCACCCTCATCATAATCGTCTTCTATGGTTGACATGCTCGGGGCTGTGGTTACCTAACTGAAACGCGCAAAGTCTCGCTGGTCGATCGTCCATTGCATCAGCGTGTTCTGCGATCGCGCCGTATCCGGTCCCGGCGATTTCTCTTCTTATTGACCGATGGCCTGTGCCCTTGCTCTCTCGAGGTGGCGAATGGACTTGAATCGCATGACTGTCAAACTGCAGGAGGGCCTGCAATCCGCGTCCGCACATGCGACGCGGCGGAGCCATCAGGGCATGGACGTCGAGCACCTTCTCCTCGCCCTGGTCGAGCAGGACAGCGGCATCGCGGCCCCGCTGCTGGAGAAGGCCGGGGTTTCGAATACCGCGGTCCGCCAGGCCGTGGAGCAGGCGCTCGCCAAGCTCCCGCAGGTCCAAGGTCCCGGCGCCGGTCCGGGCCAACTCCATATCACGCCCCGCCTGTCGAACATCCTCACGCGCGCAGAGCAGGAGATGCAGAGCCTGCGTGACGAATACCTGAGCGTCGAGCACGTCCTGCTAGCGATGGCGGAGGAGGGCGGGTTGTTCCGCCGCCTCGGCCTCACACGCGACAAGTTGCTGGCCGCCCTTCAGGAAGTACGAGGGAATCAGCGCGTCACGAGTCAGGATCCCGAAGGGACGTACCAGTCGCTGGAAAAATACGGCCGCGACCTCACCCGGCTTGCGGGACAGGGCAAGCTGGATCCGGTCATCGGCCGCGACGAGGAAATCCGCCGGGTCGTGCAGATCCTCTCCCGCCGGACCAAGAACAATCCCGTGCTGATCGGCGAGCCCGGCGTCGGCAAGACCGCCATCGTCGAAGGACTCGCCGAACGGATCGTCCGCGGCGACGTGCCCGAAGGCCTGAAACAGAAGCGGTTGGTCGCCCTGGACATGGGCTCGCTCGTCGCCGGCGCCAAATTTCGTGGGGAATTCGAAGAACGGCTGAAGGCGGTCCTCAAGGAAGTCCAGGCGGCCCAGGGACAGATTCTTCTGTTCATCGACGAGCTCCACACGGTCGTCGGCGCCGGTGCCGCGGAAGGGGCCATGGATGCGGCCAACCTGCTCAAGCCGATGCTTGCACGCGGAGAGCTGCACCTGGTCGGGGCGACGACGCTGGACGAGTACCGGAAACGCATCGAGAAGGACGCGGCGCTCGAGCGGCGGTTCCAGCCCGTGTTCGTCAATCAGCCCTCCGTCGAGGACACGATCTCGATTCTGCGCGGCCTGAAGGAGCGCTACGAGGTTCACCACGGCGTGCGCATCAAGGACGCCGCGCTGGTTGCCGCGGCCACCCTGTCCCATCGATACATTGGTGACCGCTTCCTGCCGGACAAAGCCATCGACCTTGTCGACGAGGCCGCCGCCCGGCTCCGGACGGAGATCGACAGTCTGCCCGTGGAGCTCGACGAGGTTTCACGCAAGGTCATGCAGCTTCAGATCGAGCGGGAGGCGCTCCGTAAGGAGAGCGATCCAGGAAGCCGGGCCCGCCTCGACACGCTCGAGAAGGAGCTCGAGGAGAAGACCCGTGAGATGGAGGCCCTCAAGAAGCAGTGGGAGACCGAGAAGGCTTCGGTTGGACGGCTCCGTGCGCTGAGACAGCAGATCGAGGGGGTGAAGCACGAGATCGAGAAAGCCGAGCGGGCCTACGATCTCAACCGCGTGGCCGAGCTCAAGTACGGTGAGCTTCCGCGGCTCGAGCGCGAGCTCGGTGACGAACAACAACATCTGGTGAAGAAACAGGGCGAGCGCAGTCTGCTCAAGGAGGAAGTGGACGAGGAGGACATCGCCCTGGTCGTCAGCCGTTGGACGGGCATTCCCATCACCCGCCTGCTCCAGGGCGAGATGGAGAAACTCCTGCACCTCGACGAGCTGCTGCACCGACGGGTCATTGGGCAGGAGGAGGCTGTCCAGGCGGTGGCCGACGCCGTCCTGCGCGCGCGTTCCGGCATCAAGGATCCGAACCGCCCGATTGGCTCGTTTCTTTTCCTCGGTCCGACCGGCGTGGGCAAGACGGAGCTGGCCCGCGCACTCGCCGCCAACCTGTTCGACGACGAGAACAGCCTCGTCCGTCTCGACATGTCCGAGTACATGGAAAAACACACTGTTGCGCGGCTCATCGGCGCCCCGCCGGGGTACGTCGGCTATGAAGAGGGCGGCCAACTGACGGAGGCCATCCGCCGGCGCCCGTTTTCCGTGATCCTGTTCGACGAGATCGAGAAAGCCCACCTCGAGGTCTTCAATATCCTGCTCCAGGTGCTGGACGACGGCCGGCTCACGGACTCGCAGGGCCACACCGTGGATTTCAAGAACACCGTGCTGATCATGACGTCCAACATCGGCAGCCAACACATATTGGAGGCGCAGCAGAGCGGGGCGTCTTACGACAGCATGAAGAACCTGGTGACCGGCGAGCTACGGCAGCATTTCCGTCCGGAGTTTCTGAACCGCGTCGACGAAATCGTCGTGTTCCATGCCTTGACCGGCGATCAGTTGGGGAGAATCGTCGAGATACAGGTTGGACGGTTGCGGGATCGGCTGAAGGACAGGAGGATCTCTCTTGCACTGGCGAAACCGGCCCTGGCGGACCTGGGCGCCCGGGGCTACGATCCCGTGTATGGGGCACGACCCTTGAAGCGGCTGATTCAGAACGAGATCGAGACGCCGATCGCGCGGCTCCTCGTCAAGGGCGAGCTGCAGGACGGCGACACCGCCACGGTCGACGTGAAAGACGGCAAGGTCGTCGTCGTCCCTGAGAAGCAGTGACGGGTGACGCGTCACGCGTCACGGTTTTCTAGCCGAGCTCGACGCTCCCACCCTTCACATCGTCGTCGCCCTGGGCAGTGCGCGTCTCGCCGATGGACCAGTCGACGGCGGTCACCTTTAACGTACGCCCCCGAGCCGAGACAAACTCGGCTTCGGGCACCGTGACCGTATTCGGCTCCCTCACTTCTGCCCGCAAGATGACCTTGTCGTTCTGCACGTGTTTGAGGACAATACCGTTCTCGATCCGTGTGAGCGAATAGGCCCCTCCCTCATTGAACATCAGCGAGCTGTTCACCATTTTGGCCTTCACGCGACCATTCTCGTCGAACAGCGCGAAATTGACGAGCAGCGGTCCCGTCGGCTGTTTCAAGACGAGCTCGATCTGGGGGACCCCCTCGACCGCCACCGTCCCATCGGTATTTCGAAAGACATTGCCTCCGACTATCACATCCATAATCACCTCTCTGCTTCGCGTGAGGCCTCCGGCTTGGAAGTCTACCTCGAGCATTCGTAAGACATCGGGCTCTTTTCCGTCATGCCTGCGGAAGCAGGCATCCATCTTCTTCTCGCTTCTTGTTGGTCAAGCCTGGATTCCCGCTTTCGCGGGAATGACAGAGAAAGTCCTATCACGGCTTTCTGATCCGATTCATGATGAGGGCGATACATCCGCCGAGCAGCCCGCCGCCGATGGTGGCGGTCATGAGCTCGACCAGCTTCACCTCCCAGAGAGACCCCTGCGCCTGAACGACCTCCCGAATACCCCCCTGCAGCATGATCACGGCAAGGGCCATCGTGGCGCCCACCAGAAACCACCAGGCGAATATTTTCAGCGACCGCGGAACCACCATGGATTACACCTCGGCTGGCCGGTCGAGGCCTCGGTACTGAATCGCCTCCGCTACGTGCTCGGGTCGGATGTCGGACGCACCGCCCAGATCTGCGATCGTACGGGCCACTCGAAGAATGCGTCCATGCGCCCGCGCCGACAGCCCCAGGCGGGACATGGCCTGCTCGAGCAACTCGCGGCCGGCCGGCCCGACCACACAGTACTTCTTGAGGTGTCGCGGCTTCAACTGGGCATTGCAGTAAATTCCGTCTTTTTTATACCGCGTCGCCTGACGCCGCCGCGCCCGGATGACCCTCCCCCGTATGTCACTCGAGGACTCCTGCCTCCCCACCCCATCCAGCTCACGCATGGAGACGGGAGGGACGTCCACATGGATGTCGAGGCGGTCCAGCAGGGGCCCGGAGAGCCGGCCCCGATACCGATGAATCTGGCTGGGGGAGCACTGGCACTCTTGCCGGCGATCCCCGTGGAAGCCGCAGGGACAGGGATTCATCGCGGCGACCAGCATGACGCGAGCGGGATATTGCGTGGACCCGCTCACGCGGGTGAGCGCCACCGTGCCGTCTTCCAGCGGCTGGCGAAGGCCTTCGAGGACCGCACGCCTGAATTCCAGGATTTCATCCAGAAACAGGACGCCGTTGTGCGCAAGGGAGACTTCCCCGGGCCGGGGGATCACCCCTCCTCCGACCAGACCAGCATCGGAGATACTATGGTGCGGCGCGCGAAAGGGCCTGGCTCGCAGGAGCGCCGGCCCCTCCCGAAGCAGTCCGGCCACGCTGTGCACCCGTGTCGTCTCCAGGGCTTCTTCCCGCTCCAGGACCGGCAGGATTCCGGGCAGCCGTCGCGCCAGCATGGTCTTGCCGGATCCGGGGGGTCCCACCAGCAGGACGTTGTGCCCCCCGGCCGCGGCCACTTCGAGCGCACGCTTGGCGTGCTCCTGTCCTTTCACATCGGAGAAGTCATCTTCCTCCGTGCGCTCGGTTCTCGCTGATGCGCTGATCGGGGCCGGCACGGCCGGGGCGATCGGCAGCGTGCCGCACAAAAACTCCACTGCCTCGGGCAGCGTCCGGACGGCATAGGCTTCCGAGCCGTCGGCGATCGCCGCTTCCTCGGCGCTGCCGGCGGGAAGGATCAGGCGGTACCGCTTCCGACAGGCCATGCCCATGGAGAGCGCACCGGACACACGTTTGATGTGACCATCGAGTGACAGCTCACCCGCCACGACATGATCCGCAAGCGCCTGTGCCGGCACGATCTCCTCGGCGGCCAGGATTCCCAGCGCAATGGCCAGATCGAGTCCGGCACCCTCCTTCTTAAGCCCCGCCGGCGCGAGATTCACGGTGACTTTCCTGACCGGGAAGGTGTACCCGGTGTTCTTGAGCGCGGCCCGCACCCTGTCCCGGCTCTCCCGCACGATCGCATCCGGCAACCCCACCACGGAAAATTGAGGCAGGCCGCCGCCGATGTCGACCTCGACCTCGATGAGGTGCGCATCAAGCCCGAGCAGCGCGGTGCTAAGAACTTTGGCAAGCATGACGGTTAGAGAGACAGTGAAAAGTGAGAGGTGAAAAGTGACAAGCGAAGAGGAAACCCCTGTCCTACTATTCCTTCACATTTCACTTTTGACTTCTCACTTGCGCTCCTCGCGTTTTCGGCCCCGAAGCGGCCGGATTATAGATAGGCTCCAGAAGCTTTTTCAATGAAGCCGCTCTATCGTGTATAATACGATCTCACGCCCGATTCCCTGGGCACTCCCTTCTGCTCTCTCATGCGACCTTGGCCACACGCTCATCCCGGCTTCGTGACGCTTGCCTCGCTCATCGTGATGTTCGTCTTTGTCTCCGCGCCGGAGGTGTCGGCCGAGTCGGGAGGTTGGACCACCATGGCACCGGCGCCGAGCAAGCGGACGGAGGTCGCCGCCGCGGTCCTCAACGGCAAGATTTACGTCGTCGGCGGATTCAACGAGCCGTCGCTGAGCAACATTGCCAAGCTGGCTGTCAGCAACGCCCTGGAAGTCTACGACCCCCAGTCGGATGCCTGGACGGCCGCGGCTCCGCTGCCGGTACGACTGCACCATACCGCCACCGCGGTCATCGGCGATCGGCTGTACGTCATCGGCGGATTCACCACCGGATTTCTTTCCCTCTGGAACCCCGTCAATTCCGCCTACCGCTACGATCCGGCCGCAAACACGTGGGAGGATCTCCCCCCGATGCCGACGGTGCGCGGCGCCCTGGGTGTGGCGACGATCGGCGGAAAACTCTACGCGGTCGGCGGCATTGGCGGGCAAGGCAATAGCGACGCCGTCGAGGTCTATGATCCTTTGACCGACACCTGGAGCCGCAAGGCGCCGCTGCCGACGCCACGCGATCACCTGGCCCTGGCGGCGGCGGGGGACCACCTCTACGCCATCGGTGGTCGGGTCAATGGCAGCTATGCCAACAACCTGGCAGTCGTGGAGGTCTACGACCCGCACGGGGATGCATGGCAGCCCGCGGCCTCGCTTCCCACGGCGCGAAGTGGAATCGCAGCGGGCGTGATCGGGGACACCATCTACGTCGTGGGCGGCGAGGCGCCGGAGGGGACGTTCAACACCAACGAAGCCTATTCGGTCTCCGCGGACCGCTGGCAAACCGCGCCGCCCCTCCCCACGGCACGGCACGGGCTGGGCGCGGCGGTCATCGACGATCGACTCTATGTGATCGCCGGGGGTCCGACACCAGGCGGTTCCTTCAGCAACGTCAACGAACGCTTCGTCCCGGGTCCTATCCGTACAGCCGCCTCCCCACCAGGCCGCGCGTCGCCCCAGCACGTGGGAACGGTGATGGCACTGCTCGCCACGTTCAATGACGCCGGGGTCCTCCCGCCGGAGTCCAGTCCCGACGCCCAACGACTGATTCGCGCCCTGATCCAGTTCCAATCGGCGTTCATGAGGAGCCCCAACCCCGCGGTCACCGGACTTCTGCACGACGCGTTGGCGCAGAAACTCGGGGGTCAAACCGAATCCGCCGTGCGCACGTTTCAAGCGCACGGATGGACCTCCCGATCACTGGAGGCCGTCGTGGACTATGCCGCGCGCACGCCGGTCTGGTCCCGGCCTGCGCTCGTCGAGGCCTTGCGCGACTACAACGTCGGCGAACCGGAGTTTGCGATTCTCGCGACCGTCTTCTCTGAAGCCCGTGCCGTCCTGGCGTCCGAGGGGCGGGATGTCCACGCCGTGTACGCGCGATGGCGCGGGGAGATGCCGGGGGGGAGCTTGTGAAGCCGCACGGCTCCAGCGTACTCAGTGGATGCCCTTCGACAGCCTCGGGGCCCGGCTCGGCCGAGCTCGCCGCAGGCCGAGCAAGGTCGAGGGGAAGAATATGGGGAAGCCTTCACAAAGGCGGGGCCTGTCCGCCGACCTGTCCGCCGTAGCTTTAGCGGAGGCGGAAGCTGTAGCGGAGGCGGGTGAAGCGCTGACCCGCGGTCGCCTTCGGCCGACCGCCAGCAATGCACATCGCTCAGGAGGGTGATCATGGCGACAAAGGCTTACGTCCTCATCAAGGTCAAGGCGGGCAAGACCAAGGAGGTCCTGAAGACCCTGAAGAAAATCGACGGGGTCGAGCAAGCGCATCCCTGTTTCGGCCAGCCCGACATCTTCAGTTTTGTCAACGTGGCCGACGAGAAGACATTGTCCGACCTTGTCATCAGCAAGGTCCACACCATCGAAGGCGTGGAAGAGACGGACACGCACATCGTGGCAGAAGCTTGAGGGGTCAGGCCCATCGACTCGGGCCTTGGTGAGGTCCTCGCTCACGGCAAGCGTGAGGGGTCAGGCGTGCGCAGAAAGTCGCGCGGGGTAAATTGATGGCAACCTATGCGCAAGTCACGGTTCTCCTGGGCGTTCGTGCTCCAGGCTGATGATCTTGCCGGTTTCGGCTGATTCGTAACAGGCGTCCGCGATTTCCACCGCCCGGAGTCCGTCGAGGCCGGTGACGGGCATTGGCCCGCCCTGATCCAGCGCCTCGAGGAACTGCGTCACCGTTTCGACGAGTGTGGCCCGTGCCTCGACCACCTGCTCCTCCTCGCTCGTCCCGGCCCCAAGGCGACGCAGCCGATGGTGAATCCAATCGGCGGCGAGCTGCCCGTCCCGTCCGAGGCATTCCACGCGACCAACCCGTCCGCTGGCGAGGCGCGACACCTCGACCAGACAGGGGATGCCGCCCGCCGTCCGGAGTGATGCCCAGGCCCTCGCCTCCGGAGCGTCCTGCTCTCGGGAGTCGAGCTCGCAGCGCACTTGGGCCACCTCGTCCTCCAGGAGGAACCTGACGAGATCCAGCAAGTGGATACCGATCTCCAAGAGCGCCCCGCGCCCCCCGAAATCAGCCGGGTCTCGTGCCGGAAGCGATCGCGGCTCCACGCGACTCGTCAGCACGAGGTAGGCCAGCTCTCCGACTTGAGCAAGCTGCTCCTTGAGCAGCCGGACAGTGGGCTCAAACCGCAGAGTCTGCGCCGTCATCAGCGGCACGGCGGCCGCCTCGGCCGCGCCGACGACCGCCCGGGCGCTCGCGCTCGCCGGCGCGAGCGGCTTCTCCACAAGCATCGGCTTTCGCTGTCGGATGGATTCGAGACAGATGTCCTCGTAGGCGGACGGCGGGGTTGCCACCACGATGGCCGCAACGGCGGGATCGGCGATCAGCTCTCGAAAGTCTTCGTAGAACCGTACCCCATGTTCGGCGGCGAACCGCTCCCCCTCGCCGCGCCGACGCCGGCAGATCGCGGCGAGCCGAGCCTGTGGCACGTCGTGCAGCAAATGGTGAGCATAACGCAACCCGTGCCGGCCGAGGCCGATGAGACCGATTCCTCGCGAGGTCATCATTTCAGGGGAGGGGGGAATGCGGATCGCATTGTAGCCCGGATCACTTTCCAATGGTAAACAATTCCGACCGGCCCGAATCATTTTCGCGATGTTCACCCGGCATCCTGCCAGGCATCCACGGGTTCATCCACCCTGGTCATTCGGTTGACAGTGCGACGAGCCGGTCGTTATAGTGCGGAACCGCTCACAGACGCGGTACCATATTGGAACCACCGAGAAGAGGCGAATCCATGTCCATGGCCGAACATACCTCGCCCTACAGCCTCGACCAGATCGGCACCGGAACCGTTCGCTTCCCCAGCGGCGTGCCGATTCCGATGAGGAGCGATGCCGCGGTTGATCCCTACGCCTTGACCCGCATCTCGAAGGACGTGCACGTCGAGGGCATCATGTTTTGGCCTCAGGTCAGCGAGAAATTTGCCGCCGTGATTCTCCTGCACGAGTGGTGGGGGCTCAACGAGCAAATCAAAGAGACCGCGCGCCGTATGGCTTGCGAAGGTTATGCGGTGCTGCTTCCCAATCTCTACGGCCGACTCGGCGGGATGGTCACCGCCAGCGCCGAACTCGCCAACACGCTGATGGACCGGCTTCCCGAGAAGGGCGTGCTGGGAGACATCAATTCGTGTTGCGAATACCTCAACACGCTTGACCAGCTCAAGCGCAACGAGCACGCGGTGGTCGGGTTCGGAATGGGCGGATCCCTGGCGATCCAGTTCGCCTGCATCCGTCGACGCTTGAGCGCGGCCGTGTCGTTCTATGGTCGCGTGCCAGCTTCCGCCGAAGGCCTGCGCGACCTGTACTGCCCCCTGCTCTACCATCAGGCCGGCGCCTACGAGTGGGTGCCGCCACAGGACGTGGAGCGTCTTCGTGAGGCCGCGAAGGTATACGACAAGCGCATCGAAATTGAGACTTACGAAGGCGCCCACCATGCCTTCGCCAACGAGGTGCGCAAGGAGACCCACCACCCCGAAGCCGCTCGCGCCGCCTGGACGGCGACGGCTGAATTCCTCGCCGGTTGCCTGAAACGCACCTGACCGAGCAAGCCCGCAGGCCCCGCCCGCGACTTACGGCGTGTGGTGGCGGCTCCACGTCCCCCATTGAGTTCCTGCTTTCTCATCGAGCACAATGTGCTCATATGTCTACGAGCCTCGTTCTGCCCTCTCTCGTCGTCGCCGTTCTCGTACTCGCGCCGATCGACTCCGGCGCGCCGGCCCTGGGTCCCCATGCAGCCCAGGCATCAGATTCGGAGGCCCGCCGGGCCCACGGTTTAGCGGCGGCGACGCACCACGGGGATCGCCTCGCCCGGATCGCCTCCGAGGACGACGCCCTTGCGCTCTATCGTACGGACCTCGCACCTGCGCTCGGCATCGAGGATACGACTCCCCTCCTCGATCCAACGGAGACACGGCGCCGTCGACCGGAATCCGTTCCTCCCCCTGCTTTGAAGGTCCCCGCCCTCAATCTGGTCAAGGAGCTGGCACGCTGGGACGTGGCTCGCGCGCTCCGGGAGGCAGCCGACGGCGGGCAGACCTCCGAGCTCGCCGCCCTCGTGCAACGCGAGGGCCAGCGCGAACCCTGGCTGTTCAGTGGCGAAGAGGCGCGGAATCTTGGGCGGGCGCTGAGGATCGCGGCGGTGATCGTGGCCGTGCAGGACCCGCTGGCTGCCACCGTCCAGCAGAGTACAAGCTCCCGCGAGCTGGCGACCTACCTCGACGACACCTATCCGGACTTTGCGTCGGGACCGCAGTCCTGGGTGTTGCTGGCGGAGCAAGAGGGAGCGGCGGGCATCCGGCAGCGGATGCTTGAACACTGGAAAGGCGACGGTCGGGGCGACGTCTCGGAGGCGGCCATGAGGTGGTATTTCCAGACCCGCCTCAGGCCTGTCTTTCTCGCCCAGGTGGCAGCCTCCGCGCTGTTGGCGGAGGCCGAAGCCCAGCGGCATGCGGACGAGTTGTGGCGCCAATTGCGATCGTGGCGTGAGGACTGGAGCACGGCCCGTGGCCGGGCACGCCTCTGCGGCACGTGGGCGTGGACCGTGCACAACCACCAGAACCACCAGGATCACAAGATGGTGGTGACGTTCCCGCCGCCGGACCTCACGGTAACCGGTCCGGCGCTTCCCAAATCTATCGTGGTGTTGGGCGACAGCGTCTATCTACGGTGGGAATTCCCCGGCGGGTATCAGGAGGACAGCCTCCTCCTTTCGGGAAAGGATAAGCGGCTCGAAGGGACCTTCGTCAACTCGCGCGGCCCCTATGGGGCGATCACGGGACGAAAGGTGAAAAGGTGCAGCCCGGAGTGAGTAACGAGAAATGATGAGCTGTCGGTGCGAGCGCGCTGAGTGATACGTTGTCCATCCTTCCTCGCTACTGGCTCCGCGCTCATCGTTGCTCCTTGCAAAGACCGATGGCAAGCGCCGCCCAACCCACGAGGAAGGCCACTCCCCCCAACGGCGTGACCGCGCCCAGCCACCGAGTTCCCGTCAGCGCAAGCAGGTAGAGGCTGCCCGAAAAAAGGACGATTCCGGCGACGAAAGACCAGCCGGCCCAGGAGAGCCAAACACCGCGGGCCGTCCGTCCGATCCATCCGACCGTGATCAATGCGAGGGCGTGATACATCTGGTAGCGCGCGCCGGTCTCGAACGTGGCCAGCATGTCGTCGGCGAGAACGGATTTTAGCCCGTGTGCACCAAAGGCGCCGAGCGCGACGCTCAGCAGACCGAACAGCGCACCGAGCAGACACATGAGGCGCGGCATGGCCAACAGTAGCGGCAGAGCATGTCGGGGTCAAGCTCCCCCCGTGACCCGAATGGTCGGGGTGAGCCGATTCCAAAATAAATTGTGAAGCGAACGCGGCAGCGGTACTATAGCGCGGGAAGGGCAGTGAGGAGGACTCAGTGGAGTATCGGAAACACAAGCGAAAATCGGTTGATCTGACTGTCAGCTTTGCGGGCGAGCACGTGGTGGGAAAGGGAACGCTGTGTAACATATCCCCCGCCGGATGCGGCATCCTCAGCCCGCAGAAGGTGACGGTCGGGGCATTTTTTGAGATTCTGATTCACCTGCCCGGGGGGCAGGATCTGGTCAAGATTGATGTGGCGGTGGTCCGCTACGCGATTCCTGAGCGCTTTGGGTTGGATTTTCTGCAGGTCTCGCCCGGGGATCAGCAGAAGCTCAAGCAGCTCCTCAAATCCCTCTAAACCTTCCTATTCCTGTCAGACGGAATGCATCGTGATCAGGTCGTGGCGGCCATCGCGCCGACCTGACGCATCATCATGACCAGGCGGGACTTGTGAACGGACATCGTGCCCTTCTGCGCTTCCGTGGGGAAGGGCGGGAGTGGCTTCTTGCCTTCGTACCGTCTCTCGAAACCCTGGATAATCTCGAGAGCCTCCTCATTCCGCTCGAGCTTCGCGAGCAGATCCACCAAGCGAAGGTAGGCCGGCACGACGAGGTAGAGGTCCCTCGCGGAGCTCGCCTGGCTGACCACAAACCGGTACCGGAACAAGGCTGCCTCCGGATCGCTCCCCTCCATCCGCATCGCTTCGAGCATGTGAATGGCGATCCGATCGGCCCCGGCGCTGATGGTCTTTTCCCAGTCACCCTCCAGCAGCTCCTTGACGACCCTGTCGGTCAACTTCAGCGGCGCCCGCTTCGACCGTTTCCGCAGGTAATCGACGAGGCGCTGCGCTTCCCGCCAAGCGCCATAGATGCCGATGACCATGCAGCGACAGCCCGCAGAATTCGCGCAGGGCTGCTCCAGCGTCGTGAAGTTCTTTTTCGTCGAGAGAGACGGCAGGAACGCACTTCCGCTTGCCTCTTGGCAGGGCGCACAGGCATGCTCATCCTGGACCGTCGAATGGATAAACATGCGGGTTCCCGACCGATCCCAGAAGTCCACCGCCTGAATGCGGCCGGCCATTACCTGTAGTTTGTAGAACTGCCACACCAAAAGAAGCCCGAGCACGCCGAGCAGGTACGGCATGATATCCGGTATGACCAATTGTCCGAACATGGTCTGTCGGTCTCCTTACCTGGTGACAGTTGCGGCCTAGGCGGGCCCCCCGGGGGTTCTGTCGGAAAGGTCCCCTGATTCACCCTATCCCTACTTTTGTAGCATTAAAGTCGAAAAAATCAAATGAATCGGGCCAATCGATCCAACGTCTTTATGGCCCCGGTGCGTGCCTATTCCCTCTAACTCACTGGAACTGTGTCTGTTTTACACAATCGTCAGGCACCATGGCGCGATTGACCCCATAAAAATTTCTCACGCGCTGATTACGTCATCGGTCTTCCCTCTTCCTTCCTGAAGCGCCTCGGTCACGCAGCACCACCCCCGCGGCTAGAGCACTCTGTCGTCAGCAGACCTGCGAAACCGGAGCCCCTCGACCGGCCGAAGGCAGTTTCGTCCGGCTCGGCCGCCTGGAGTGCGGATACCGGGGGGGAGTCCCTACCTATGGGGCATTTACAGGGAGGCGCTCAAAGCGATGAAATGGCGCCAACTTAGCTCTGAGCATCCCTGCGAAAGGGGGACTCGCGTTTTCCCCGACAGATCGACGGTGCTCACGAAGATGTTTTCCTCTTCCTGCTGTGAAGGAGACATTCATGCGACCCTCATGGATCACACGGCTGGCCCGGCCCGGGCTGGCAGACTTGAGCGCTTTGGTCGTCCTGGCTGTCGTTGCCCTGGCTGGCTCGACGGGACACACGACCCCGCTTCTGTTCATGAGCGTGGACGGCCTGCCCCACTCCAGCGAGCGCCTTCATCTGGCCCATGACCTCGTGGCCGCTCTTGAGGACCTCGGGGACGACCGTGTGGTGACCGCCGGTCTCGGCGTGAAGACCGCCGACATATCCTCGTTTGTCTTACGGTCGTATGAAGCCAAGACCGGTGATTTGATTTCCGAGGATGAGTTCGACCTCTCGGTCGATCCGGACACGGCGGAAGCCGTCGCGGCCGGTGGGGGACGTGTCTACGCCATTGGCAGCGGACTGACAACTGCGGGAACCTTGAGCTTGCTCGTCCGGGCCTACGACGCGCGGACCGGCGAGCTGCTCTGGATCGACGAGCTGAACCCGGCGGCGAACCCGCGCCACCAAACGAAGAGCCGGCAGACCGGGCCGTCAGGCGCCTGGCTGATGCAGGCATTCGACCCGCCCCAATCACACTCCTTGTTCACGGTACGGGCCACCGACAAAGAGTCCGGGGAAGTGCTCTGGCAAGACGAGTTTCTTCCCTCTGAAGAGGACCTGAGGGATGGAGCCGCGCCGGGATCGGCCGGCCAGGACCAGCCCGGCCCGCGCGACTTTTCCCTCGTGGTTCGAACGTACGAGGATCCCACAAACAAGTTGCTGTGGGAGGATCGGTTCGACCCCGTGGCGAGGGAAGAACGTCTTCGCGAGAACGAGGCCGACCTCGACCCCTTCATTCCACTCGACACGGCAGAGTCGTTTGACGTCGTCCTTCACAGTCCCGCGTTGACCGGCATCAGGCCAGAGTGACGACGACAGTTGGCCGCATTGCCGAAGTCTCCCGATTCGAGGGCGGTCAGGATTGCACGGAGAGGTCGAGGCCGGTGATCTGCGAGCGCAGGCGCTGGATGAGGTCGTTGAGTGTGGCTGTGGCCTGCACGAGCTCGTGCGAGGCCTGCCTGGGGCTGACCTCGATCAGCGTCCGTGTGACTTCGAGCCCGAGCCCGACGGCGTAAAGGGCCTGCAACTGCCCGTCGAGAATCTCCTTCGTTTTCCGCTTCTGTACCAATTCGCTCTTGCCGAACTGCTGCTTCATCTCACGTAAGGACTTTTCAAGCTGCTGACGACGCACACGCTCGCGATCGAAGGCGGCGGCCTTCTGGCGGAGCGAGGCGGGTCCTTGGGTCCCTCTCGCCTTTCGTCGTCCTCGCGGCTGTTTTTGTGGTCGTGGCATAGATCACACCGGGAAACATGCGCTTCGCCGCTGTGGAGATGATCGAGCACGATGCGTGCCAGAGCTTCGAGAACAACCGATGTCGCACAAGAAGTACTGTAGCGATACGCTTATCCCCCTCAACCTGGGGATCTTCCCGCAGACTCTTCGCTGGCGATTCGGGATCTCGAGCTCTCTTGTCTTACCCGAAGGTAGGACACTCCCGCACTCGTTCGTATAAGACACATCCAAAATAATGACGGAACACGACAGAGCCGATCGAACCGAAAAAGTAAAGTCTCGAAGAGCAGCAATTCAGGAGGCCTACCCAAGAGGTATCGATGGGCATCCCGTTCGAAGCGCTCCAGCAAGCCGTTCGGCGCACCTCGCCAACAAAATGCGGCCGGGCGCGGTGATTACACACAGTACTTTCGTATTGGTCCTCTCCGGCAATCCCTTCCCTGAGCCATGTGAAGTAGCTCACACCCTCGACGTGAGCTGGCGTGTTAGGAGAGCCTGCCGATTCGTCCTCAGATCCGCCCGTGGATCCGGCGGTGTCAGATGGGGAGGCGTTATTCCCGGAAAGCCCGTTCACGTGAACACGCGCCTGTACAAGGTCGTGCATGGTCACGAGCCGCGAGGCGTTCGCTCCTGGGGTTTCACAATGGGCGACCGGACCGGTGCGTATTGGGTGAGCCAGGCGAGCTATTCGGAGGCAAAGCGGAAGGCGTTGCGACATGCCCGCAAACAGGGTGTGGACTACATCACGGTGCTCCCGTAGCCGGGGTCAGCCGATGACCGACGCTTCGTCCAAGAGTCCGGCTAAGCATTTCCCGCAGAGTGCCGGCGCGACGCGCCTGCAGCAGTTGCGATCTTCCTTGACTCCTCGACGGTACCAGCTATCCTGCAGCACAAACGGCTGAGTCACCTCCATGCCCCACCTCTTTCAGCTTCGAACCGTCCTCTCCGTCACGCTCGCGGTGGGGCTTGCGCTCCAAGGGTGCAGCGCCCTCCAGGCGCCGGCCACGCAGTCGGCTACCACCGTCCAGCAGGCCGATGGACAGAGCGCGTCAAAGCCGACCAAGCGGGTGAAGAAGCGGAAACGCTCAAAAAAGACCCGCGCAACACAAACCAGGCGCTCGCGCAAGCCGTCGCCGCCCAAGCTACCGGATGTGATCGAAGCCGAAGAGTTTCGGATCGTCGACAAGGACGGGAACGTTCGGGCCACCTTGCGTCTGAATGATAAGGGCTCCCCAGGTCTCGCCCTCTACGACGATGATGGACGCCTTCGCGCCGTCCTGCAGGTGTTGGAGGATGGCTCTCCCCACCTCCTGTTCCTCGACGAAGACGGAAACACCCCGACCAGCCTCCACTCGCTCCCCTGATCTCATCCCCCGCACACCTTCCGCGCACAGAGTTCACCGACCCCGATTGTTCAAGCGCCGGACCAGCAGCATACTGGTCTTAAGTCTTGTCACAAAGGAGAATGCGCATGAAGCTCAACGTGAAGGCGCTGGCGTTGGCCGGCGGTCTGGTCTGGGGACTGGGGCTCTTCTTCCTCACCTGGTGGGTCATCATGCTCGATGGCGCCACCGGCGAGGCCACGCTGATCGGCAGGCTGTATCGCGGGTATTCGATCTCGCCGGCCGGGAGCGTGATCGGCCTGGCCTGGGGGCTGGCCGACGGGGCCATCGGCGGCGCCATCTTCGCCTGGCTCTATAATTGGCTCACCGACCGGCTGGGCATGCAGGCGTAGACGACCTCGCCGCAACAGATCTCCTCGCGGAGGCCACAGTCGCTCAACCTTGTGCATGTGCGGGCGAAGGGCACGGCTCCACCGTAATCTGTCCACGCCCCCACGACTACCGGGCACCTGACAAAGCAACTGGAGCCGGGTCTTCGTCGAACCTTCATCTACGCGGCTCATGCAACTGACGTTGGCCGCGCAACGACTGAGCTGAGACCAGATGCCGTGCTCTTCCACCCCCTTTTTGGCCAGTGCGTGCCGGCCCCTTCACCCACTCATTTAAGTCTGGCTCAATCAGACCGATAAGCATGACGAGCCTTGAGGGCCGACTCGCCCCGGACTCTCCGCAGCTTGTCAATATATTGACTCTGAAAGCTGTTCGGAGCGCCGTGACTTTCCACGGTTCTCCGCAGGAACCCCCTCGTGGCCGTCAGCAGTCTTCTCGCGTGGGGAGTCGACTCGATTCGGTTGCGCCGACACAACAGGACGACCAAAGGCACGTTCTCATCGGTTCGAGTTTTCTGAAAAACATTGCAACACCATAGAGCCCGTTGTTGAATACTCTACTGGAGAAGGAGGACCCATGCCTGTCGCCAATCAAGTGACGACCCTTGTCGAAATTTTGCTCGTCGAGGACAACCCGGGGGACGTCAGGCTTGCAGAGGAGGCCCTCCGGGACAATAAGCTGTACAACCGGGTCAGTGTGGTGCAGGACGGTGTGGAAGCCATCAAATTTTTGCGCCAGAAGGGACCATATGCCGAGGCCCCCCGTCCCGACATCATCCTGCTCGACCTCAACCTGCCCAGGAAGGATGGCCGTGAGGTCCTCGCCGAAATCAAGGGCGATCGAGAGTTGAGACGAATCCCGGTCGTCATCTTGACGACCTCGCAGGCCGACGACGATATCCAAAGGATCTATGACCTCAACGGCAACTGCTATATCTCCAAGCCCGTCAACTGGGAGCAATTCATCGAGATCGTCAAGTCCATCGAAAACTTCTGGCTCACGGTCGTCAAACTGCCTCGAGTGGCATCGGACTGAAGGGGGCAGTCTTCGCCTGCCGGATGGTCACCGACAAGTCTTCTCAGGACATGAGGCAGGCCGTCAGGTCGAAGGAATCACCCAACGCTCGCTTCAATAGGAAGAACTCGATCCTAGAAGAGGAAGGTCATGGCGCGTAGATCACCGAGGAAAGCCCGCCAACGGCTGCACAATGACGGGGACAAATCTTTAGAGCGCAGGACCAAAAGCGTGTCACAGGGCAATCAGCGCTTAGGGGCACAAACCGCTAAAGGCATGCACACCCCAAGCGTGCCAGGAGACGTCCGCTTCTCGGCCAACAATATTCTGAAAAATGTACACGCTCCGATGCTCATCCTGGACACAGACCTTCGTGTGGTGTCGGCAAATAGAGCTTTCTATCACACCTTCGAGATGTCCGAGGAGCAGACGGAAAACCGCCTCTTTCCGGACTTGGGTCTCGTGCAGTGCGACACCCCTCACCTTCTCGCATTGTTACAGGAAATGATCCCCAAGCGACTGAGCATCCAGGACTTTGAAATGACCAAGGATCTCATACGCAAGGGACGGCGTATATTGCTGCTCCATGCCCGCATGACTCGCAAGGGAGAAGAACCGCCGCTCATACTCGTTTATTTTTCCGACATCACCGAGCGCAAGCAGGCAGAGGAGGTGCAGCGTCGGGCGCAGGAGGAGCTGCAAGCCGAGATTGCGCAGCGAAAGGCCACGGAGGCGGCCTTGGCACGTCATGTGGAGGAGCTGGCCCGATCGAACAGGGAGCTCGAGCAGTTCGCCTATGTGGCTTCGCACGACCTGCAGGAGCCCCTCCGCATGGTCGCGAGCTACACGCAGCTGCTCGCAAAACGGTACAAGGGCAAGCTGGACAAGGATGCCGACGAGTTCATCGCCTACGCCGTGGATGGAGCCAACCGGATGCAGGGACTGATCAATGACTTGCTCGCCTACTCGAGGGTCGGGACGCGCGGCAAGCCGTTCAAGCCGACCGACGGCGAATCCCTGCTCAACCGGGCGATCGGGAACCTGCAGATGTCGATCAGCGAGCGTGCCGCGCAGATCACCCACGATCCCCTGCCCACGGTCACAGCCGACGGGGCGCAGTTGGAGCAGGTATTCCAGAACCTCCTGGGCAACGCGCTCAAATACTGCACCGCGCCCAGGCCGGAAGTCCATGTCCGGGCCGAGCGGAACGGCCATGAGTGGGTGTTCTTGGTGAAGGACAACGGGATCGGCATGGAGCCGGGGGACACGGACCGCATCTTTCTCTTGTTTCAGCGTCTCCATGCGAAAGCCGAGTATCCGGGAACCGGCCTTGGACTGGCCATTTGCAAGAAAATCGTAGAGCGGCATGGCGGAAGGATCTGGGTCGAGTCGAGACCTGGCGAGGGCTCCACGTTCGCGTTCTCAATCCCCGACCGAGAAGGGTCTCAAGCATGAGCGGCTCCCACGCCAAGGTCCCCCGTGGAGGGAGGGTTCCCGACCCGGTGGTGGGTTATCACCGTCCGGTACAACGCCCGTGACGCGAACCACGACGAAGACAAAAACCTGTATTTTGCTCCTTGAGGACAATCCGGGCGACGTGCGTCTGATTCGGGAGCATTTGGCCGAGACCATGGAAGACGAGCTCGAGCTCGAGTGCGTTCACCGTCTCGCAGCCGGGATTGACCGTGCGACCGCAGGCGACCTTGATCTCATCCTCCTGGACCTCTCCTTACCCGACAGCTCGGGATTGGAGACATTCGGCAAGGTGCAAACAGCCGCACCACAGGTACCGATCATCGTGTTGACCGGCTTGAATGATGAAGCGGTGGCCACTGAAGCGGTTCGCCTAGGGGCCCAGGATTATCTGGTCAAGGGCGAGGGCGGCCCAACCCTGCTCGGGCGCTCCATCCGATATGCCATCGAGCGGAAGCGTCTCGAAGACAGGCTCCGGCAGTCGCAAAAGATGGAGGCGATCGGCCAGTTGGCCGGGGGAATCGCACACGACTTCAACAACCTCCTCACCGGCATCAACGGGTTCAGCGATATGTTGCTCTCCGACGTGGACGAAACAGACCCCTCCTACCATGCGCTCCAGCAGATTCAGTATGCCGGCGAGCGCGCCGCGGCGCTCACCCGACAACTCCTGGCGTTCAGCCGGAAGCAGGTGCTCGCCCCGAAAGTGCTGAACCTCAACATACGAGTCTCGGAAATGGAGAAGCTTCTCCAGCGACTGATCGGCGAAGATATCAATTTGGCCACCCACTTGGATCCCGGGTTGGGATTGGTCAAGGTCGATCCCGGTCAAGTCGAGCAAGTCATCATGAACCTGGCCGTGAATGCACGTGACGCCATGCAGGACGGAGGGACGCTGACGATCGAGACGCACAACATCGACCTCGACGGCCTGTTCAACGATTCCTTTGACAAGGCGATCCCCGAGGGGCGTTACGTCATGCTCGCCGTGACGGACACCGGTTCCGGCATGAATGCGGAGACCAAGGCGAGAATCTTCGAGCCTTTTTTTACGACCAAGCCCCAGGGCAAGGGCACGGGATTGGGCCTCGCCACCTGTTATGGGGTCATGAAGCAGAGCGGTGGACACATCTCGGTCTACAGTGAGCCGGGGCATGGCACCTCGTTCAAGGCTTATTTCCCACGGGTCAACGACGAAGCTCAGGAGGTTGCAGAAGACGAGATCCCCGACCATAAGTTGAACGGGTCTGAAACGATCTTGCTCGTCGAGGATGAAGCGGTCGTTCGCGATCTGACGGCTGCCGTTCTCAAGGCGCGTGGGTATACGGTCCTGCAAGCCAAGGACGGAATGGAGGCGCTCAAGGTCAGCAAGAATCATCGTCGTCGCATCCATCTCCTGCTCACCGATACGGTGATGCCGGGGATGAACGGGCGTGAGTTGGCGGAACAGCTCCTCGCGAAGCGCCCTGACACAAAAGTGCTGTACATGTCCGGGTATACCGACAAAGCCATCGTTCAACACGGCATCCTGGATCCCGACATCGCATTTCTTCAAAAACCCTTCAAGGCGCGTGCGCTGGCTGCAAAAGTGCGCGAGGTCCTGGGGAAGCCCGGCAAATGACACTCTCACAAGAAAGAGGTTCTGCATGGCAAGGATCATGGTCGTAGACGACGAGCCTGTGATCATCGACACGATCGGCATGCTGATCAGGCGCATGGGGCACTCGCCGATCACGGCGAGAAAGGGCGAGCAGGCCATCACCACCTTCAGGAAAGAGAGGCCCCATGTCATGATCCTGGATTTAGGATTGCCGGATATCAGTGGCCTGGACGTGTTGAAGCGCATCAGGGAATTTCACGCAGACACTCCCATCGTCATCCTGACCGGCGACAACACCGAGGATCTCGAAAGACAGGCGCGCACCCTCGGCGTGTCGGACTTCGTGTTGAAGGGATCCAACCTGGGGCCGCTGAAGGAGATCATCGAGCGACTCGTGAAGACAGCATGACGCTGTCGCGGCTCGAGACAGTATGACCCCAGATTCTGCACCATTTTACTTTAGGAGGCACGAAGCTTTTCCGCGGCACTGCACAGTCCAAGCCCTCGCATTGTCCGCGCCAGAATTCACGTTCCAAACAAATACGGTCATCCCGCTGGAAAACTATGGCTAGACGCGAACAGTCACGACGGTCACGGTCACGCCGGAAGCAGGCCTCTCGCAATTCCACGAAGGCGCCGAAGACGCCGCGGCTGAAGCGAGCGCCCCGCTCCAGCAAGCAAACCATGGCTGGCAGTGTGCCAGCCGGTAAGCAGGCCACCGTGCTCATTATTGACGATGAGGAGGTTGTCCGCAGCTTCCTCCGCGAGGCCTTGCGAGGTGCGGGAATCGCAACGGTCGAGGCGCGGAACGGCCTGGAGGGCTTGGAGCGCTACAAATCGACCCCGACGGACATGGTCATCACGGATCTCGTCATGCCCGAAGCCGGCGGGCAAGAAGTCATCATGGAGCTGACGTGGGAGGCTCCACCGGCGAAGATCTTGGCGATCACCGGCGAATCGGGCGATCCCACATTTCTCTCCGTAGCCAAAAAGTTCGGTGCCTGCCGAACGATGCAGAAACCCTTTAAACGCGATGAGCTGTTGCGAGTCGTGTCGGAAATCTTACGGGAGCAACGTCGGCACGTACGGCTGGCGGTTGACTTCCCCATCTCCTTCGAAGGAGACGGCAGCAAGGGTGAGGGGAAAGTCATCAATATTTCGCGAGGCGGCTGTGCGGTCGAAAGTGCCGCGCCCATTCGGTCAGGACAGTATTTTAGCGCCGTCCTCCAGCCGCCCTCCCAGCAGGTTCCACTCCTGGTCGACTTGGCAGTCGTACGGTGGTCGACTGGCGCGGCCTTCGGACTGGAGTTCATCCGCATGGAAGGTTCAGCGAAAACAGGCCTTCGTCGGTATCTTGAGAGTCTCTTGTTTCACGTGGAGTAGAGCCGGTCTGAAGTGCTTCCCTACGGCCATTTCGGGCGCAGCGCCTTCTTGCTCGGCTCAAACCTCGTCGTCCGGGATCCTGCCAGCGCCTCCCTGACCTCCTCTACGCAGACCCGATCTCCTCACAGGATTCCTTTCTCGTCCATTCCCGGGGCGCCACGTGAGCGGGCATGGCTGGAGATGGCCCAGGCCAGCGGAGGGAAGGTGGTGCATGGAAGATTTGTAGATGGCCAGGGTTCTGCTACACTTCGTAGTAACCGCTCAGACATGTCTTTTCACGACGAGAGGCACGCCCATGCGAAACCACAAGGCCCCCAAGCATTCCCGGCGGCGGGAGTTCCCCGTCAAGCAGCTCATCAGCGATGATCGCAACACGCGACGAATGGTGGTCTCCCTGCCAAAAGGATGGCGCTTCGATTCCCTCAACACGAGCGAGGGTCAACTACGGCTCCGCTTCAAGCAAGTGAACGGCACGGGCACAAAGCGTCGGGCAACGGGCTACGCTGGGGAGCGGCAGCGGCTGATGCGTGGTCGCTGATGCGCCGCGGTCGCTGCTCCTGTCCTCCCACCTCGGTCCCTGCGAGTTGACACTCTCCTCTGACCGTCGTCCGGTCTTGCACGAGCGCGCCGCATTCATACCAATGTCCGACGAGTCTCTGCGCGGCACACCTTTCATCCGTGCGAGTGTGGCCGAGCAAGGGCAGGGCAGGGACTGTACGTCACCTGCGGCCGGAAATCACTAAAAGTATGGAGATGAGAGAACTGGTGCCGGAGGCCGGGATCGAACCGGCACGGACCTTGTGAGTCCAAGGGATTTTAAGTCCCTTGCGTCTGCCAATTCCGCCACTCCGGCGCGGGAAGGTCCAGAGAGCGAGACCTTAGCACCGGGTAACGGGCCGGTCAAGATTTCACCCGCCTTCGCGAATGCGGGGCGCCCCTAAGGTTGTTCAGGATCCTTAACTTTGAGAAGAAGTATCGTCAAAAGTATGGGGTCAAATCTTTGGTTGTTTGAATCAATCAACCAAAGATGCGACCCCCAAACATCGGCCCAGCCGACAATTCGTTTGGCCATGCCGTGTCCTGAGGAAGAGTGAGGTTGGGCTGGGCTCTGAGCTACCTGGCGAGATTCAGGTTGTCGGGGTGGAGCAGGTGATCGTTGGCGTAGGCGGCATGTGGACTAGGGTTGGGAGACATCCAGGGGCCCTCGTCCTTTGGTCTGGCCTCCATTGTTGGCAATTCAGCTTTGGCAGTCAAACCTCAGGGCCTCGCTCTAATGCCCATCTGGCAATGCCCATTTTTTCCATAGCTACTTGACACATTCCGCGAGTCAGCCTAGCCTTCGTGTTCACTCACTACCATATCCCAATGTACTATATTTTCGGATACGGCTCCCTTATAAATCTCCAGAGTGCGAGCCAAACTCTTGGCAGAACAATCGGCCCCGAGAGCATCGCTGTGGCAACTTTATCTGACTATGTTCGTGCATGGAGAGTAGTAATCCCTGTCATCGCTGGCCTTGATGCGAGCAAACCCGTCAATGCTGTGTTCCTGGACATTGAAAAGCAATCGGGCAAGAGGGTTAACGGCATTCTCATTCAAGTGACATTGGCAGAACTTAAAAGACTGGATCTGAGGGAGCTCGGCTATGATCGGGTGGACGTTACACAATCCATAACCCCCAAATTTCCCCATGCCGTCGTGTTCACCTATCAAGGTAAACCAGATTGCCTAACGACAACTGCGAGTGCTGCTAAAGTGCTGGGCGACTATGTCGAGATAGTCAACAAAGGAGTACTTCGACTGGGCGAGGCATTTCGTAAAGAATTTGAGAACACTACCAAACCCCATAACTTTGACGTACTTATTGGCAAGTACAAGTTTCTTGACGGTCAGCAAAATATCTTGACCGGAAGGTAAACAAAGCGCGTAGAGATCCGATTATGGGCCCGTCTGTAAATCCAGAGACTCCCGTTGTGGCCAAGAATTTATATATCAACCTCATTTTCCTGATCGACAAGGAAAAACACAGAGGAAAGCCGGTATTTAAGAGGAAACTTCGTCGCTCCGGTGAAGAATTTCCAATTTACGACGCCGCGCTCTATTACCAGTTCACACAGTTCTCTTCTCACAAGCCACCCTATCACGAGTGGAAGTTCACGTCATCGGAAGGTCAAGTTGATGCCCTCCAGCTACATCCCTTCGATCCAACGGTCTCAGATCCAGATCCGGCCAAGAAAACTATACATAAGAGCGTTGAAGGATACTTGAGGCCAACTCCTGAGACACTCTTGGTAGTCTGCCACTACTACAATGCCTTTCAAAAGAACACGGGGGAATGGGCAGGGATGCGGGCATCGAATGATACGAAGCTGCTTCGACTCGTCGTGGATTTCTCCTCTATCATGACGACTGAGGGAGCTGACCTATTTCTTGAAGCGCCAATTGCCTACTGGAGACACCGCACACACATCGATCCTCAAGCCGGCCATCGGAGTTCAAAGGTCGAGGATACGCCGCTGGAATTTGACTTTACCGATGGAAGAGTATTCTCAGCTTCTAAAACAAACGTTCTCAAGAATGAAGCGATTGTTCTGAAATACAAGATGAATTGGGACGGCCTGCTAACCTGGCAGGCTTACAGCAGGAATAAGAAATTCACTCCAACCATGCTAATTTGATGAGTTGAGGCCACTCGGGAGCTTGCGATGACGGACATGCAGGGTGTTGCTGCAGATCAACCCAACCACATGCGAGGGGAGCTCGAGGATAGAATCCTGAATGTCATCGATGAGATCGATAAAGGATTTTCGAAAGTCATGCAAATGTATTCCATCGCATTTTACTTCGGTCTTGGCCTTATTGCCCTTTCTTGCGGGGCCACGCTCATCTTGGACGGGAATAAAATGGCCCTTCTTTTTGGGGGAGTGGGCATCATTGATGTGGTTGCGTTCTTCATATTCAAGCCGATCGAAGACCTCCAGCGGAGCCGAGGCAATCTGGCGCAGCTAGCCTCCGCTTTCATCACGTGGGTGAACGAAACCCACAACGCTAACCAGTTCCTCCGGAAGGAATTGGAGAAGGATGATAGTGACGTCCACATCTTACACGAGGTATCGAAGAGGAACGTGACCAATACGATCAACATTATGTATGCCATCGAGCTATTGGTTGCCTCGAAGATGTCAAATGAGAGTGGGGAGGAGATCAGGCGTATCATCAGAGCCTTGGAAGGGCAGGCTGAGGCAGACAAGGTCATGCAGCCTGGACAAGAAAGGAATCGAGAATCACTCCAGCACTCACAGTAAGGATTCTCCTCCCCCCACGGACGGCCTAATTTTCTGCACCCACTAAATACTGCATTGACAGGAAATACGCTGCACTATGTGCTTTACTTTGTGAAATGCCTAACGTGCGAGGAATCTCGAGAGAGATTGAAAGATGAACGGCCCCGACCGGGGAGGCCGCAGGCCGTTCATATCCTGGCGGGATGAAACACGGACACGCATCGTGTCCGGCGGGAAATCAGGCCGCCGCGATTGCCCGGACCTTTTCCCGATTTGGCAGGGAGGCTTTACCGTACTCGATTGCCTTCTCGACGCGCAATTTCATCGCCTGGCCAAACTTCGCGGCCTCCGCCTGTGTCCTCTTCGCGTAACGCGTCGCGTAATCGCGGACCTGCCGGCGTGTCTCCACGCCCGTCTGGGGCGAGTACAATAATCCTACTCCGGCTCCGACGACCGCCGCCCCCGCGACCATTGCCACGAGTTTTCCTTTTCCGACTCCTTGTGACATACCAATACCTCCTTGTTACGTAGAACTATCCAAAAGAGGCGCCGCGATGACTTCGTGAAGCGCCTCGCGATACGTGCATCCTGTAGTCAGCATAAACCGTGCCGTGCGCCAAAAACCTCGAAAGTCTCTGTAAACAAAGGTCTGCGCGCGTCTGCGTGTGAGGGCGATCGGATCGTCTCGTCACTTTTTTACAACAGCGACGTGTGAAGCGTTTGAAAAATTCCACATGCACGTTTTTTATGCCCCGACGTTTCACTGTGGTCGTACCTTATAGGCGCGATTCGTCGTCGTCCATGCTTCGAGCCCATCCTGACCGAGCTCCACGGGTGCATTCAGGGAGCGTCCGCTGCTTGACTTGAAATACGCACGTCCACCTCGTACTATGCGTGACCACTTGGCCGGCAGACAGGACACATGATTGGTCTTCCACTCGAGATCCCCTATCCACACATAGATCCGGTCTTCTGGAGCATCGGCCCGCTCCAGTTCCGGTGGTACGGCCTCATGTATCTGCTGGGGTTGGGGGCGGCCTACTTCATCATTAGAGCGCGGGCGGCGAGCCATGGGCTCGACCTGGCGAAGGAGCAGATTTACGACCTGCTGGTCTATGCGGCCTTGGGTGTCTTTCTGGGCGGGCGACTCGGTTACTGTCTTTTTTATAATCTCCCTTATTACCTCGATAACCCGCTCAAGGTCTTCGCCGTGTGGGAGGGAGGCATGTCCTTTCACGGCGGCCTCGCAGGAACGGCCATCGCGCTCTATGTCTTCAGCCGACGCCGCAACCTTTCCGTCTATGCGGTCGCCGACGTGGCCGCGACGGCTTCGCCCATCGGGTTGGGGCTGGGGCGCCTCGGCAACTTCATCAACGGTGAGCTCTACGGACGCCCGACCGACGCGGCCTGGTGCATGGTCTTTCCGGCCGGCGGCCCGCAGTGCCGCCACCCCTCGCAGCTCTATGAGTTCGGGCTCGAAGGGGTGCTTCTGTTCACGATCATCTGGGTCCTCGGTCGATTCTCACCTCCGCCGGGCACGCTCTTCTGGACGTTCATTACCGGTTACGGCCTCTCGCGTTTGGTGGTCGAGTTTTTCCGCCAGCCGGACTCGCACCTGGGCTTCCTCCTCGGGCCCTTCACCATGGGCCAGATCCTCAGCCTCCCGATGATCCTCCTCGGCGCCTTCATGCTCGCCCTCCGCCTGCGCGAGCCGAAGACGACTGCGGTCTAAAGCATCCTTTCGCTCTTACCCATTGCATTGCGCATACATTCCCATTGAGCTTGAGCCCTTCAAGCCCTGACGCGCTCCGACAACAGTTGATTCTTCGGATTGGGGATTCGAGGTATGCTTAATCTAAAGGGACGGAAAGATTCCTGCAGATCTTCTTGGCGAGCAGGTCAGCAATCTCTGTGTGCCGTGGCACGGCTTCGACGGCACCCGTTCGCGGGTTGGACCATAAGGAATGGGATGACCCTTCCCTTTTGAGAAAGCACCCGTGCTTACGTAGAAGCCGGAGCAGCGCGCTCCGTTTCACCCGAGAGACACCGTGTCGTGAATCGCATCGGGAGGGGCGCCGCGCAGTGCGTCCGCCCGACGGTCTTCTAAGATAAGAGCGATTGCGTCAGCGAGACTCGCTGTCGCCTCTTCCTTGGTCTTACCCTGCCCGTTAGCGCCCGGAATCTCCGGGCAGTAGGCAATAAACCACTCACCGTCGCGCTCTATGATAGCCGTGAATTCGTTGTGCATGGCCAGTCCAAACCCCCAGAGATATCGAGGAATCCTATGTTGGTGACAGTACCCAATTCTTTCACACCTGTCAAATAGCTGGTAGCGCCGAAAACAGCCAAACATCCAGTGATGAGCGAACGTTTATAAGTATTTACTCTTTGACGCCCTCGCGCTCCGGCGGTAAGGTTGAAGCACCACGCACTTGGAGTACGAATGCGCGCACAAATGCTGTTGATGAGCGCCTTGCCTGTTGCTCTATTCGGGTGCGGCTTCGAATACGAGGAAGGAAAATCGCCCTACACGGTCACGAAGTTGTCCCAAACTACCAGACGTGACATTGAAACCACTCGACGCGAGCTGTTGAAGATGGAGGACCTCAGAATCGGTTCTGGCCCAGTCGCTGCTTGGGGGCGAAAAATCTCTGCCGACCTGGAGGTCCGGTATTCCAATGGTGATCTCGTCTATGAAGGACCCACTTTCTTTTCCGTTGGCAGCCGGGATCCCGTCGGAGTTTCCAGCCATTTCTATAATACTACCTACCTTCAGCCAACCCAGATTGGGATTAAAATTGGCCTGAATGGTATGAAGGTCGGTGGTCAACGCAAACTCGTCATTGACCCCAAGCTGGTCTGCGCCGGTATTCTTGGTAATCCCCAGGAATGTGGACTCATTAACGTGGTAAGCGACGAAGTCTTTGTTCGAAAGGAAATTCTGATTGTCAAAGCTACGCTCACTGAATCCTGCATCCCCGAAATCCTCCGGGCGTCCTTTCTTAGGTGGGAACTGATTGATTGGGAGGTCAGATGCCGTGACTCCAAGACGCCCAAAATCGATCCCAAGGCTCCTATCTGGCGGTTCTATGACTGAGACGGTGCTCGCCCCTCACCCTCCCCTCTCCCCATCCAAGAACAGGGAGGGCGCGGGGCACGAGGCAAGCGGCACGGGGTGTCTAGTTATCAGTCCGCCTTCCCTTCCCTCCCCTCCCTGCCGAACTAGACCTCATCCGAAAAAAACAAGCACCACAATGAACACGCCTGCAGCGCGCCCAGGTGAGCGAGTCAACAAATGGCAGCGGGTCTCATAACTTTCACACCCCACATTGCTGGCGTCGGGTGGGAGGGCAGGCGACGACGGCTGTTGCCATGGCGGGCAATTGCCTGATCGGATGCCAGACCCGGCGCCGCGGCGCCGATCCCCCTTCCCCTTGTGAGGCGTCGCGGCCAACCACTGCCCTTCATCTGCTGTCCCTCCTCAACGCATAAACATGGCGACGCCGGAGCCGCCTGCCCTTCGTCACCCGACGCTTCTGGGGAATTTGCAAGAATATCCATGTCGAAAGCGCGTAGTCCGAACCCTTTCGTGAATCTCAATTCGCATGAGGGCTAGTACGGCATTTCTTCGTCTTCCAATCCAAAATGATGCCCGATCTCATGCACGACCGTGTCGCGCACCTCCTCCACGACTTTCTCGCGGGTCTCGCACAGGCGAAGGATCGGGCCCCTATAGATGACGACCCGCGCGGGGAGCTGCATGCCCGTATCGAAAAACGACTCCTTCCCGACCGCGGTGCCGGTATACAGGCCGAGCAGGTCATCCTGAGAGTCGAGCTCCAGCTCCTCCAAGACCTCGGCGCTCGGCTCCTCCTCGACCACGACCGCGATGTTTTTCAGGAGTTGTTGATACTTGCGGGGAAGCGTATCGAGGGCCCGGGCGACCAGGACCTCGAACTCCTTGCGACTCAACCAGGAAGAGTCGTCTTTTTCACGAGGGGAGCGGCTCATCTGTCGCATAGCACAAAGCCGGGCACGGCGCTCGGGGCCAGCGGCTAGGGGCAAGAGAGGAAACAAGAGGTTTAGTTCGACAAAGAATGGCGCCATGAGATGGCGCAGCTATTCCTCAATACCCGTATCCTTGATTTCCGGCGCTGCCCATTCCCCCGAGCGCCGGCGTCATGGGAGGTGCGTTGGGGTCGTTTGTCGGCATCGTCTCGGCCTCTCGACCATACTTGGCCAGCGGCGGGGAATCCCAAATCACCTTGTGCCCCGGCGCAAGGTTCGCCGCTTCCAGATAATGCTTGCGGGCGCCCGCCGGGTCCCCGAGGTAATCGAGGGAGCGGGCGAGATTGTAGTGCGCTTCCGCCAGCGTTGGTTGCACGCTCAGGGCCGCCTCGTACTGCACCCTGGCGTCCGCGAAGTATTTCGCTCGAAACAGCCGGTTCCCCTCATCCATCGCCGCCACGGCCGCCGACATCGTGCCCGGAGGAGCCGGCAGGACATCGACCTTCTTTTTCTTGCCTGCGCAGCCCGCCAACAGGATCAGACTGACCACCAGGATCCCGATCATCTTCATGGTTCAACTCCTCCTTCGAGCCGAGAAAAGGGGACATTCCTCTTTTTCGACCCATTGCATCGATCTTGTCTTGCTGCCCGTTTCGAAAAAGAGGAACGACCCCTTTTTCATCTCTACTCTACTTCAACCGCTCGACCGTACCGCAAAAATATCAATTTACAGCCCACCTTCTCAAGCCCCAGTGCCCGCTGGGCGGCGGCTCGGTAGACCATGGCCTGCGGCCGGTAGGAATGGGCCCGCTGCTCCAGCTCGTCGAGCGGTGCCCGGTCGGTCTTGTAATCGGCCACCCAGAGGCGGTCCCCCGCACGGTAGAGCACATCGATCGTGCCGGACATGGTCGGGTAGTGAGGAGT
>JBFGRM010000005.1:0-30515 GCA_041563675.1 Nitrospiraceae bacterium | reverse complement strand
GCCGCTCACCGACGCCGCCGGGTACATCGCGAAGGTCTCCGTCAGGGTGATGCCCGCCTGCTTTTCCGCGTCCAGCAGATCGAAAATAGTCCGCTTCTCCGTGTGATCGGGACAGGCCGGGTAGCCCGGCGCCGGCCTGATTCCGCGATACCGCTCCCGAATGAGGTCCTCGTTGGAGAGCTCCTCCCCCTCGCCGTATCCCCACTCGAGCCGCGCGCGCTTGTGGAGCCACTCGGCGAAGGCTTCGGCCAGGCGGTCCGCGAGCGCCTTGGTCATAATGGCATTGTAGTCGTCGTGGTCGCGCTCGAAACGCTCGCACACGGCTTCGATCCCGATTCCGGCGGTGACCGCGAAGAGGCCGACGTGGTCGGGCAACCCGGAGGATTTCGGCGCCACGAAATCGGCCAGGGCCAGGTTCGGGTTGTCCTCGGGCTTGGGCATCTGCTGCCGGAGGGTATGCAGGGTCGTGAGGACCTGCGACCGCGACGCATCGGTGTAGAGCTCGATATCGTCGCCGACGCCGTTGGCGGCAAAGAACCCGTAGACGGCGCGCGCCGTCAGCCACTTCTCCTTGACGATCGTATCGAGCAGCGTCTGGGCGTCCTGAAACAGCTCCCTGGCCTTCGGGCCGATCACCGGATCGTCGAAGATCCGTGGGTACCTCCCCTTCAACTCCCAGGCGTGGAAAAACGGCGACCAGTCGATGAAGGGCACCAGGTGCTCGAGCGGAACCGTGTCGAGCGTCCGGAGACCGAGGAACGACGGCGTCGGCAGGTCCTCCGCCTTCCACTCGATCGGCGCCCGACGCGCACGCGCGTCCTTCAAGGCCAGCAGCTTTCGAGGCCCGCGGTCCTGGTGCGCGGTCCGCATCTTGTCTTGATCCTGGCGGTTCTTCTCCGCAAACTCCGCCTTCTGCCGCGGATTGATCAGCGCGCCGACCACGTTGACCGACCGCGACGCGTCGAGGACGTGCACCACCTCCTTTTGGTAGGCGGGCGCGATCTTGACGGCGGTATGCGCCTTGCTGGTCGTAGCCCCGCCGATGAGCAGCGGGAGCGTGAACCCCTCGCGCTGCATCTCGCGCGCCACGTGCACCATCTCGTCCAGCGACGGCGTGATGAGGCCGCTGAGGCCGATCATGTCCACCTGCTCGGTCCGGGCGGTGGACAGGATCTTGTCGCAGGGCACCATGACGCCCAAGTCGATGACGTGATAGTTGTTGCAGCCCAGCACGACGCCCACGATGTTCTTGCCGATATCGTGCACGTCTCCCTTGACGGTGGCCATTAAGACCTTCCCCGCCGCCTGGTGCTTGCCCGAGGCCTGCTTCTCCTCTTCCATGAACGGGGTGAGGTAGGCGACGGCCTTTTTCATGACCCGCGCGCTCTTGACGACCTGCGGGAGGAACATTTTTCCCGCGCCGAAGAGGTCACCCACGACGTTCATCCCGTCCATCAACGGTCCCTCGATGACCAACAGGGGCCGTCCGTACTTCTGGCGCGCTTCTTCGACGTCCTCCTCGATGTGGTCGACGAGGCCCTTCACGAGCGCATGCGAAAGCCGCTCCTCCACCGTCCCCTGCCGCCAGACGTCCTCCTGGACGGCGGCCTTGTCCTGCTGCTTGACCGTCTCGGCAAAGGTGACCAGACGCTCGGTCGCGTCCGGACGGCGATTCAGCAGCACATCCTCGACCAGCTCGAGCAGATCTCCGGGAATCTCCTGGTAAACGGCGAGCTGACCGGCGTTGACGATCCCCATATCCATGCCGGCCTGGATGGCGTGGTACAGGAACGCCGAATGCATCGCCTCCCGCACCGCGTTGTTTCCGCGGAACGAAAAGGAGATGTTGCTCACGCCGCCGCTGACCTTGCACTCGGGCAGATTCGCCTTGATCCATCGCGTGGCCTTGATGAAATCCACCGCATAGCCATTGTGCTCCTCGATACCGGTCGCCACCGTCAGGATGTTGGGATCGAAGATGATGTCCTGCGGAGGGACCCCGACCTCCTGCGTCAGGATCCGATAGGCCCGCTCGCAGATCTCGATCTTGCGCTCGTAGCTGTCCGCCTGGCCCCGCTCGTCGAACGCCATCACGATGACCGCGGCGCCGTATCGTTTGACCAGCGTGGCATGACGCTTGAACGCCTCCGCGCCCTCCTTCATGCTGATGGAGTTGACCACCGGCTTGCCGGGGATGCACTTCAGGCCGGCCTCGATCACCGACCATTTGGAGCTGTCGACGACGAGCGGAACACGCGCGATGTCCGGCTCGGCCGTGATGAGGTTGAGAAACGTCACCATGGCGGCCTCGGAATCGAGCATCCCTTCGTCCATGTTGACGTCAATGAGCTGGGCGCCGTTGTCGACCTGCTGTTTCGCCACGGCCACCGCATCTTCATAGGCGCCCGCCAGGACGAGCTTGGCGAACTTGGGCGAACCCGTCACGTTCGTCCGCTCGCCGATGTTCACGAAGTTGGTCTCCGGCCGGATCACGAGCGGCTCGCAGCCGGCCAGGCGCGTGTATGGCTCGACCTCGGGCACGGCGCGGGGGGCGCAGGGGCGAACCGCGTCCGCGATGGCCGTGATGTGCGCGGGTGTCGTCCCGCAGCAGCCCCCGACGATGTTCAGCCAGCCGTTGGCCGCCCAATCCCGGAGCTGTGGCGCGAGCGACTCCGGCGTTTCCGGGAAGCCGGTCGGCAGCAACGGGTCCGGCAGGCCCGCGTTGGGATAGGCGCTCACGTAGAGCGGTGCGACCCGCGCCAGCTCCTCGATGAGCGGCCACATCTCCGCCGGTCCCAGCGAGCAGTTGATCCCCACGCTGAGCAGAGGGACGTGCGAGATGGAGATCAGGAACGCATCGAGCGTCTGCCCCGTCATCGTCCGGTCGTTTCCCTTCTGGATGAAGGTCACCGAGGCCATGACGGGAACCCGCCGGCCAATGCGCTCGAAATGCTCCTCGATCGCGAAGAAGGCGGCCTTGGCGTTCAGCGTGTCGAAGATCGTCTCGACGAGCAGGAGATCGACGCCGCCATCCAGAAGCCCCCGTACCTGCTCCGTGTAGGCCTCCACCAACTGATCGTAGGTGACGCCCTTGTGCGCGGGGTTCGTCACGTCCGTGGAGACGGACGCCGTGCGGTTGGTGGGCCCGATCGCGCCCGCCACGAACCGTGGTCGCGCGGGATCTTTCGCCATGACCCGGTCCGCCGCCCGGCGCGCCACGCGTGCGCCCTCGAGATTCAGCTCGTACACCTCCGACTCCAGGCGGTAATCCGCCATGGAGATCGAGGTGGCGTTGAACGTGTTGGTCTCGATGATGTCGGCGCCGGCTTCGAGGTACTGCACGTGAATGGCTTCAATGACCTCGGGGCGTGTCACACAGAGCAGATCGTTGCACCCTTTGAGGTCGCGCGGATGCGAGGCGAATCGCTCGCCACGAAAGCCCGCCTCATCCAGCTTGTAGGTCTGGATCATCGTGCCCATCGCCCCGTCCAGCACGGCGATGCGGCGGCGCAGGAGTGTGTCGATCGGATGCGAACTCGTCATGCGCGCTCTATCCTTCTCGCCTCCCGGCAAGGGAGTCCCATTTTTGCGGGTTGTGGGCGCCGCCCATGCGCGGCGCGTCGATGGGAACGCGGGCAGGAAGCGTGATAGGGCATCTTAAAGGATCAAAGATGAACTCGCAAGGCAAGGCAGGCAAACGCCCATATTGACTTTGACCACCCCCGCCGTTACGATGCAGATGCTCTTCCGCGGACCTTCTATGTTACGTATTCTTACCCGGATCCTCGCCATCACCCTGCTCCTCGCGTTGCCGCTCCTCCTGCCCGATTCCTGGCTTTCCTCGAGCGCGTTCGGCAGGGCCTACTTCGAGGACGGCTACCTGGGCCTGACGCAGGGCGAGTTGCGCGCCAAGCTCGGCCCCCCTCACGCCGTGCGGGACCGAAAGGCCGCGCTGCGCGCCTTCAACTACTACTCGTTCGAAGACTGGCAGAATTATTTCTCGAAGCTCATCTCACCGAAGAACGGGGAGGACGTCTACTTCTATACCCGTGACGGGGTGGAGGTGCAGTACTCGTTCAGTTACGTGCCAGACCTGAATGACTTCTCCGATTACCCGACTCTGTACGTCAGCCTGGTGGACATCGAGTTCTCGCCTCAGGTGCCCATCACGCAGCTGCAGTCACTCGTTCCGGAATTCAAACCGTCACCGACCGCGGAGACACCCGCGTTTCGCTCGAACATCTGGGTGCTGGTTTTCAAAGGCTCGCCGTCCCCGCAGGCCCGCTTCATCGTCCGGGAGCGGGGCAAGGACAAGCTTGACTGGTATCTGGCGTTTCAGATGTTTTCGCTGGAAGGGCTTCCGGATTATCTGACCCTCGAGGCGCCGATCGACCGGATGGAGATCAGCGCCCAGAGCATCCAGGTCGTCCGGCAGCGGCAGCAACAGACTCACGAGCCGATTCTCAACCCCTTTTCGGAGGAGTTTGCCAAGCGGCCGCCCCCGCCGCCCTCGCCTCTCCAGACGATCCCCGTCCCGCAGTACGAAGATTGACGCTATTCGAGCGATTCGAGCTGCTGCTGCGCATGCTCCATCGCGTCGATGCGCTCCTGCTGACGCTCCTCGATCTTTTTGACCTTCACCCGCACCTGATCAAGCACGTTTCGGGGGTCGGTGATCTCCTCCTCCCCCTTCACCGAGAGGGTCGTCCCCAGCTCCGCAAAGTAAATCCCGTAGAGCGTGCCCGCGACCACGAAGGTCAGCGCCCACTTCAAGGCGAATTGCAGTGCCACGTTCCGCGTGAACATCAGAATGGCGAAGAGCGTGGACCCGATCACGAAGCCGCCGATCAGCAAGACCGACTGGTATTGGGTGAGGCCGGGAACGATCTCCTTCGGGAGGGCGCTCCAGAAAAATTGCGACCAGGAATTCTTCTCTTCATTCCCGGCGGTCCGGCTCGCAGAAGGCGCGGGCGCTGGACGAGCCACGTCCGGCACCGCGGGCTCGGGCTCGGCATTCACACGCGGCGGCGGATCCTTCTGCTCGATGGTGGTCACCTTGTGACGAAAGCGCGCGGGAACGTTCTTGATCCGGTCCGTCATGACGACCGTGCCCTTGTCGTCGACGTAGGTATAGACCGTGGCGGCGAGGCCCACAGCGGGAGCGCCGAGCACCACCGAGAGCCATAGACAGAGCAACCGCATGCCTGATCTTTAGCATGGGCCGTCTTCATGGACAACTTTTCCCGGACTTTGGACACGGCGTCCCTGTCGCGTCATCGCGTCAAGTGCGTCTGTTGCGTCACGGCAGGCGGGGAAATCGGACATTTCTTGTCCGTCATTCCTGCGCAAGCAGGAATCCAGTTCGAGGACAACGAGGATAAATGCCCGCTTCCGCGGGCATGACAGAGGGGACGCGACCGACGCCATGGACGCAACAGACGCCACGGACGCGATTGACGCTATCGACGCGCACGGGGCCAATAGGCCCATGCCGACAACGCGACGATGACGAGGGTGATCAGGAAGATGACGGAGCGGGGCGCCTGCAGGTAGACGAGTTGATCCGCATATTGCGCGATGAAATCACCAGCATAGGTCAGTGAAGGATGGTGTTGCCGGCGGAGCCAGTTCTCCAGATAGGTCAGCGGACAGATCCACCCGAACGCTTGCAGGAGCACGCTGAACGTCAGCGCGCCAATATGGACCCACTTGACCCAACGAACCCAACGGCCGATGAGGGCGCCTGCGACGATGAAGACGATCCACAGCAGGTGAATCAGGACCACGAAGTCAGCTGCGAGCTTCCAGATCATAGGGGAAGTGAAAGGTGAGAAGTGAAAAGTGACAAGCACGGAAGAAGCTCGCGGGCGCGAGCCCCATCCTACTTTTCACTTCTCACGTTTCACTTTTCACTCTTCTTCGCAGACGACATCCCGTGCATCGGCCAGCGACAGGTAGGGCTCACCCCATTGATTGCGGCTCTCCAAGCTCCACTCCTCGTCGAGATCGACCGGCTTCAATCGGATGCCGTGAATGCCGCCGTACACGAGCGTGGCCAATCCGGCTCCGGAATCTTCAATGGGTTGCGCGTAGGCCGCACACAGCGGATTGTCCTCGTCGTCGGTCCAGCCGGTCGCCCAGCACCACTCGCCTTCGGGGCGACGGTCGTAGGTTTTGACTTTCAGGACCTTGCGCGCGGGCCCGACGTCCTTGAAACGCATGAAGAGCGATTGCTCGCAGTTGGGATTGCTCTCGACCTCGATGAACATGCGTCTTCAGACCTCTTCTCCTCCGTCATTCCCGCGAAAGCGGGCCTGTCCGCCGTAGCCTTGGCGGAGGCGGGAATCCAGCGTCCAGGGGGAAGACTGGATACCTGCTTGCGCAGGCATGACAGAAGAACAGGTATATTGTGCTTTCCACAGACGCGACGAGTGCGCCCAGCATCGGTCCGCCCGACCCATTCTTGACGGCCCTTCCGTCGATTCGTTATGCTGCCTTACATTTCATGGCCACGCAAGCATCGACCAATCATACGTCCTTGGATGACGAGGCCGCCGCCTCGACCCCTTCGTCGTCGTCTGGGGCACCGCCTGAGCAATCGCCGCCGGAGGAGAAGCCCTTTATCCTGCGGCCCGCCGTTCGCGGCACCATCTATTTCTTCCTGGTCCTGTTCCTGGCCGGGATGATCGCCTGGGGCCTCATCCCGAGAATTCTCGATCCCGACTTCCAGGATCACATCAAGCGTGGCGAGGTCATGGTCGGGATGTCCCGGGAGCAAGTGATGAAAGCGTGGGGAGCTCCGTATCAAACCAACGTCACTCACACCAACGAGGGAGTCCGGCGGGAAGAATGGGTTTACGAGGACTGGAAAAGCACGGCGGAGGTCCAGCACCGTTATTTATACTTCGAGGAAGGCGTGCTCGTCGGCGGTTGGTACTACGACTAATTGCCCCTACCGGTACAGCGGCAGGCGAACAACCTGCCCGCGTTTCTCTGACTTCCTCTCGTCGTGCTTTTTTCGCAACAGGCTCAACAACGTCGTGGCGCGCGTGAAGTACATCCGGCGCACCATCACCGCGTAGGGCAGGACCGGCAGGTTGTACAGGCCGCCGAAGTGCTCGTTCTGGACATAGTACTCGATCTTGTTCGCGTCCAGCAGGCTTCTGACCAGCGCCAGCTCGCCGGGATTTTGCGGCTCGAATAGTTTCACATACTCCATCGCCGCCTCTCAGCTCACCCGACCCACACTATCGTACAGTCGATCCCTCGTCCGTATTTCCGTCCCCGTTTGCATTTTGCCCGAACCACCCGTACACTTTCGCAGCTGGCGTTGACTCGCGCGGATCCGCCGCACCGGCGCATCAAGGGGTTTCCGTGATTTGAACGCGGCGCTCCTTCCCCGGACCGCCCGAGACGGTGAGGACTCGTTTCCATTCCCGCACCTGATAGATAGCCCAGGCGTTCGACTGCCCTTTGTAGTACGCATCGGGGTCCTCGCCGGACGCATTCAGGTAGATCGGCTCGGTAAACCCCTCATCCAGCACGTGGTCCATCAAGCAATCCGTCGTAAACCCTTTCCCCTTGAGGGAAACGTCGGCCAGCAGGCCGAGAATCTCGTCGGGATTGCTGATCGTGATCGGGTCCACCTCAATCTCCTGCGCACAAGGCTAACGCTATTCTAGTCGCTTGCGCGAAGAGAAGGCAAGCGACCGACTCGGGACGGGAGCCCAGGTGACGAGAGAGAACTTTCAGGCAGGCCTGCTCGGTATCATGGACCAGAAGAACCATTGGGCCTGGCCCTACTTCTCCGGCGAGCGGGTCACCAAGGCACATCTGTTGATCCACTATCGGCAGGAATGGGCGGTGTACGTCCGGGACTTCCCCGTCTTTCTGGCGCGGATTTACGGGCAGGGTCCACCGGCGGAGGTCCGGGCCCTGCTTGCCGAAAATATCTACGAGGAGGAGACGGGGCGTTTGTCCCTGGGGCACTCGCACCCCAGCCTGTTCTTGAAGATGATGACGGGGTTGGGATTCTCGCCGGAGTCATTCGGCGAGGTGGACCTGCTCCCTGCCAGCCAGGCCTACCGCAAATGGCTGGACCACATCTCGACACAGCCCCGGTGGGTCCTCGGGGCGGCGGCCTTGACCATCTTCGTGGAAGGGAGCATCAAGGACCGCCAGGAGCTCCTGGAGCCGGCCACCGAGCGGTCCCCGCAGGAGATCGATCAGGCCGTCGCCTCCCATTTCCTTGCCCGCTTTCACGGCCTTGCGCCGAAGGCGCTCGACCTGATTCGGGCGCATCAAATGGTGGAACAGGGCCACCGGCAGGCCGCCTATCGCATGGTGCTGGACCATGCGGTGAAGGCCGACGACCAAGACGCCGTCATCGCCGAGCTTGAAGTCGGCCTGAAGCTGTGGTTGCAGTACCGGGATGGCGTGGCCTATGCTTGCGGGTTGAAAGAAGCGTAGAGAAAAAGGTCCCAGGTCCCAGGTTTCAAGTCCCACGCAAAGATTATCTTGCCTGACCTGGGACCTGAGACCTGGGACCTGAGACCTGTGATCCACTCCGGCAGCCCAAGCCTCTCATGTATCACCGCTCCGCCCTTCGTCTTCCTATCCGGAAACCCAGACTCGCGGATTGCTTCGCGCTGCTGTTTCTCACTTTCATGATCGCAGCTTTCGGCGGCGACCATGTGCGTGTGCTGGCTGCTGACACATCCGACTCCATGGTTCTGGTGCCGGCCGGCGAATTTTTCATGGGCACTCCCCAAAGCAGCGGTGCCCTGTCCGATGAGCACCCGCAACGACGTATCTTCGTCAGCCCGGTCTGGATCGACCGGTACGAAGTGACCAATGCACAGTACCTCCGGTTCGTCGAAGAGACCGGACACCCTGCGCCCTCGCACCGCACGCCGAACTTGACCCTGTGGCAAGGTGACAGGCCGGCGGCGGAGATCCATGACCATCCCGTGGTGAATGTCAGTTGGAAGGATGCGGCCGCCTTCTGCCGCTGGGCCGGAAAACGCCTGCCGACGGAGGCGGAGTGGGAGAAGGGCGCGCGCGGCCCCGACGGTTTCCGCTACCCCTGGGGAAACAGCTGGGATCACGCCCGGGCCAACAGCGCGAGCTATTGGGCCGGCCGCCGGGTGGAGTTCGCGGGGCGGCAGGAGTGGCTCGACTTCTGGAAGACGGGCGAGGGCGCAGGGATGGTCGCCAGCAAGGGGATCAAGGGGGAAGTGCTCACGCTGCCCGTTGGCAGCTTCCCGGGCGGGGTCAGCCCCTACGGCCTGCACGACATGGCCGGCAACGTGTCCGAATGGGTGGAGGATTACTACAATCCGTACTACTACCTTCGTGCGCCCCTGTCCGATCCGCCCGGTCCGCCGCCGACCATTTTGAAAAGCATCCGCGGCGGGTCATGGCTGAAGCCGGCCTCGAGCCTGCGGAGCGCGTATCGGGATTACGGGGAGCCGGACAGCCGGATGACCGGTGTGGGGTTTCGCTGCGCGAAGGACGATCGGTGACGCATCCTCACTCGGCCAGAAAATAATCGATCCGCTCCACCCGCACGACCGGCATGACCATCCCCTGCCCTTTTTCCTCGTGCGCAAAATCGTAAATGATCGACTCCTCGGGTATGAGTCGACCCGTCAAAATCAAATCAACCTCGATCGGCTCACCGGCGGCCCTCCGCGACCGAAACTGCGTTCTCACCTCGGGAGGCGGGACGGCGACCAACCCGGCCGGCAGCCCATCGGGCTTGAACCGGACCTGGCCCCAGGTTGTTGGAATGACCTTAGGTCCCACCGCGAGACGAAATCCTCCCGTCTCGTCATCGTAGCCGGTCATGACCCCCTCCCAGACGAAGGCGATGCGTCGCCCCAGGGCGGGGCTGCCCACGCGCAGACGATCGCGGGCGCGGTTCTCCTCGAACAGCCGATCCATGTGGGCATCCTCCCCCTCACCATAGAGCCGAGGCCAGTCGGGCGGATCTCCGTCCAGGTCCGCCAGGTAGGATTCGATGACGGCGGGCCGATCGAGATAGAGGACCTCATCGGGGAGAATCGAGGCCGGGCTCGTCTCGGCGTACCGCAGCAGAGGACGGACCGGATCGACCTCCTGGGCATGCAGGAGGCCGGCCTGAAACACTCCCGCCCAGACTATGACCATGAATGTCGCGGCGGAGGGAGTTGAGAGCAACGGCATGGGCGAGGAGTCGTCGAAGGGGCTAGGCGACACGAGCCGCGAGCGCCTGCTCGTAGGCAGCCCGAAGACCGGCGACGGCTGCGTGGTCGGACGTGACCACCCCGGCCTCGATGAGGACCTCAAGGCGGGGGATCGGATCGAGCCGGCGCAAACCCACGTGATCGAGGGCGTCCCCCTTTTCGATCACCTGCTGGTAGGTGCCGAGCCAGGACTCCGTGATCGCCCGAAGCCCGGCATCCGTGGGCTGCATCCGGCCCATCCGGACTTCCCGGAGCAGCTTGATCAGCGGATCAGATTGCGCGACGGTGGCAATCGCTTGACTGAGGTAGCGTTCGCTGGATTCGTTCATCATCGGCCGCGTACAATGGCGTCGACTAATTCATTGAGCAGGCGCCCGGCCCGCGCGGATCCCCGCACGTGCCGCAGCCCCCCGGCGAAAAATCCCCGGTGGCGCCCACGGCAAAGCCCGAGATGAGCTTCTCGGGATTTCGGGCATGGCAAGACGGGCAATCCGGCACGGCCGTCCCATGCACGATCCGCTCGAACCGGTGCCCGCAGCCGCGGCAGCGATATTCGTAGAGTGGCATGCTCATCTCCTCTCGTGTCGCAAAACAGAGGTATTATAATCAGGGCTCGGCCGACTGGCAACGGCCCCCAGGAGCGTAAGGCCCTTCGACTCGGCCCGTCACCGGGCCTCGCTCAGGGCAAGCGTGAGGCGTGAGGCGAAGAGAAGGTGAATGATCCGTCTTTGGTTCCGATAATGGCTCGTCTCGATACCCCTTACGCCTCACTCCTTACCCCTCACGCTGCGTTAGGAGGAGAAATGTTTCAGGAAGAAAAAGTATTTACCGTTCGGTTCAGCTTGGAGGCCACCTTCCCGGAGGACTACGAGGGTGAGGAGGACGACCATGCCTGGCTCCGCGACTGGGACCAGCGGGTCAAGCCGGAGATCATCAAGTCCATCTTCGAAGCCGTGCGGCGCGATCCTGCCTGGGCGGTGCATGTCCGGAATCGCGGCAAGCCGCCGTCCGACGAGATCGAGATCGCGATGACCCGGGACTTCACCTCGCAGCCCAGCAACTGACGCAGGGACTCATGGCCACCGGCCTCTACATTCACGTTCCCTTCTGCCTCGCGCGGTGCGATTTTTGTGCGTTTTACCTCCAGGTGTTGCGGGAGGATCGTGCGCGGGAATTTCGCGAAGCGCTGCTGGAAGAGATCGCCCTCCACGCTTCGGCGCGCACCCTCGCCGGCGCAGAGGTGGACACCGTGTACTTCGGAGGCGGCACCCCCACGACGCTCCCGGCCGAGGAGCTGGTCGGGATCCTCGAGCGGGCTCGGTCGGGTCTTCGGGTCCGGCCGGACGCGGAGATTTGCGTCGAGGCCCATCCGGACACGGTCAGCCGCGAGGGGCTCGGGGCGCTCGTCGACGCCGGCTTCAACCGCATCAGCTTCGGCGTCCAAACCGCCGACAGCGAAGAGCTGGTCACCATCGGCCGGCCCGCGGTCGGGTCTCTGCCGGGGAAAGCCGTCGCGGCCGCGCGCGCGGCCGGATTCCAGAACGTGAACCTCGACCTGATGTACGGGCTGCCCGGGCAGACCATGGACAGCTGGCTCGCCACGCTGGACGCCGCCGTGTCCCTCGATCCCACTCATGTGTCGTGTTACGCGCTGACCATTGAAACCGGGACGAAGCTCGACCGGGACGTGCGCCTGGGCGTGACCGACGACGTCGACACCGAGCTTCAAAACGCCTTGGAAGACGCGGCCAGCCGGCGACTTCGGGAGGCCGGCTTCGATCGGTACGAGATTTCGAACTACTGCCGAACTGGCGCGGCCTGCCGCCACAACCTGCTCTATTGGCAGGGCGGCGACTATCTGGGGTTGGGCCCCAGCGCGCAGTCGTTCGTGCGCGGGTCCCGCTTCGGCAACGTCGAGCATCTGTCCTCCTACGTGCAACGCCTCTCGCAGGCGCAGCTTCCCACCGAGCGACGCGAGCAGCTCGACGACGAGCAGCGTCGCCGCGAGGCGGTGGTCTTCGGCTTACGGATGGTCGACGGGATCAGTCGGGAGCTCCTCGAGCAGATTGCCGATCAGCCGTGGCGCGAGCGGGTCGGCGATCTCATCTGCGAAGGCTTGATCGAGGAGCACTCGGGCCGCGTGAGACTGACGGCCTTTGGCCGCCGCTACGCCGATTCCGTGGCAGTGGAGCTCCTGTAGCCCTCGCTGGAGATGCGTGCCTTTCTGGCTCTTTTCCGTCATTCCCGCGCAAGCGGGAATCCAGGGCCTCCCCAAGAAGCTGGATGCCTCCCTGTGCACGCAGGGATTCGGCAGGCAGGACAGAAAAGAAGGACCGGTTCAACCCCTCCGCCTTACGCCTCACGCCTCACGTCTTCTAGTGGGCCATTAAGAAGTGAAGTGCGGTATCCGCGAGAATGGCCCCCCAGGCCGCGAAGTTCAGCGCGAGGAGCGCTCTGTCCCCTTTGTTCCAGTTGAGGACAAGGACGGCGACAATGGCCACCTGGGTCAGAAGAGAGAAGGGTCGATGGGTGTCCGAGGGCACGAGCCCCTGTTCACTTCCGATCGCGGCCACGGCCGCAATCAGGTAGAACGCCAGGGCTCCCGCCTGGAGCCAAATCATGCGGGACCCGCGCGACTTCCGCACCGCGTAGACGGTGGCCCACGTGAGACAGACCACCACCACGAGGAGCAACAGGGGAAAGAGCGGCCACCAGACTTTGGGATCCAGCATGGTTCACACCGAGGTGGAAGGATGGGGTTCCGGGCGACAGTGCGACCTCAGACCCCGGCATTGAAAAGCCCGCAACTCTAGCAATGGACGTAACGCCGCGTCAATCAACAATGTTTCGATGCTTGGACAGAACAGGTCTTGACAGGGCATGGCCGAGAATTGTAGGAGAAATGTCGTGCGGGCCGACATGTAGGAGACCGTGATGCCTGTCAACATGGATCCCGACAAACGTCGTCGTGCCAAAGAGGCCGCCCAGAAGACCGCTTCGGATGGCAAGGAGCCTCGTCCCTTCGGTGAGGAAACCGAGGAAGATCGGGAGAAGGACGAGGCCGACGCCGAGTGGAAGAACCTGTGGGACGCCACCGAAGTCATCGACATGGACAAATGGTAAGCGCTGACCCCGCGCGCGGACTCCAGACGCTCGTTCGCCTGCTCGCTTGAGCCACCCCTCCAGGACTCCCGACTCCACCCGCCCCCAGGCTCTGTACTACCCGTTTCATCTCTGCCACGAGAACACCCTGCATCGGCTGCTGGATGACTATGCCAGTGTGCATTTCCGCGACTACATGGCGCTGCAGCTGACCCCTTTGCACGGCACCACCGCCTACCCGGACCGCATGGGCGAACGGTTTCCGGACTTGCTGGCCGAGGGCCGCATCGTCCAGGGGTACAACGTCAGCGGGCCCCTCGACCCGGACCTCTCGTCCGCCATCGACGGCGATCTCGCGGACACCGTCTGGCGCCGGCGCTTCCACCTGGCCCTGTCGGAAGACCGGCGGTTCCAGCGAGGGCTGTTCAACACCTCCCACGCCGTGCCGATCGGCGGGACGCTCGTCCCGGGTCCCGCCGCCCTGCTCCAGTTGATGGACGACGCGCGCCCGGGGGAGCCGTGGTCCGTGACGGCGCTGCGCAAGCTGGCCTCTCGCGCGACAAACGTTGAGGACGGCTATCGCTACGAGTACGCCCTCGCGCTCGTCAAGACATCGGCCTCCCTCCGGCACACCATCCGACTGGCCACGCGGCATGACCTGGCCGCCGCGACCGACTCCGAGCCGCATTTCGACCTGCTGGAGCAAACCTGCCATCGAGAGGGGATCCTGCTCCGGAATCACCTGGTTGCGCGGGAGGGGTACTGACAGGATTTCAATGAAAGATCAAACGATTAGGGGAGCCGCCTGCGACTGGCAGAGGTGGGGCGACTTTGCTAGAATTGGAGTTTATGGCTGAACCCGACAGTACCGTCGCGACACCCGAAACAGTCGAGACGAGCCGGACCTCCGCCGGCGATGACCTCGAGGCCTCGGTCATCGTCTACAACTGCAACTGCCACACCTACCAACAGGTCATCAGCCTCTTCTGTGAAAGCATTCCGGGGATGACCCCCCAGCGTGCCTTCGAGCTCGCCTGGCAGATCGATCATCAGGGAAGCGCCACGGTTTACTCGGGCCCCTGGAAGACCGCAGAGGACATCGCCAAGCATTTGGCGAACGGCGGGCTGCGCGTCGCGATCAAGTAGCTCCGGACTCGCGCGTGGAGCCACTCACCTCTCTCGTCCCTCTCCATCCCAGCAGAATACACCTGGGCGGACCCCGCCGAAGCTGAATTTCGTGCTACGAAGGCGGGCGACTGACGGGTTGATTTAGCGGAAGCTTGGTGAGCGAAGGTCAGCGGTGTGCGCGCCGGGCAGTTTTGCGTCCCGCCTTGGCGTGCGTGACCTTGGCGCGTTTTCTTCGCTGCGCCGCCTTGCGCGCAGCCTGCCTGGCCGCGAGGCGCCGACGCGTAAGGTCCGCTTTTCTCCGGGCGTGATGGTTGCGCTTGTCGTTCTTGTCCGCCCCCGGCATTTTCGGAGGCGCAAATGGCGTGCGCCCGACCTTCTTGAGGTTGTCTCCGCTGTACACGCGGACCTGGTAGAGCTCGAACAGGCGGCTGATGGCCTTCGCATCTCCCTTGCGGGCCAGATTCAGCAGCCGCCGGCGCTGATTCATCTCCTCTTCTTCGGTGTGACTTGCGGCTCGACGTTCCATTCGCAATCTCTCTTCGCCCTCCCCTCTCCGATCCGAGCAAGGCACCCAGTCTCGGGCTGGTCGAGGACGGATTATAACTGGAACTAAGCAGATTTGCTAGGGAAACTGGTGAATCCGCGTAGAAATCAAGGCTTTTGCTTGGGGATCGAGCTGTTGATAACGTGGGGATTATAGGTTGAAGTGCCCGGAAAACAATTTGAAATTATTCGCGCAATCCAGGCCGATCCCCGGGTCACCGGCCGGACGGGAATGCTCATTGTCCGTGTTGGACCACCCGTTCTATAATCCGGGCCTACACGTTCCGTCATTCCCGCGGAAGCGGGAATCCATCCGTTCCTCTACCGACGAGGGGAAAGATGGATCCCCGCTAAAAACCGCGGGGATGACAGAGAGAGACAGGTTCTTACACATAAGGAGACGTGACGATGGAGCTGTATCAGCGGGATGAGCAACAGACAACGGTTCAGGATGATCCCAAGGCCCGGGCGCTCCTGCGCGGGGCGTTTGAGAAGACCGCCCGGTGGCAGCCGGACTTCAAGGGCTTTTCCGCCGACCTCAGCGTGAATGTCGATGGCAAGGAATACCAGGGGTCCGTGACGGTCAAGGGTCCGAAAGATGTGACGGTGACGCTGCCGGATCCCGAGCTGCAAAAGTGGGCCGCCAACCAGATCGGCATGATCGCCGTCCACCGCGGTCCCCGCAGCTTCGACGAGTCGGACGGCAAGTACGCCCTCACCCTCGGTGATGACGCCGTCCATCCCTTGGGGCCGAGTCTGCATATTCACGGCGACGGGATGCAGTCCTCTTACCGTATCAAAGAGAACCGGATCACCCAGATCAATCGAAGGATGCCCTTCGTCGCGTTTACCATCAATGTCGAAGACAGCGCGCTCACGGCGGATCAAAAGTACCTGACGACCCGTTACACGGTCTATTACTTCTCTCCGAAGGATGGAAGCCTGACGAACGTCGACAGCTTCAGCGATACGCATACCCGCGTGGGAGCCTCTGATTTGCCCGCCACCCGGCGCATCATCGGCTGCGAGAACGGGGCCGTGGTCGTGAAATCTCTCTCGTTCACTAACCACAAGATGCTGTGATTATGGACCTTCGCTCGTCCTATCCGCGCAGCCTGCGCGAGACCCTCGGGGGCCACGTGCACCTGGGCCGGATGATCGACAAGTGCCGGGCGGTCCTCGCGGGGACGGAGGGTGAGTACGTGTACCCTTGCCCCCTTGATAAACGGCTGCTGGAGTTCGCGCAGGTGTCCGCCGAGCAGTTCACCGAGGCCGTCCGGACCGGCTCCGATGCCGAGGTCGCCGAATGGTTTCAGACGAACGCGGCGCCCCACACGGCGGAGGAGATCGAGGCGTGGAACAAGATGATGTTGACGCGGGGTCCCGATACAGAGGAGAAGTGGGAGTACTTCAAAGAGTTACGCGATGCCGTCGATCCCGCCAGGACGGACATCACGACATGGGCAGATTTGCTCGATTTGGACGAGAAGAGAACGGTCCCAAAGCGTCAGGCGTGAGGGGTCAGGCGTAAGGGGTAAGAGTAACAGCCGATACTCACACCGTAATGCTAAGTAGGTTTTTCTCCGAACGCCTCACGCCTCACGCTTGCCCTGAGCGAGGCCCGGTGACGGGCCGAGTCGAAGGGCCTTACCCCTGACGCCTTCCTGACCATTCTTCTCCTGACGTGGCCCCCCCGAACCCGCCGAAGTTACCGCGGAAGCCGCCCTGGCCCGTGCCCCAATAGTCGCCCTGCTGCACCCGCCTGAACGGGTGACGCTTGTCGGGGCGGGTGATCCACCAGAAGAAGCCGACCACGAGAATGACGCTGCTGACCATGATCCAGATCCCCGCCGCGCCCGACCGCTTCTTCAGAGGCTCCCCGACCCGCACGTCCTGCGCCGCAGTGGCCAGCGCCACGACCGTTCGATACAACCCCTCGCCAAAATGCGCGACCTGAAAGCTCGGCTCGACGTAGCGCCGCTTCACCTGGTCGAGCAGGCCCGGTGAAATCACCCGGATCATGTTGCGCCCGAGCGTGACGGAGACCTGCGGCCGCTCCGTATAGGCCAGGACCATCACGCCGTGCTCGCGCTGAGCGCTCCCGATCCTCCAGTATTTGTATAGAGCATCGGCATACTCCCGCACCTGGGCATAGGGCTCGATCGAGCTGACCGTCACGACGACCATTTCGACGCCGGTCTTCGTCTCGAGGTCCTTGCACACGGAACGGATGCGCTCACTCCATTCCGGGGAGAGCACGCGCCCGTGGTCGCTGACGTAGCCCAGCGGCTTCGGGAGGTCCTGGGGCGGCGCTGGAGCCGCATGGACGGCCAATGCCCCTGCGGCGCTCATCAACAGGGCGAGACCGACCGTTGCCGCCAGCGTCGCGGGTGGTCCACTCAGCCGTGCCGCGCCGATCACGTTCATGCACCACCTTCCCCCAGCTTGTGTGCCCGCTCCGTGAGCTGCTCCACGGTCGCGATGTATCGTTCGAGCAGTCGCGGGAGCTCGAACTTCCCGGGGCTGCTGACTCCGGTCTTGACGTGCCAGGCTTCGGCGACGGCCTCACAATCGACGCCGATGACGGATGTCAGGGTCGGGAGAAAGTCCTCGGTGGTACGCGCAGCCGGTTTTCCTTTCACATACACCAGCCCGCGCAAACAGGGCAGCAGCGCCGTGACCGACATGGGGAGCAATAACTGGATGACTTCGGGACTCGCGCCGCCCTCGAGCACGCGCTGTCTGAGGCGCAGGAGGTTTCCCCGCATCTCCTGCACGCACTCGCTGACGAGTCGGTGGAGGTCCGGTTCGGTCTGTATGAAGGGGTCCCGCCCGGCGAGCACGAAATGGTGCTGGCACAGCTCGAGGTGCTCGAGCGGAAAGGTCTCCGGCCAGGATCGGAGCTCCGTCTCCGTGACCACGAGCGGCACGACAATGCTCTCCCGCGCCCAACGACGATGGACTTTGGCGTAGCGCGCCAACGACTCGAGGTCCTGTTTCTCCACGAGCAGGAGCAGGTTGAGGTTCGACCGCCCGGGCAGGAAATCGCCCCGCGCAGCGCTGCCGAAGAGGATGACGGCCTGAAGGTTCGCCCCGAACATTGCGGACACGTCCTTCAGGTAGCCTCGCAGCGTCTCCTGAACCTCGGGCGGAAGCGTTTGCCAATGCGACTCACCACGCGTCATGTGCGCTCCATGCATTTCCATTGTGATTTCCCCTCTCCGCTGTTTCAGGGGAGAGGGTTGGGGTGAGGGGGGACAGGTTCAGCGTTCCACCCTTCCCCCTCCGTCAAGGTAACGGGGGGACCCGCCGAAGCTTCAGCGAAGGCGGGCACCTCACCCTCTTCCTCCAGGGGAGGGAGAGGGAATTGGGACAGAGTCGGCCCGCGGATCAGGCAGGAACCCAGCCGCGATCAGGCGATCGAGCCAGCCGAAGGGTGGACGCGATCTCAAGCCGGCCGTGGTCTCCAGCACTGCATAGCGCAAGCGCGCGTTCCGATCCAAGGTGCGGAACACCCGGTCGCGCAGCGCGGCGAGGATTGGATGGCCCGCGTTCCAGAACAGCACTTGCTCATCCGCCAGTCGCTGCAGCATGTCCACCTGCGGGCGTCGCCGCTGCTCATACTCGCGCAGCGAGGTGGCGGAGCAATCGTTTCGTTCAAGGGACCTGCCCAGCACATCCGCCAGGGTCATCGCATCGACCATCGCCTGCATGCGGCCCTGCGAAGCATGGGGGTTCATCGCGTGCGCGGCATCGCCGATCAGCGCGGCGCCATCAGTGACCCATGAGGCCGTCCGGACCCGACCCGTGGGCATGTAGGCGGTTTGCTTCCAGTCGGTCAAATTCTCGAAGCTCTTGGCGAGGCTTGGATCGATTGCGCGCCATCGTGCGCGCAAGGCTTCGAGGCCGGCCGTGCGAATCTGCTCCATCCCGCCGGCGGGGATCATGTAGAACGCGTAGACTTGCTGGCCGGCCGCGGGAAACATGCCCAAGATCGTTTTCCGACCGACGAAGTAGCGAGCCTCCTCCATCGGCTCGGCCGCGTCGAAGATGGCGATCAGGTACGCTTCATTATACAGGTGCACATCGGCTCGGAGGCCCAAGGCATCGCGAACCTTGGACAGCGCCCCGTCCGCGCCCACCAACACCCTGCTCCTGACCTCGAGGGGATTCCCGCCCCCTGCCCGCACCCCGACCACGCGCGTGCCCTCGCGGATCACCTCCCGAAATGGCGTGCCATACCGGATTGCTCCCGGTGCCCTTTGGCTCAAGGCATCCAGAATCGTGTGATGTGCGGCGTTCGGCAAGGTGACGAGCGCCCGATTGTACGGAGGCGCCAGCATACCGTAATCCACGGTACAGAGTCGTTCGCCACCGGCTCGGAGAAAGTGGAACTTGCGAACCGGCAGCACCGCGGTCGGTGGAATCTTGTCGAGCAGGCCCAGCCTCGCCAGCACCTGCTGGCCGTTGGGTTGCAGGATCTCCCCGCGCAAGCCGCTCGGGGGGCCCATGGCTTGCTCCAGCACGACGCAGCCGATGCCCTGTTGCGCGAGGGCCAGCGAGAGCACGGCCCCGCCTCCGCCGGCTCCAACAACGACGACGTCTGTGTGGATGGTGTTCATCGGCCTGTCTCGTCAGTTGGGTCGATAGCGTCTATCGAGTCTGTAGCGTCTTGTGCGTCAGCACCCACAGGATGCGGGAATTCGCTCGTCCATTCCGTTATCCCTGCGCGTTCTCCGTCATCCCTGCGAAAGCAGGGATCCATCTTTTTTTCCGATGTCTGGATTCCCGCTTTCGCGGGAATGACGGAGAAGAAATCCTACGCCTCACTCCTGCCTCCTCACTCCTGACTCCCCACTGTCAAGTTTCCTCAATGACCATTCCGGTAAGGAACTTCGATTTCGCGTCTGTGATGGTGAGCAGCCGGCCCTCCAAGATGAACTTCTTCATCATCCCCTCGCCGGACACATTCCCCACCAGGAGGGCTCCGATGAGCTTGTCCTCGCGGAGGAGGAGCTTGCGGTACAAGCCTTTCTCGTCGTTGCGGCCGGTCAAGACGGTCACCGATTTGGCACCGGCCTGCGTCAGCCCCATCACCGTGACGCGAATCCCGAAGAACCCCTCTGAGTTCGAGACCATGACGCCCTTGTAAGGGGTCGGCGCGCCGGCCAGGGACAGCCCCGCCAGCCGACCCTGCTCCATGGCGTTGTTCCAGTTCGTCACGACCCGAAACAACCCGGTGATGGGATCATAGGCCTGCGCGGCATCACCGGCGGCTAAAACTCCCGGCACATTCGTCCGAAACTCGTGGTCGATGAGGATACCGCGGTCGACGCGGATGCCGCTGCCCTCGAGAAAATCCAGGTCGGGCCGCACCCCGATCGCGACGACCACCAGCTCGGTCTCGAGGCGCCGCCCCCGGGAGGTTTGGATTCCCCCGACCCCTCCCGGTCCTCCGGCAACCTCGGTCACCTCCTCTCCGAGACCAACCTCGACCCCCGCCCCCTCGAGACCCTTTTGAACCAATCCGGACGCGACGTCATCCAGCAGGGGCGCCCACAACGTGCGCTCGCGTTCCAGGAGCGTGACTCGCTTGCCCCGCTGATGGATGCCTTCGGCGAGGATGAGACCCAGCACGCCTCCCCCGACCACCACAACCGGTCGACTCGTCTCGCCGAGGCGCCTGATTACCTCGCGCGCATCGTCCCATGTGCGGACGGTCATGACGCCGGGCGTGTCAGCGCCCGGCCAGGGTCCCCGCAGCGGCCTGGAGCCCGGAGCCAGGAGGAGCGCGTCGTACTCGACACTCGATCCATCCGCCAGGTCCACCGCACGCTCGGCGGGCCGGAGCCGCGCGACCACCGTCCGCAGGCGAAGATCAATGCGCTGGTCATGATAGAAGGACTCGGGATTGAGCGGCAGCTCCCCCTCGGGAGTGGTCCCGGCGATGTAGGTGTCCAGCTCGGTGCGGTAGTAGGGAACGTCCCGGTCGCGGTCGAGGATGAGGAGGGAACCGTCGGGGTCTTTCGAGCGGATGGCAGTCGCAGCCGAGACGCCGGCGGGCCCGCCGCCGACGATGACGTAGCGCGTCACGTGGCGCCCTTGACAGAGGAGACGGACCGGCTGAGGGGCAGGCGAAGCCTAGCTTTCATCGAACAATTCCCGGAAGTGGTCCTCCGAGGCCTCCCAGGCTTCACCCGAGGCGTTCTTCAGCCAGCTGCGCAGGTACTCCTTCTGGCCGGGGTTCAGCAATTGCTTGATCTGGTGGCTTCGTCCCTGCAACGGCTGCCAGAATCCCGTCCGGCGCTGCAAATCCAGGCTCGCCGTCCGGACATACACATTCGTGTAGGCGGAGGGGGTCTCCTCGGACCCGTCGCCCTGAATCCAGACGGAGATGAACTTCTCCAGCGTGAGCCCGGCACTGTCCAGAGCCGGCTCCGTGTCGTTGTAAAGATCATTTTCCGACAGATCCAACGGCTTGGCGTCCTCCTGTCGGAACATGAAATTATGCTTCCACATCACCCTCCCCCTCAAAAAAGCGCAGTCTGACGGCCCGTCCCGGCCAAAGTCAAGCCGCGGCCAGGACCCTCGGCCGGATCCTCGCGCGCAAAAAAGCGCCCTGGCCGTATCGTATTTTCAAGGCGGACTCTCCTTCCGCCGGCTTGTCCGCCGAAGCCTTGGCGGAGGCGGAAGCCTTGGCGAAGGGGGATGCACATCGCCTTGACTTTAATGCTTAGTGTCTGCTAGCGTTTGAAATTCTTCAGGCTATAGGCCAACTTGGGAGATTTCGTGCAGATCCAGATCAACGGCAAAAAGGAGGAGATTCAGGCCGGCACGGTCCTTGATCTCCTCAAGGCGAAGAACATCGACCCCCACATGGTGGCGGTCGAGCTGAACTCTCAAATGGTCGAGCGCGACGTCCTGGAAACGACGGCCGTCAAAGAGGGGGATCAGGTGGAGTTTCTGTTTTACATGGGGGGTGGCCGTTGAGCCAAAGCGCCTACTCCCGAGTCACGGATCTCATCGGTCGGACGCCGTTGGTCCGCCTTAATCGGCTCTCCCCCGAGGGCGGTGCGTCCATCTACGGCAAGCTCGAGTCCGCGAACCCGGGGGGCAGCGTCAAGGATCGGATCTGCCTCAACATGATCGATGAGGCGGAGCGCCAAGGCCGCCTGAAGCCCGGCGCAACGATCGTCGAGCCCACCAGCGGCAACACCGGCATTGGCTTGGCCCTGGTCGCGGCCGTGCGCGGCTACAAGCTCATTCTCGTCATGCCGGAGAGCATGAGCATGGAACGGGCGAGCTTGCTGTCGTCCTACGGCGCCCAGTTGGTTCTCACGCCGGCCTGGGAGGGGATGAAGGGGTCGATCAAGGAGGCGGAAACGATCGTCGGCCAGAACCCGGATTATTTCATGCCCGATCAGTTCTCGAATCCGGCGAACCCGGCCATGCACCGGAAAACCACCGCGCCCGAGATCTGGGACGCCCTGGATGGAAATATCGACGCCTTCGTCGCGGCCGTCGGCACCGGCGGGACGATCACCGGGTGCGGCGAAGTGTTCAAGCAACGACGACCGGCCGTCAAAGTGGTCGCGGTCGAGCCGGCGGGATCGCCCGTGCTGTCCGGCGGTGAGCCGGGACCGCACAAGATTCAAGGCATCGGCGCCGGGTTCGTCCCGGCGGTGCTGAATCGCTCGGTGCTGGACGGCGTCCTGACCGTCACCGACGACGAGGCCTATCAAATGGCCAAGCTGCTCGCCAAGAAGGAGGGCCTGCTCGTCGGGATCTCGGCCGGGGCGAACGTCTTTGCGGCACAGAAGGTGGCAGCCGAGCTGGGCCCCGGCAAGAACGTGGTGACGATCCTCTGCGACACCGGCGAACGCTACATTAGCATCGAGAAATACTTCAACATCTAACTCGTGAGGCGTCAGGGGTAAGACGTAAGGGGTCAACAACGGGACGAACTCACCGGATTTCTTTTCCGATCGTCCGACGCCTCACGCCTCACGAATTTGGCTATGGACTTCACCGACGAACAAGTCACCCGTTACAGCCGTCACATCCTCCTGCCCGAGGTGGGCGGCAAGGGGCAACGCAAGATCTCAAAGGCCAAGATCCTGCTGGTGGGTGCGGGCGGTCTTGGCTCCCCTGCGGGACTCTACCTTGCCGCCGCGGGCGTCGGCACGATCGGCGTCATCGATGCGGATGCGGTCGATCTCTCCAACCTGCAGCGGCAGATCATTCATCACACACCCGATGTCGGCCGCCCCAAGGTCACGTCGGCCAAGGAGAAGATCCAGGCGTTGAACCCCGACGTGCAGGTCGTGACTTATGAAGACCGGCTCGTATCCGGGAACGCCGTCACGATCATCTCCGACTACGACGTGGTGATCGACGGCGTCGACAACTTTCCGGCGAAGTTCCTCATCAACGATGCGTGTTTTTTCGCGAAGAAGCCGCTGGTGCACGGCGGGATTTTACGATTCGAAGGGCGCGTGACCACGATCCTCCCGGGACAGTCCGCCTGCTACCGATGCGTCTTCAAGCAGCCGCCGCCGCCCGGCCTTGTCGCGAGCTGCCAGGAGGCCGGGGTCATCGGTGTCCTGGCGGGCATCATCGGCACCATCCAGGCGACCGAGGCGTTGAAAGTGATCCTTGGAGCCGGCCGGCTGCTGACCGATCGTCTCCTGGACTTCGACGGGCGCCGAACCGAATTCCGCGAGATCAGGATCAAACGCAACCCGAATTGCGCGTTGTGCGGCGAGAATCCAACGATCACGGAGTTGATCGACCACGAGCAGGAGGCCTGCGTACTCAAAGAAGCGGGTAACTAGGTAAGTGGGTAAATGGGTAATTCAAGAACTCGGGACTTGTCTCCTGCCCCAATTACCCATTTACCCACTTACCGACTTACCATCACCTAAAACACGGTTGCGATCATGAGTAAGATGAAAGCCTTGGTCTGTCGAGAGTGCGGGAAAGAATACCCCACAGCCGCGATTCACGTCTGCGAGATGTGTTTCGGCCCCCTGGAGGTGAAGTACAGCTACGACGAGATCAAGCGCGTCATCTCCCGGCGGCGTGTCGAGGAAGGGCCGAAGAGCATGTGGCGGTACATCGACCTCCTGCCCGTCGAAGGGCAGTCGATCGTCGGCCCCCACGCCGGGTTCACACCCCTGGTGCGCGCGAAAAACCTGGGCGCGTATTTGGGGCTCGACGAGCTGTATATCAAGAACGACACGGTCAACCACCCCACCCTCTCGTTCAAGGACCGCGTGGTGTCCGTCGCACTCACCCGTGCGAGGGAGCTGGGATACGAAACCGTCGCCTGCGCGTCGACCGGCAACCTGGCGAACTCCGTCGCCGCCCACGCCGCCGCGGCCGGGATGCAGTGCTACGTCTTCATCCCTGGCGACCTTGAAGCGGCCAAGGTGCTCGGCAACCTGATCTATCGCCCCAACGTCGTGGAGATCGAGGGCAATTACGACGACGTGAACCGGCTCTGCAGCGAGATCGCCGGGGAGCACGGCTGGGCCTTCGTGAATATCAACATTCGGCCGTATTACGCGGAAGGCTCCAAGAGCCTGGCGTACGAGACGGCCGAGCAACTTGGATGGCGGGCGCCGGACCAGGTCATCATCCCGATGGCGTCGGGCTCCCTCCTGACCAAGATTTGGAAGGGCTTGAACGAGCTGAAGCATGTGGGACTGATCGATTCGGTGCCGACCAAGATCAACGGCGCACAGGCCGAGGGCTGTTCCCCGATCGCCACCGCACACAAGGCCGGGCGCGATTTCTTCAAGCCGGTCAAGCCGAATACGATCGCCAAGTCTCTGGCGATCGGCAATCCCGCCGACGGCTATTATGCGCTGCGCACCGCGGCCGAGAGCGGCGGCACGATGGACATGGTGTCGGATGACGAGATCGTCGAGGGCATCAAGCTCCTGGCGCAGACCGAGGGCATCTTCGCCGAGACCGCCGGTGGCGTGACCGTCGGCGTGCTCCGCAAGCTCGCGAAGCAGGGGTTGATCCGGAAGAACGATGTGACCGTGGCCTATATCACCGGCAACGGACTCAAGACGCAGGAAGCGGTCGTCGATGCGGTCGGTCGCCCCGTCCGAATCCAACCAAGCCTGGTCAGCTTTGAAAAGACGTTCAAAATGGGAAAAAACGGAGGCGTTGCGTGATCAAGGTTCGGATACCCACTCCGCTGCGGACACTGACCAAGAACCAGGGCGAAGTCGAGATGAAGGGCACCAGCCTGGCGGAGCTCATCGATAATCTCGAGGCGAACCATCCGGGCATCAAGAGCCGCCTCTGTGACGAACAGGGCGAGCTGCGCCGGTTCGTCAACGTCTACGTGAATGAGGAAGACGTCCGGTTTCTCAACGGCAAGGCCACGACCTTGAAGGACGGCGACGAGGTCTCAATCGTGCCTGCGATCGCCGGAGGGTAGGATGCCGAATCTGCGCTTCCATATCCGGTTCCCGGAGAACAAGGTCAAGGAGCCGATCCTGTACGAGATCGGCCACGAGTACAAGGTGGTCACCAATGTCCGCCAGGCCGGCGTTCGCGAGGGCACGGGGTGGGCGGACGTCGAGCTGAGCGGCGAGACCGCCGAGATCGAGCGCGCGGTCACCGGTCTGCGGGACAAGGGCTGTGTGGTCGATCCCATTGAGTTGAACATCGTCGAATGAAGACTTGGGCAAGAGGCCCGGCGCACGAGGCGAGCGGAATACTCCCCCCTAGCCCCTTGCCTCTAGCCCCGAGCCCATGAGTTTGAGTATGGACTTTACCGACGAACAGGTTACCCGATACAGCCGGCACATCATCCTGCAGGAAGTCGGCGGGAAGGGGCAGAAGAAGCTGGCGCAGGCCAAAGTCCTCGTGATCGGCGCGGGAGGACTGGGCTCGCCGGCGGCACTGTACCTGGCTGCGGCCGGCATCGGCACCGTCGGCCTCGTCGACGGCGATGTCGTGGACCTGTCCAACCTGCAGCGGCAAATTCTCCATTCGACGGCCACCGTCGGCGTGCCCAAGGTCGAATCTGGGCGGCAGACCCTTGCCTCGCTGAATCCCGACATCACGATCAAGACCTACCAGGAGAACGTGTCGGCCGAGAACGTCATGCGCCTTCTGCCCGATTACGACATCGTGTTGGACGGGTCGGACAATTTCTCCACGAGGTTTCTGGTCAACGACGCCTGCTACTTCGCCAAGAAGACCCTCGTGTCCGGCAGCATCTTCCGCTTCGAGGGCCAGCTCACCACCATCAAGCCACACCAGGGGTATCCCTGTTACCGGTGTCTCTACCCGGAGCCACCCCCCGCTGGCCTCGTCCCGAATTGCCAGGAGGCCGGCGTGCTTGGCGTCCTGGCGGGCACGATCGGTGTGCTCCAGGCCGCCGAAGCCATCAAGGAGATTTTGGGTATCGGCGAGACCCTGGCGGATCGCCTCCTGATTTACGACGCCCTGGAAATGCAGTTCCGGAAGGTGTCCAGGCCGAAAGATCCGGCCTGCCCCCTCTGCGGAGCCAACCCCACGATCCGGGATCTGAGCCAAGATTACTCGGTCTCTTGTACTCTCTGACGTGTCTTCCCTGACCCTGCCCCAGACCATCGTGGACGAGATGCTCGCGCATGCGCGGGAATTGGACCCCTTCGAATGCTGCGGGCTGCTCGCCGGCAAAAATGGCCGGGTCTTGGCCCATTATCCGATCACGAACACCATCGCGCGGGACCAGCGCGCGGTCCAGGTCTTCCAAGAGGCGAATGTGAAGCAATTGGGCGAGCTCAGCGAGACGACTCGCGCAGAGGTGGCCTATTTCATGGATCCCAAAGAGCTCCTTGCGGCGTTCAAGGACATCCGCCAGCGCGACTTGGAGCTCAGCGTGATCTACCATTCCCACACCCATTCCCCCGCCTACCCCTCCCAGACGGACATCGGGCTCGCCTACTATCCTGAGGCCGCCTACTTGATCATTTCACTGGAAAACAAAGCCAGGCCCGATCTTCGGGCATTCTGGATCACGGACCAGCACGTCCGGCCTGCGGAATTTCGAGTGGTCTGAGGGCCCTGGGAGGCTCCTGGGACGCCGCTCCCGCGATAAATTCCTCTAGACCCAAGGCTTCGCCGCATGAAATAATCATCCGATGCCCAAGCAAGGGCAGGTCCCTCATTTGCCAGGGATGGGAGGAGGTTATGCGGCGTTTCTTCCGACGGAGCTTCATCTGGATTGCCTGTGTCGGCCTTCTGGCGGGATTCTGTCTGGCAGGCACTGCGCTGGCAGCCGACAGGAGCTATTTCAGCCCGATCATCGATGTTGATGCGAAGCGCGGCTTTCTCTTTATCTCGTCCGACAGTGGAATCGTGATCGTGAAAGCCGGCGACGCAGCCATGCCCCACCTTAAGAAGCTTCCCATTATGGGCATGATCGACCTCGTGGCCGAGGTCAAGCCGGGGCACAAGGTTGTGTACTTGAAGTCGTGGAAGGTGGTTGCCGGTGAGTCAGACTGCATGGTGTTCGACGGGAAGCAGTGCAAGTGAGGAGGTAATTGGGTAATTGGGTAAATAGGTAACTCGAAGCTCCTCAATTACCCAATTACCTATTTACCGAGTTACGTCTTCTTTTCTATTCCGATGAGCCGAGCATGTCGTCGACGAGCGGGCGATTGAGGTCGTGGCAGCCCGGGCAGATCACATCAAACAAGGCCTCGTGGTCGGAGACGTAGTTCTTCTCATCAACGAGCTTCTCGTGCATCACCTCGCCGTAGCAGGTGTCGCACAGCATCATTAACCCGCGCATCACGGATACTGTTCGCCGGCCTCCACTGGACACCACATCACCTCCTACGCGTGGCTACTGGCCCTGGGCTCGGATGTTTAGTCATACCCTCGCCACGTGCCCCTCGCCCCGAGCCTCCTTTCACACTGAACCTTTCATTCTCGCAACCATGAAATCTTCTGTTTCGAGCTCGATCCCGCACGCGGCGCATTCGTAGGGCGCGTCGGGCGGAGGAACGTTCAGCTCGTTCTTGTCGATCCTGCCCTGACACACGTGGTAAAAGCGCCCGCGCGCATCCTCCGTATCCAGCGGATCGTGCTCAAAAATTAAGACCATTCCAGCCCACCTCGGTCATGCTGTCGCGCAGTATACCGAGACCCTCGCGCGCTCTGCAACCGCTCACGCCGCTACCTGCGCACCAGGCCTTGGCGCACTTCATGAAACGACGTCGGTCTTGCGCTCGTTCTTTTCCCTCTCCCTACTCCGGAGGGAGAGGGAACGCCGAAAGCCTGCTTAGTCCTACGTTTGGAATTGGGCCTCGTAGAGTCCCGCATAGACCCCGCCTCGCGCCAGCAATTCCTCGTGGACCCCGTCCTCCACGATACGGCCCTGCTCGACCACCAGGATACGATCCACGTGGTGCAGTGTGGACAGGCGGTGGGCGATCACGAACGTCGTGCGTCCCCGGGTGAGGTTGAGTAACGCTTCGCGAATCTTGACTTCCGTCTCCGTGTCGATATTCGAAGTGGCTTCGTCGAACACGACGATGGGCGGATCCTTGAGCAAGACCCGGGCGATTGAAATCCGCTGTTTCTGGCCGACCGACAGCTTCACGCCTCGCTCCCCGATCCACGTGTCGTAGCCCTCCGGGAGCTCGCCGATGAAGTCATGGGCCCGTGCAGCGCGCGCCGCATCCTCGATACGCGCTTGGTCTGCCGACAAGTCCCCGTACAGAATATTCTCGCGCACCGTCCCATTGAACAGGAACGGTTCCTGCTGGACCAGGCCGATCTGGCTCCGTACGAACGACAAGGGGAGATCCCGCACGTCATAGCCGTCGATCAACACTGCGCCCTCGATCACGTCGTAGAAGCGCATGAGCAGCTTCAACATCGTGCTCTTCCCGGCGCCGCTCGGACCGACCAGCGCAATATGCTCGCCGGGCTTGACGGTCAGCGACAGCTCCCTGAGCACCGGCACGTCCGGTCTGTAGTGAAACCCGACACGATCAAAGACCACCTCCCCGGAGAGACGCGGGACGGGCTGCACGGCCCCCGGGCGATCACGGACGTCGGGCGGCGTATCGAGGATCTCGAACACCCGATCGCTCGCCGCCAGCGCGTGCTGGAGCATGTGATTCACCGAATGGATCTGGTTGATCGGCACGTAGAACAGGGCCAGGTAACCGAGGAACATGACCAGCTCCCCGACCGTCATGTGCTCACGCCGCACCTCCCCCGCCCCGTACCAGAGGATCAAGACCGTGCCCAGGCTGCCGACGAACATCATGGCCGGCGAGTAGATGGACCAGAGGTACATCGCCCGCAAGTTGCCCTGGCTGTATTGCCAGCTCCGGCTGTCGAAGCTGGTCTGCTCGTGGGCCTGGCGGTTGAAGCCCATCGTCTCTCTGATGCCCGAGAGCGCGTCCTGCAGATAGGCATTCAGCTCCGCCGCGCCCTTTCGGATGAGATGGTAGTAGTGATGCACGCGACGCGTGAACAGCGTCGCGGACGCGACGAGGATGGGGATGGGGAGCAACGCCAGCAGCGCCAGTTTCCAGTTCACCCAAAAAAGAATGACCGTGATCCCGATGAGCGTCAGCGAAGCGGTCAGCAGCCCTTCCACACCGTCGATGAAAATCCGCTCGACGTGCTCGGTATCGCCGCTCACCCTGGACATGATTTCGCCGGTCGAACGATTTTCGAAGTAGCTCAAGGACAAGCGTTGGAGCGCCGCAAACACCTGCCGTCGAAGATCGTGCACGACCTGCTGCTCGACCTTGTTGTTGAGACGAATGCGAAGGGAGGCACCGATGTTCCGGGCCGCCAGCGCGGCCAGCAACCCGAGAATGACCCAGACGAGCAGGTCTTCCCGGCCCCCACCGATCACGTCATCGATCACGATCCTGACCAACTGGGGAGGCACAAGCTCGAGCCCCGTGGTCAAAAGCGCAAAGGCCAACGTGGTGGCGGCGAGGGTCCGATACGGACGGAGATACGTGAGGACTCGAAGGAGGGATTTCACAAACTGCCGATCAACGCAGGCTGGTTAGTTATATAACCGTCGCCGGCTCCTTTCTCCAATAATGATCGAATTCGTCGAGCTGCGTCAGCGACGAGAGGTCCTTCATGCGATCAAGGAAGAGTTTTCCAATGAGGTGATCCATTTCGTGCTGAATGCAGACCGCGTACAAACCCGACGCTTCAAAATCCACGGCGGCGCCCGTTCGGTCGAGCGCCTGCACGCGTACCATGGACGGCCGCGTCACTTTCCCGCGGAGCCCATCGACGCTCAAGCATCCTTCCCAGTTCTCCGAGAGCTGGGGGCCGTAGTGCATGATCTTCGGATTGATGAGCACCGTTTCCGGAAAGCCCCCCTCGCCCGGCAGACCCATGACGAGGAGTTGCTTCGAAATGGACACCTGCGGGGCCGCCAAACCGATACCGTCCGCCTCGTACATCGTCTCGAAGAGGTCGTCGATCAGCTGCTGAAACGGCTGGCCCATGACCTCT
>JBFGRM010000004.1:0-32573 GCA_041563675.1 Nitrospiraceae bacterium | reverse complement strand
GGCCGAGGTGGAACCGAGCCAGATCCGGCGTCACGTACAAGGGGTTGGACAATGCCCGGCGTTAGGCCGCGATGGCTTCATCCCAGCGACCCTGCTGCACGAGCACCTGCCCCAGGTAGGTGTGGGCTTCCGAGTAGTCCGGAGCGATGCGCAGGACTCCACGGAATCTCTGCTCAGCCGCTTCGAGCTTGCCCTGCTGGGCGTAGAGGTGCCCGAGGTAGTACTGAGCGTCCTTATGATCGGGATTCTCCTGCAGGGCGCGCTGAAACGAGTCGAAGGCCCGTTGGGGATCGGCCCTCAGGAGCGAGACACCCTCCTGGTAGTACCCATCAGCTCGCTTATGATGCTTCTCCGACGCACAGGCGGTCAGGGCAAGCATTGCGGCGAGCGCGAGCAAGAGACGAACGGCCGTTCGACTTCTATTCATGTATTTCATTTAGTCCCCTAAGAGAGGCGCGTTGCAGGCCAGCCTCGAGCCCCTCGACTGGACTCGGCCCGCAGGAGCGCGGCCGAGTGGGCCCTTGGCTTGTCGACGGGCAGGCCGGAGGGCACCTATCGAGATCGACAGGTGCGGCAAAGCCGCAGCCGTCGACGCAGGATTCAGCGACGAGCGGCTGTCGTGAATCTGACCGACTAGGTGAGGTCCTCAAAATGAGTCAATCGTTTAAACTCGCGGAACCTCGCCTCAATATCCTTGTAATCCAGCTTGCGCAGACGGTCAAGGCTAAACGCTTCTACGGTAAATGACGCCATCACGCTGCCGAACACCGTCGCCTGCCGCAGCGACGCCTGGGAAATGTTTCCGGTGGCCGCCAGGTAGCCCATGAACCCTCCCGCAAACGTGTCCCCGGCCCCCGTCGGGTCGAGGACTTGCTCCAGCGGAAAGGCGGGCGCACCGAAGGTGTTATGCCGGTCGAACATCAGGACGCCGAACTCACCACGCTTGACGATCAGATACTTGGGCCCCCGCGCCAACGTGTCCCGGGCAACCTGCACCAGGTTCGGGCTCTGTCCGAGTGCACGCGCCTCCCCGTCATTGATGATGAGAATATCCACCTGCTCCAACGTCCGCCACAAGGCCTCGCGTTTGCCTTCGATCCAGAAGTTCATGGTGTCGCAGGCGACGAGCTTCGGCCGTGATACCTGGTTGAGCACGTCGAGTTGGATCTCGGGATCGATGTTTCCGAGAAAGAGCAGATCCGGCGACTTGTAGGCCTCCGGGATCTTCGGTCGAAAGGTCTCGAAGACGTTCAGGCGAGTATCCAGCGTGCGAGCCTCGTTGAGCTGATGCGAATACTCCCCCTTCCACCTGAAGGTTTCGCCGTCCTGCCGTTCGAGCCCTGACAGGTCGATCCCGCGGCTTTTCAGGAAGGTTAAATGTTCCTCCGGGAAGTCCTTCCCGACGACGGCGATCAAATCCACCGACGTGAAGTAGCTCGCCGCGGTGGCAAAGAACGTCGCGGATCCTCCCAAGACTTCACTGACATGTCCAAAGGGAGTCTTGACGCTGTCCAACGCCACCGACCCCACCACCAGTAACTTACCCATTATGCTCTTCGCCTCCTTTCCGTCGGGGGGAGACGTCGACCGACCAGAAGGTGCAGCCGTTTCCGTGTCCCCCCGGGGATGCTGTGTGGCGCCGTGACTACCGCATTCTCCAACGCGTGTCCACACCCGCACGTCCGCGGCTCTCCGGCGCTCGCCACTGCCTTGCGGAGAAGTCGTTTCGCCGCCTCGACATTATGATGAAGCGTCGCCAGGATGGCCTCGACCGTCACCGGGGCCTCGGAATGATGCCAGCAATCGTAATCGGTCACGAGCGCGAGGGTCGCGTAGCAGAGCTCCGCCTCCCGCGCCAGCTTCGCTTCGGGCATGTTCGTCATGCCGATCACATCGACCCCCCACTGGCGATAGAGAAACGATTCGCCGCGAGTCGAGAATTGCGGCCCCTCGATACAGAGATACACGCCCCCGGAGTGGATCGCCGTTCCGATATCACGACCGGCCTTCTCAAGCCCCGCCGCCAGCTGCGGACAGACCGGCTGCCCGAACGCGACATGCGCGACGATGCCTTTTTCGAAAAACGTGCTCGCACGGCGCTTCGTAAGATCAATGAACTGGTCGGCGACCACGATCTCGCCGGGCTTGATGTGCTCCTTCATGCTTCCGACGGCGCTCACCGAGATGATCCGGGTCACGCCCAATGACTTCAGTGCGTAGATATTCGCGCGATAATTGATGTCAGACGGGCTGAGGCGATGTCCACGTCCGTGTCGGGAGAGGAACGCAACCCGCGCACCTTCCAGCGTTCCGGTCACGATCGCGTCGGATGGAGACCCAAACGGCGTACGGACCTTGACCTCTTTGACATCTTGGAGCCCCTCGATGGTGTACAGACCGCTCCCGCCGATCATCCCGACGGTGGGCGGTGCGGTGCTCGTTTTCTTCGACATGACGCCGCCTGTCCTTTCCTTCAGCCAGCCGCCGGAAACCGCCTACTCTCCCCAATCGGCGTGGCGCCTCCTTGCTGCGAGCCGCGCAGGCGAACGAGGTAGCCTTCGATCAGATCGAGAATACGCTGGACGATTCCTGCGGTCGTGTCCCGCCCGTCGAGATGGAGCCACGTGATATACGGCTCTCTTCGGAACCAGGTCAACTGTCGTTTGGCAAAATGACGCGTATCGCGCTTGAACCGGCGGACCCCCTCTTCGTGGTCGTACGCGCCTGACAAGTAGCCCGCCATGTGCCGGTAGCCCAGGCCCTTCATGCTGGGGAGATGCGGCCCGTATCCCCGACGCAGGAGCGTTTCCGTCTCGGCCAGCAACCCCTGCGCCAATTGCAGATCGACGCGCTCCTCGATACGCCGGTACAGCCTCGCGCGGTCGCGCATCAGCCCAATCAAGAGGGGAGCGAAGGACCGGTCCTGGAAGGCATGCCGCCGATGAACCTCCGACAGCGGACGTCCGGTCAATCGATACACCTCCAGCCCGCGGATGATCTTGACCGTATCCCGGGGATGCAATCGGGATGCAAGTTCGGGATCGACGCGTTCCAGCTCCTGGTGCAGCGATCCCGTGCCCCGGACCCTCGCCTCCTGCTGGAGTCGATCACGCAAGGCCCAGTCCGCCGCTGGCCCCTCCCACAGACCACGGGCGAGGGCGCGCACGTAGAGCCCGGTGCCTCCGACCACGAGCGGCAGCCGCTCCTCGCGATGCAGTCGATCGATCTCCGCAAGCGCGAGCTTTCGGTACATCCCGACATTGAATCGCTCATCCGGCTCCACCAGATCGATCAATCGATGGGGGACGCCCTCGCGCGCGGCCATGGAGGGCTTGTCGGTGCCGATGTCCATTCCGCGATACACCTGCCGCGAGTCGGCGGCCAGGACCTCGGTCGACAAGGCCTTGGCGACCTGAACCGCGACCTGGCTCTTGCCAACGGCGGTGGGGCCAACGATCACAACCAGCGGCCTCACCTCCATCGCGGAGGGATTTCCAGTCATCGTGAGATTCCCACCCTTCACGTCAACCACGCTCAGCAGGACGCCGAATGGCGATGAACCACCAATTGTGCATGGCCCATTCCGTTCACAAGAGCCATGGGCATTTCAAGCAACGGGTCTCCGGCTTTAAGTCTCAGGGGGGGGAAGGGCAGGCCCTTCGACTCGGCCCCTGACGAGGCCTCGCTCAGGACGAGCGCGACGGCGGCCGCTATGGCAGCCCCGAAGCCGTCTGCCCTTCGTCACCCGCTGATATAATTGTTGCGAAAAACCTTCACCCGGTCAGGCTCGGCTGAAGATTTTTTCCAGTTCCTCCACGGAAAGCCGGAGCGCCACGCGGCGTCCATGGGGACAGGTCATCGGAAAGCCCTCCGCCCCCCAATCCTCGATCAATTGCTTGATCTCGGGCAAGTCCATAGGACGACCGGCTCGAACCGCCGCGTGGCAGGCCAGGGTTGCCAGGATCGGTTGCACGCGCGCTTCCAACGCCGTCGGCACCGTCCACTGCGCGAGGTCGTCGACCAGATCATGCACCAGCGCTGCGTAGTCGAGCCGCCCCAGCATGGCGGGAATCTCTCGGATCACGAAGGCCTGTGCGCCGAACGGCTCGACGACGATCCCGAGCTTCTCCAGCTCCGCGCCGTGTCGCTGGAGCAGCACCGCGGCATGGGCCGGCAGCTCCAGCGGCTCGGGAATCAGAAGGGGCTGCGTGGCCATGTCCCGCGCCGCCCAGGCACGCCGCAACCGCTCGAAGAGCACTCGCTCGTGAGCCGTGTGTTGGTCCACCACCTGGAGCTCGTTACCGACCTGGGCGATAAGAAATGTGCGACGGACTTGGCCAAGCGGCAGCACGTCGCCTTGAGTGTCGGATCTGTACTCCCCCGACGCTTCCTGAATGGCATCGCCGGTTTTCCCGCCCGTCTCGCGCCCTCCGAGCTCAAAGGCAACCTGTGCGGGCTCTGCCCGCCCCTCCTCGGAGATGTGACCCGCTCGCCAATTCCGTTCTCCGCCTTGAGCCGGGCTGCCAGGTTCCTGGCCGGTTCGCACTTCCGGGGCGGGCTCCCGATCAGAGGCCGGCGCGTCGCGGAGGCGGGGCTCGCCGGATGGAGGACCCAAGGCCTCGCGAACCGCCCGCCGCACCTCGCGGTAGACCAGCTCCTGATTGAGGAATCGCACCTCCCGCTTCGTCGGGTGAACGTTCACGTCCACGAGATCTGTGTCGAGCTCAAGAAACAGGACGAACTGCGGGTGTCGGCCCCTCGGAAGAAACGACCCGTAGGCCTCGTACACGGCGTGCGTGACGGTGGGGCTCTTCACCGGACGCCGATTGATGAAGAGATCCTGGGGCGAGCGGCCGGTCCTGCTGTGGGCCGGATCGACCACGAACCCGTGGAGCGTGAGGCCATCCCGCTGCGCGTGCGTCTCGCGACACTGGTCGAGGAACCTCCGGCGATACACCTGGAGCACGCGCTCGCGAGGCGCCTGGACCGCGGGGAAATCCAGCACATCCTGGGCATTATGCCGGAGTCGAACATGTACGTCAGGCCGGGCCAGGCTCACGTGCTGGACGACCTGACTGATATGTGAGAATTCCGTGGTGACCGTCCTGAGAAATTTCCGGCGCGCCGGGGTGTTGAAGAACAGCTCGTTCACTTCGACGCGTGTGCCCTCCGGCGCGGCAGCATCCTCCACCTCGCCCACCGTTCCCCCAGACAGGGAGAGCCGGGTCCCCGTCGGCTCGGCGCGGCTGGCGGTGACAAGGAGCACCTTCGAGACCGAGGCGATGCTGGGCAGCGCCTCGCCGCGGAAGCCCATCGTCCGAATGAGGCGGAGATCCTGATCCGAGCGCAGTTTGCTGGTGGCATGACGATCGAACGCCAGGAGCGCATCCGACCGGCACATGCCCTCGCCGTCGTCGGTGACGCGGATGCTGCGCAAGCCTCCGTCGCGGATGTCCACGCTGATGGTGCGCGCGCCCGCATCCAGGCTGTTCTCGATGAGCTCTTTGACGACGGCGGCGGGTCGTTCGACCACCTCTCCCGCAGCAATACGGCTGACGACGTCAGACGGCAAGACCTGGATCTTGCCGCCCTCAGATGCGACACGCGTTCCGTCCATGGTTGCCATGGTCGGCCTCCCATGCATCCGTGCAGGTGGCAACTCGGGGAAAAAGCTCCCCTATCGTAATTCAGCGAGCTTGTGTTTGGCTAGCTTGGCTTCGTTGGAGGCGGAATAGTCCTCGATGACCCGCTTGAGCGCGCTGCGTGCCCTGGCACTGTCGCCGATTTCCATGGCCGCCAGCCCGATCTTGAACAGCGCGGACGGCACCTTGTCGTTCCCGGGGTACTCGCTGACGACGCGTTCGAAGGACTGCATCGCGCGGACGTAATCCCGCTGATGGGAATACGTTTCACCGAGCCAGTAGTGGGCGTTGGGGGCGAGCGACGTGGAGGGAAAGTCCTGCAGGAATCGCCGGAAGCCGCTGACGGCCAGGTCGTATCGACCGTTGAGATAATCCTTGTAGGCCTCGTTGAACGCCGTCGTCGGCGTGAGGCTGGCCAGATCCGAGGTGAACGGTTCCTCGGGCTCATCCGGCGACGGTTCGGGCGGGAATGACAGATCCGGCGGCCTGGTGCGGGGGGCCGGCGACGGGACGCTGGCTTGCCGCCGGAGTATCTCCTCCAGACGACCGATTCGATCCTCCAGGCTCTGGAGACGCAGGGCGAGTCCCCGCACCCTCTTCTCGAGCGTACTCGACTCCTCGGCCACCTCCAGCTTCTGCAGGCGGTTGCTCAGAGCCTCATGCCGCTCCCGCGACCGTTCCTGCGCCTGCATTTGGGCCTGGATGGTCGCACGAACTTCCTGCCGGAGGTTGACGAAGTCCGCGTGATTCGCGCAGCCCGCCGCGAGCACGAGGACGCCCACACCGGCAATGAAGGGGAGAACAGGAGGGATCGGGTTCATTGACCTGCCGCGGTCATTTCAGATGGCTCAATCGGTCGGTGGCCTTTTGCGCCTCCGGACTCTGCGGGTAGCTCTTGACCACGTCCTGGAGCGTCGCTTTCGCCTGCTGGTGATTATTCAGGGCCAACTGGGCGTAGCCCTTCTTGAGGAGCGCGGCCGGGGCCTTGTTGCTCTCCGGGTATTTCACAACGACCCGCTCGAAAGCCCTGATGGCTTCCTGGTATTGCTTCTTCCCGTAGTAACACTCACCGAGCCAGTACTGCGCGTTGGGCGCGCGGGTCGAATTTGGAAATTTCATCAGAAACTCCAGGAAGCCCTCCCGGGCGCCGTCAAGGTCGCCCTCCATGAAGACCCCCAGGAGACGCTCGTACCGTTCACGTGCCTGTCGCTCCAGAACTGCACGATCGTCGGCTCGACGGCTCGACGTGGTCGTGCTCCCGACCGTGACCTCGCGTGACGAAGCCCCCGTCTCGGACTTGGACGGCTGGCCAGGCGTCCGCCGCGGCTGGGATGGAGCGCCGTCGATGGCCTCCAACCGGGTCTTGACCGCCTGGAGGGACTGAGTCGCTTCCTTCAAGCGCTCGTCCTGGGCCTGGACACGCTCCATGACGCCCTGGCTCAACGTCCGCATGGCTTCGGCCAGAGAGGTCACGCTCTCGTTGACTTCACCGAGTTGCTGCGCCGTTTCCTTGAGCTGCTGCTCGTGTGCGTCCACGCGCGCCGTCGCCCTCCCCTGCATCTCCTCGAGTGATTGGGCGAGCTTCGTCAGATTGTCCGTCACCTGGCCGACCTGCGTCGTCGTCTCCTGGAGGCGGGCGTCCTGTGCATCGATGCGCGCCATCATCTCCGTGCTCGTCGATTTCAGCGCATCGGCCACTGACGTGACGCTCTTATTGACTTCGGCCAGATACGCCGCCGTGGCAGCCGCGTCCTCCTCCACCTTCTTGTTGACCTGCTCCAGGTGCGAGAGGGTGCCCTTGGTCTCCGTACCCATAGAGTCCGTCACGGCGGCCAAGTGCCCAGTCAGCTCGCGCAGATCGCTTTCCATCTTGGTCTGCAAGGTCGCGGTCTGTCGCGCGGCATCCTGGGACACCTCGGAGATTCGTGCATCCTGCTTGACGACCTTCTCTCCGAAGGACTCCAGCGCCTTCCTGTAGTCCACGAACTGGCCGCTGACCTCGGCAAGCTGCTTGGACAAGTTCGCCCCCTGCGACCGGTTCTCGGAGATCGCCCTGTCCTGCTCGGCCAACTGGGCGTCAACCTTCTTGGCGAGAGACGCGAGGGCCGGGCTTAGAGCCTCGACGCGAGCCACAAGCTTGTTGAGATCCTGGTGCAGGGTCTGCCTGACGGTCTCCAACTGCTGCTGGAGGGCCTGCTGATCGGTCTTCAGGCTCGCATACTGGCTTCGCTGGGTTTCCTCCAGCTTGCCGAGGCGCTTGTCGTTCTCGGCCTGCTGTTTCATGAGCACCTGCGTCAGGCTCTCGACGCGATGCTGGACGTTGTCCACGCGCTCCCGATTGCGTTTGAGATGGTGGTCGGTTTCCTCCAGCCTGCCCTGCAGCTTCGGCAGCTCCTCGCCCCGGATGTCGCGAATATCCTGCCTCAGCCGCGCGCGGGCCTCGCTGACGAGCTGCTCGGCTTCCTTCCGCTGCTGATCGATCCGCTGGAGGGCTTCCTCGATGTTCTGCTGGAGCTGCCGCTCCCGCTGGTCGACATTGGTAAGCTTCCGGTCGAAGGTCCCCTCCATGCGCTTCAAGTCCGCCTGCTGGGCCACACAGCCTGCGACCAGCAGCACGCAGAGGGTCATGCCCGTACAAGTGCCGAGCCTCCCCATTGTTGACGCGCCACGCGTAGCGCGTCGGCGCGCGTATCGCCAGCTGCGGTCGACCTGGTCTCTCATCAGCTCACACCCATTGCACGCGCAATCCTGTTACAACGCCGTCCGGCGCGCCACGCTGTCAGCGCGGCACGAGGTGGCCGCGCCGGTTCAGCTGATAGCAGGACTCCGACGTGTCTTCGCAGAACGGCCGCTCTTCGCCGTAGGACACCACCTTGACGCGAGCCGGGCTCACGCCGAGCTCCACCAGGTAGTTGCGCACGGCCTTTGCCCGTTTCTCCCCCAGCACGAGGTTGTACGAGGAGGAGCCACGCTCATCACAATGTCCCTCGATCATGAGCGATGACGCTGGGTTCGACTTCAGCCACTCGGCACTCTGACCGAGCGACATTTTGGCATCCTCCGAGATGCTCCAGCTGTCGTAGCCGAAGAAGACATCTTCGAGCTCGCCCGCCGCACCATCGACACGATCGTCGATCATCCCCTCCATGCGAGATTCAAAGGCATCGGACGGATCGACCTTCGCGATCATGCTGCCCTCGCCCACCCGGTCCTCGGAGGGCATCTCGCCGGATTCGATCGACTCGAAACCGCCGAACCCCTCGTCCGCGAAACCGGCTGAGCCGCTCCCGCCCATGTCGGGGAACGACCCCAGGCCGCCACCCTCTCCCTCGGAGCCCATTGACGGGTCGAATCCGCCGCCCGGCCCTCCTTCGAATCCGGAGGACCCGCCGCCGAAGCCGCCCGACCCGAGCTCGGACTCTCCGATCTGGCCCGAGCCTCGTCCGCCGAAGCCACCCGCCAGATCCTGCTCCGACATGCCGGACCGACCCAGTCCTCGGCCCGTGCCGCCCGCACCGGACCCTCCACCGGCTTCTCCGGCCTGCATCATCTCGTCTTCCGCCGTGGCCTGGACTCCCTTCGTCGAGCAGCCGGCGGCGAGGCCCGCCAGAAACAGGGCGGCGGAGAGACAGGCAATCAATGTTGGTGTGCGCATAAGGTGTGACTCCTTGGTTTACTCATTGGCTACGGTCGCCCCGATCACGGACAGGGACCCGCTAGATTGGCGACCAGGCCGGAGCGCTGTAATGGCCCGAACCGACTGTCAGGCGCTCCAGATCGCTTCCATCCGCATTCACCATATAGATGTGGCTCTTGCCGTTCGCCAGGGAGCTGAAGACCAGGTGCCGGCCGTCAGGGGACCAGGAAGGTGAATCATCGACCCCCCCTCCTGTCGTAATTTGCCTCCGCTCCCTTCCGTCCGGGCTGGTTACACAGATCTTGTAGGTCCGCTGCTCCGTCCGGCAGACATGCGCGATCCAGTTTCCACGCGGAGACCAGGTCGGCGCCGCGTTGTAATCCCCATCGAAGGTGAGACGGCGGACATTGGAGCCGTCCGCACTCATCAAGTATACCTGAGGCCCTCCCCCACGATCGGAGGTAAAGGCCAGCTCCCGGCCGCTGGGCGACCATGACGGCGACAAATCCCCCGCCCGGTGGGCGGTCAGGCGCTCCAGCTTTTTCGCGCGGGTGTCGAGCTTGTAGATCTCGGCGTTCCCGTCGCGGCTGGATGAGAAGGCCAGATGGGTCCCGTCCGGCGAAAAGGCCGGCGTGATGTTCAGTCCGGCGAGAGCGACCATGGTCCAGCGCTTGCCCGTCGCCAGCTCGATGAGCATGAGCTTCTGCCTCGAGCGGCTCCGGTAAGAGGTAAAGACCAAATATTTCCGATCGGGCGACCACTGCGGCATCAGATTCAGAAAGCCGTCCGCCGTCACCTGGCGGGGATCGTGCCCGTCGTAATCCATGACGTAGAGCTCGCGCGCGCCCTCGCGCCCCCCCACATATGCGATCTTGGTTCGGGCGATCCCCGGCTCACCCGTGTAGCGGAAGACCAGCTCGTCCGCGAGCCGGTGCGCCATCTCGCGTGCGACGGTCGGCAGCCCCACGTAGCGTTTTCCCACCACCACTTCGTCCGTGCCGCCGTCGTACACATAGGCATCGAGCTTCACATCCTCGTTTTGAGCGCCGATGGTGCCCCACACCAGCACGGAGACCCCGTTGTCGATGAGCCGTTGAAAAAAAGCGCGATCGGACTGATCGACCGTCCGGGCCTCGATACCCATCTTCCCGAGATCGAGCACCGAGAAAATCTGTGATCGCCGGAGATCCGCTTTCAGGATCTCCGCGACGCGCATGCCGGACCATTGCGCCTCCGCCTCGGCAGGAAACCCCAGCACACCGATCGGGATCTTCTCGAAATCCGGGCGCGTGGCCTTCAGATAGACGTCCGCCGCGCCGGACTCGAAGCCGCTGATCAGGACCGTACCAAGCAGAAGGCCGAACAGAACAAGGCCAACAAGCTGTCCTCGACTCAACTCACGGGCTCCTTTACAGAGAACGTAAAATGGGTGTCCAGATAATGGTCGGACATGTTGTTGGGAAAAGAGGGCAGTGGATCCGCGCTGAGCACCGCTCGCTTGGCCGCCAGATCGTAATACGCATTTCCTGACGAGGTTTCCACGGTCACGTTGCTCACTGACCCGGACCGATGCAGGCGGAACTTGATGACCACGGAGAGCGGTCGCCCCGACAGGTCGACCGGGGGCGCGACCCAGTGATGGCTGATTCTGAGCTGCACGCGAGCCAGGTACTCACTCGATCCGGAGGATGACCCGCTCGCGCGAATCTTGGTGTCCGGTTGCGTCGCGCCGGCCGACGGCGCGACCTTGGCGACGACGCGGGGTGCGGTGGGATCCGTCCGAGGAGCCGGCGGCGCGGACCTTGGGACCGGTTTGGGCTGGTGCAGGCGTTCCAACACGTCCAGCTCCCGCTTGAGCGAATCCGACAGTGAGGGTCGTGGCTTCTGCGCAGGCGACTCATTGGGAACGTCCGGCTGCGGCACGGTCACGGGCTTCGGCTTATCGGGCACCTTGAGCGTGTCCAGCACGGAGTTGATTTCGCGCTCCAGATCCGCCCTCGCAGGCTGGCGCTTGGCCACCTCGAGCGGCGGCGATGTCGGTGTGCGCGCTTTCGGCGCCGGCACGGGGGCAGCGGGGCGCTTGGCCGGAGCCGGGGTCAAGGGCTTGAACGTCGGCGCCTCCGGCGGCAACTCGATCTTTCCGAGTGCGTCCTGCATGAGGCGCTTCGAGCGTGGCTCCGGCTTGGCGGAGTCGGGATCCTGCGGAGCGGGGCTCAGTTTGGGAATCTCCGCCCGCAGGGTCGGCTGCGTCGCCTCCGGAGCCGGAGCCTTCTCCTCGGCGGTCCGGCGTGTCGGGAGCTTGATCTTGTCCAACGCCTCCTGCATCAGCGCCTCGGAACGGACCGTCGCCTCCTCGATCGCGTTGGGTGCCTCGGCGGGGCTCGGCACAGGCGGCTCGGCCTTGCTCACCACAGGCGGTTCGACCGGGCTCACCGCAGGCGGATCGGGGACGACGGGACGAGGCGAGGGCCGCACCACAGGCTGCGGTGAGCTCGGTCGATCCGTGCGAGGCTGCCCCCGCAAGCTCACCAGCGACACTTCTTGCGTCACCAAGGGGCGTTCACCCGGCGATGAGAACTGAACGTGTCCGGCCATGAACAGGAATCCCGCGTGCAGGATCAGCGACGCCGCGACGAGGCGCCCGAAGGGTTGGCGGCTGGTCGGCGCAAAGCCATCGTTCAGCGCGAGGGCGAGCAGCGGCGATGTGTTGACCGTAGCCATGGCCTCGTGGTCGTTGGTGACGTCTCAATCCGTTGACGAGATCCCAGCTCGTTCACGTCGACAGTTATGACGGTTCTGATCCGTCCGGTCTCCGGGTACGAGCCTTGGTCGATGAGGGTCCCACGCGCTCCTCGGCCATGGGATCCGTCACCATCCCCAACCGCTCGATACCGGATCGCTTCACGCCGTCCATCACGCGGACGACCGTGCCGTAGGGGACATCCCGGTCCGCCCGCAAGTACACAGACACGTCGGCATTCCTTGCCTTGGCGGCTCGAAGCCGGCGCTCGAGCTGGCCGACGCTGATTTGATCGTCTTCCAAATACAGACGTTGGTCGCGCTCGATGGTCACGACCAGCCGCTCACCCGACTTGATGGTGTTGCTGCTCGATTGCGGCAACGTGAGATCGAGCCCGCGATGCAGCATCGGGGCGGTCACCATGAAAATCACCAGCAGCACCAGCACGACATCCACGAGGGGAATGACGTTGATCTCCGCGAGAAACCGTCGGTGCCGGCTTTCGAACATCATGGTGCGGTCACCTCATCCGTGCCTGCAGCGAATTCAGGAACTCCACGCTGAACGACTCTGCGCGGAACGCCGCCCGGCGAATCCGGGTCAAGTAATAATTATAAGCGATGACCGCGGGGATCGCGGCAAACAGCCCTGCCGCTGTCGCGATCAGGGCCTCGGCTACACCAGGCGCCACGGCGGCGATGCTGGCACTCCCCTCCCGGCCGATCTCCTGGAATGCATCAATAATACCAATGACCGTCCCGAGCAGACCTATAAAAGGCGTGATATTCCCGGTCGTTGCAAGGAACGGGAGGTACCGCTCCAGACGGGAGATCTGTCCTTGCACAAGATATGCCACCATGCGCTCGAAATAATGTCGGTCAAACTTGGGGGAATTTGAGCCGGGCTCGGGGTTCCCCCCTTTGGGCTCGCCTCGCGAGGAGCTCTCGGCGTGAAGGCGATCGAGGATACCCAAGAACACCGCGGCGCTCGGGCTGTCCGGCAGGTGCCGGGCCTGCCGGCGCATCTCCTCATTCTCCGGCGTGCGCTTGTAGGCGTCGATGAATCGTTTGTCTTCGAGTTCGCTGGCGCGAAAGACCAGCCATTTCGAGAGGATCACGACCCAGGACATGACGGAAAACAGGAAGAGCACGAGAAGGATGATCTTGGAAACGGCACCGAGGGAGCCCAACAGACCCAAAGGACCAGCTTCAAACATAATGACCTAGAGTATCTCCTCCTAAGCGGGGTTCAGGTTACGAATCGCCGACCGCCATGTCGAGCAAAATCACGATCCGGGCAACATCGTCGCGATGGCTCACGAGGGTCACGCGCCCGGGCGATTACCTGTTCGAACGCCCGACCGCGCCGCCGCATAAGCGGAGGCCGTGGCGGGAACCTGCACGGGGTCTCGCGACCTCGTCACTGGGGTGACGGACCCGGATCCGATCCGCACATGCACCATCCGCAACACGAGCATCTTGATCACTGCACCGTTGCAGCCGTGGCTATCTGCGAAGGCGAGTAGAAATGGCGGGGCCGACGGGATTTGAACCCGCGACCTCCAGATTGACAATCTGGCGTCCTAACCAGGCTGAACGACGGCCCCTTCCAGGTAAGATTACGAGTCGGACTCACCTACTCTGCTCGGACAGGGCAGGAGTGAAGAGAGAGGATGACGCTGATGCAACGCTTCTGTATGAACACCGATGATCGCAGTCGTCCGAATCTGCTCGCCGGCCTGGTAGGCGGAACAGGGATCGAACCTGTGACCTCTGCCTTGTAAGGGCAGCGCTCTCCCGGCTGAGCTATCCGCCTAAAAAACGTAGGCTTGCCAGGCGTTTGCGGATGCTACCAAGTCGGCCCGACCTTGTCAACCGTGCCGGGCGCGTGGTCGTCCGGATCTCGAAGGCAATGTCGGGCTCGGGGTGATTGCCGGCCGGGAAACGATTGACGCACGGCGCCGCTTTCGCGGAAAGAGCTCGCTGTGCAGACGCTTCAGGCGCCCTCGCTCGACATGTGTGTAGATTTGCGTAGTCGAGATATCGGCGTGCCCGAGCATCGCCTGCACCGACCGGAGGTCGGCTCCCCCCTCCAGTAGGTGCGTCGCGAACGAGTGCCGCAGCACATGGGGTGACAGGACGCCGCTGACGCCGGCCATCCGCGCCCTGCTGCGCAGGATCTTCCAAAACCCCTGTCGGGTCATGGCGCCGCTGCGACGCGTCAAAAACAGGTAGGGGGATTCCTTCCGTCTGATGAAAGCCCCGCGGGCCAGAGCGAGGTAGCGCTGGAGCCTCTGTCGAGCCACGTCGCCCATCGGCACGATGCGCTGCCTACTTCCCTTTCCCATCGTCAAGACATAACCGGCGGCCAGGTTGACCTGCGCGAGCTGAAGCCGCACCAGCTCCGACACGCGGAGCCCCGTCGCATAGAGCAGCTCGACCATGGCGGCGTCGCGGACGTGCTCGGCTGTTCGGCCTTCGCCTAGATCGAGCAAGGCGGTGATTTCCTCGGTCGTCAGGGTCCGGGGCAGACGCCGGCCGGGACGCGGCGTCTGCAGACCAACGAGCTGGTCCTCGCTCGCCAATCCCTCGCGGCAGAGGTATCGATAAAAGGCCCGCACGCCCGCCATGCAGCGGGCGATCGAGGCGGGGGCGAGCTGCGCCATCCTGAGCTCGTTCAGGAACAACGCCAGAATCGGCCGCGCCACGACTCGCGGGCTGGTGACGCCGCGGGCGGCCAGGAAGTGCTGGAACTTCCCGAGGTCTCTCCGGTAGGCCTCGATGGTCTGCATCGCCAGCCCGCCCTCCACCCGGGCGTCCTCCAGAAATCGCTCGATGAGCGGGGTGAACTGCGTGTCTCCGGAGGCCGCGCAGGTCGGATCGTTGCCGACGGCGCTGCGTCTCGCTTTGGCCAGGTGTCGTCGCATCCGTGGCATGGGGCCTTTTCTCTACTGCTAGACGGCGTCGACTATAGTTAAGAAGCCTTGAAAACACAACAACATAGCTTGCCGATTCACTTGACAGCATCTGGAAGCCTTCCTATACTCACACTCTCCTCGGTCCGGTCGCCTCCCTGTGCCCGCACGCATGAAACACGTACCCCATCCGCCCATTCCAGGTCGCCCTCGCCCGAGGGGACCCGTCTGTCTCGTCCTGGCCGTCGTCCTTCTCCTCGGCGGTCTACCCCACCATCTTGATCAGCCGGTGGCGCGGGCCGGACCCGCCTATGCGCAGTCCACGGCCAAGGCCCATCCGCGTCTCGCGGAGGCGAAACGTCTGATCGAGTCGGATCAGCAGGAGTCGGCGCTCCGAATCCTGCGCGGCTTCATCGCCGACGAGGCCAACGCCCGGTATCTGGATCAGGCGTACCTCCTCCTCGGCGCCGCGCTGATCCGCACGGGGGCTCCACAGGAGGCCGTGACCTACCTCGACCAGCTGCTCACCGAGTTTCCCGACTCGCCCCTCGCCGATCGCGCCCGCCTGACACTCGCCTCCGCGCATGCGGAGCTGGGAAATTTGGACCAGGCGCTCCCCTTGTTGGCGGAGGTGCGGAGCCTGTCGACGGACACCCCGACGCGGCGCGAAGCGCTCGCGATGACCGGCGAGCTACTGACGCGCAAGGGCGACTATCTCCGGGCCATCCAGGCGTGGCTGGAAGAAGCCAGCATGGCGCCGGCGGAGGAACGGGCGGTTTCACGCGAGCGCATTCTCCTCTTGATCACGCAGAAGCTGGGCGAAAGCGAGCTGCTCAGGGTTCAGCGGGCTTACCCGGGAACGTTCCCCAGCGACGCGGCCCTGATTCGCCTGATCGAGCTCCACCTCGCGCGGGACGAGCGCTACGTGGCGGAGCGATACGTACGTCGCTTCCTGCGGCTGTTTCCGAATCACGATTACGTCAAGGACGCCAATGCCCTGCTCGAGTCCTTCGCGACGCAGCTCCGCGAGAGCGACCATGTCATCGCAGCCCTGCTCCCGCTCACAGGCCGTCTCAGCCAGTTCGGACACGAGTCGCTTCGGGGAATTCGCGTGGCCATCGACCGCGGGAAGGCGTTGTACGACCTGCCATCCATTGCCCTGGCGGTCAGAGATTCCGAGGCGGACAAGGTGTTCCTCAGGTCCGAGCTCTATGAGCTCATCGACCGGCATCGCCCCCTGGCCATTATCGGACCGATGCGTTCCCGCGAGGTGGAGAAGCTGGCGGAGCTCGCCGAGCGCACCGAAACGCCATTCGTGACGCCGTCGGCCACCCTGCTCAACGTCCGGCGCTTCGGCAATTACGTGTTCAGCACGGCCGTGACCTACGCGCTGCAGGCCAGGCGCCTGGCCGACTACGCCCTGGGCCGTCGCGGGTTCTATCAGTTCGGCATCCTCCATCCCGACACCCAGTACGGACGCGAGCTGAGCCGCCTCTTCAGCCAGGAAGTCCGCCAGCGTGGCGGCACGGTCGTGGCGGTGGAGTCCTACCCCGAGGGAGCGACGGATTTCGGGCCTCAGATCAGGCGGATGAAAGCCATCGATCTGCAGCGCGACGGGATCATGACGGAGACGACGAACGAGGAGGGTGAGACGCGGGAGGTCTACACGCCCGGCTTCGAGGCGATCTTCCTCCCGGGCACCGCGGAGGAGGTCGCGCTGATCGCGCCTCAACTGCTGTTCTACGACATCCGCGTCCCCTTGATGGGCTCGAACGGATGGAACACGCCCGAGCTGCTGAGCCTCGCCCGGACCTCCGTCGAAGGTGGAATCTTTGTCGACGGATTGCACCTTGACAGCCCGGACCCGGACGTGGTGGATTTCGTCAGCCGGTTCCGCCGCCGATACCAGCAGCCGCCGTCGCTCTTCGCGGCGCAGGCCTACGACGCCGCGCGACTCGTGATCGACGCCCTGCGACGCGGGGCGACGTCCTCACGGGAGGTCGCACAGGCCTTGCGACGATCGGAAGATTTGCCGGCCCTGGGGGGGGCCACGGGGTTCGACGCGCGGGGCGTCTTGAACAGGAAGCTGTTCGTGCTGCAGGTGAAGGAAGGAAAAATCGAGCCCGTCGAGCAGACCAACGGGGAGCAGCCCCGAGGTCCGTTCTTGGGCCCGCTGCCGATGCCGACCACCCCATGAGCTCCCTCTCCCACATTCTCCACACCATCTCCTACATGGCCGTGCCCTTGCTTCTCGCCATGGTCTTCCACGAATACGCGCACGGCTGGGTCGCGAACCGTTTCGGAGATCCTACCGCCAAGATGGAGGGCCGGCTCACGCTGAACCCGTTGGCGCACATCGATCCGGTTGGTACGATCTTCGTCCCGCTCATGTGCCTGCTGATGCCGACGGGGATCTTTTTCGGATGGGCCAGGCCCGTGCCCGTGAATCCGGCCCGATTGCATGACCCCAGGCGGGACATGGCGCTCGTCGCCGCGGCGGGGCCGGGCATGAATTTGCTGCTCGCCCTCGCGAGCGCGGTCTTCCTCAGTTTCCTCTTTTTCATCGATCCAACGTTGCGCGAGCACTGGCCACCGCAGCCGGGCATGGGACCCCGTGGTGACCTGCAGGGGATGATCCTGCTGCCGCTGGCCGCAATGGCCCTGTACTCCGTCCTCATCAACGTGTTGCTCATGGTCTTCAACATGATTCCGATCCCGCCCCTGGACGGGGGGCGAGTGCTTACGAGCTTACTCCCCGCCCAGGCGGCCTCAGGGCTCGCCCGCCTCGAGCCCTATGGGATGTTCGTCCTCATCGGACTGATCGTGCTCGATCCGCACATCCGCGTCATTCACACGATTGTCGGCACATTGGTGCCGTTCGTGGCGGGATCCATTCTCTCTCATTCGCAGGTATTTCAATGACAGCCACGACATCCAGAAAGCGCGTTCTCAGCGGCATGCAGCCCAGCGGCTTGTTGCATCTTGGGAATCTGCTGGGCGCGCTCGAAAACTGGAAAGCCCTCCAGGAAGACTACGACTGCTTTTTCTTCGTGGCCGACTGGCACGCGCTGTCGACCAACTACGCCGACACGAGCCGGGTCAGGGAGTTCGGACGGGAGATGCTGATCGACTGGCTCGCCGCGGGAATCGACCCGAACCGCTCGACGGTCTTCATTCAATCGCGCAACCCGGACCACGCGGTCTTGTATCTCCTGCTGTCCATGATCGTCCCCATCCCCTGGCTGGAGCGAAACCCGACGTACAAGGAGAAGCAGGAGGAGATCAAGGAGCGGGACCTCTCTACCTTCGGCTTTCTGGGCTACCCCGTACTGCAGGCGGCCGACATTCTCTTGTACAAGCCGCAGTTCGTTCCCGTCGGCAAAGATCAGCTCCCACACCTCGAGCTGACCAGAGAATTGGCGAGGCGGTTCAACAGCCTCTACCAGCCGGTGCTGATCGAGCCGAAGGAGCACCTCACGAAATTCCCGAAGGTGATGGGGACGGACGGCCGCAAGATGAGCAAGAGCTACGGCAACACGATCAACCTGTCCGATGCGGAGCCGGTGGTCCGTCAGAAGCTCAAGACGATGGTGACGGACCCGGCGCGCGTGCGGCGGACCGATCCGGGCAACCCCGAGGTCTGCCCGGTCTTCGATTTCCACAAGATCTATTCGCAGCAATCGGTCCTGGACCGCGTCAACCGCGAGTGCCGGACCGCCGAGATCGGCTGCATCGACTGCAAGAAGCTGGTGGCGGACGTGATGGTCGAGAGGCTCTCGCCGATTTGGGAGGCGCGCGCGAAGCTGGTCGAGAAGCCGGATCGGCTCGAGGCGATCGTGGAGGACGGGACGAAGCGGGCGAAAATCGTGTCTGCAGAGACGCTCGCCGAAGTGCGCGAAGCGATAAAGATTTAGAGGTCGGGGCTGTCCAAGTTTCGGCCTCCCGCCTCCCGGAGCGACCCTTCCGGACGCTCCCAGGCGGAAGCCTTCCGGAATTCCCTCAGCTGCGGTTGCGATGCAACCGCAGTGCTTCAGTCAGTTCCGGCTTTCCTTCCTGGGAGCGTCTCGGTGGGTACCCCGCTCCTCCCGGCAATGTCGGCTCGAAACTTGGACAGCCCCGCACGTCACCGTCTGGAATGTGGAGGGGGCGGAAGTTCCGTTCCAAGCGAAGCTTGAACGGAACTTCCGAGGCAGAAGAATGCTTGCGGCTCTTACGGTAACTGTTTTTGGGCGAGGAGGTTGAGCCAGCGGCCTTTGCGTTCGCGGTTGGTCACGGTTTCCAGGATCAGCACGTCCCAGCCGGCGCGTTCGAGCGCCCGTTGCAGCTCTCCCTTTTGCCAGCGCGAGAAGTAGCGACCCGGGATCCAGCCCCTGGGTTTGATGCCGCTCGCCCGGCCGTGGACGACAGTCGCAGCCAGGAGTCCACCGGGACGAACCAGATCCGGCCAGGAACCGAGGGCGCGCCGGACCTCCAACTTGCTCGAGTGAATCAGCGAGGCGGCGGCCCAGATGCCGTCCAACACTCCGGGCTTGAGCGGCAATCGGTTCAGATCAGCGCGGAGGAGCGGGACCCGGTTGTCGCGCCGCTTCGCTTCGAGCAGGAAGGGAGGAAGCAGGTCGAGGCCAATGGCGCGATATCCGCGTTTCCTCAGATACCTGACGTCCTGCCCGGGCCCGCACCCAAGGTCCGCGACGACAGCGGATCGCGTTAATCGGGCGACCAAATCTCCCAGAAGCCTCGGCCGACGGTACCGTCGCCGGCTCCAGTGCCTGATGTAGTCCGACGCATGTCGCTCGTAGGCCAGGCGGGTCGCCTTGGTCATGCCTTGTGGTCCTCGTTCGGTGGGCGAGAGCGTCTCAGGCGGCGGGCATTATCCCGTACCGGACGGATGGCCCATGCGCAGCATGACCCGATCCGATGGCCGGCCGGAATCAGAGCGTCTCGGTCGGAGGCTCCTTCTTGAAGATGTCGCTTTTTCCGGCTGACTCCAGCAGGTCCCGACCGACAATGATGGGCGCCTTGAAGTGAATCGCAAGGGCGATCGAGTCCGATGAGCGGCTGTCGAACACCTTCTCGGCATCCTTGACCGTCACGGTCAGCGATCCATAATAGATGCCGTCCTTGAGCGTAATCTCCGTCTTGGTCACCTTTCCCTCGAAAGCCTCGAGAATCGATCGCATAAGGTCGTGAGACAGCGGCCGACGCGTTTTGAACCCGGTGAGGGCCCCGTGGATCGAGCCCGCCACGGTTTGATCGACGAAGATCGGGATGGTCTTGCTCTCTGCCTGGAGCAGCACGACCGGGCCGTGCTCCGTCAGCCTGACATCGACATCCTCGATTTTGACTTTGTCGTTCTGTGACTGGGAGATGGCCTCCGACGTCGAGAGGCAGAGACCGACTATCAGGATCCCGGCGATGACTCTGGCCACGAACCCTCTCATACTGTCCTCCTCTTGTGAGGCCCGGCGGTTGGTGCCCGAGAAGCTCCGCCGGCCTCGGTCACTCCGGCCAGGGACTTGACGGCCGCGATCGGTCATGCCCTGACGAAGGGATTATACTCGCGTTCCAGCCCGATTTCCGTCTCCTCGCCATGCCCCGTGATCACGCGTGTACGCTCGTTCATCGTGTACAACCGCTCACGGATGGATGCCTCGATGGCGCGAAAGCTCCCGCCCCACAAATCCGTCCGTCCGATGCCGCTCCGAAAGAGCGTATCGCCGGCGATGAGGAGCTCCTCTTTCGGAAAATGGAAGCACATCGATCCCGGCGTATGACCCGGGGTGTGCAGCGCGAGCCCCTCGACCCCTCCGACGGTGAGCTTCTCCTCGTCCTTGAGCCACTGGTCCGGTGGCGGGACCGGCACGTAAGGCACCCCGAAGGCCTGGCACTGCATCTCCAGCGCCTCCCAGAGAAAACGATCCTCCGGATGCAGGCAGAGGGTGGCGCCCGTGGCCTTTTTCATTTCACCCGATGCCAGAAAGTGATCGAAATGGGCATGGGTATGGAGCACGGTCACGACCGTGAGACCGAGGTCTTGCACGGCGCGCAAGATGCGCTCGTGGGCTCCGCCCGGGTCGACCACGAGGGCCTGGCCAGTGGCGGGATCACCGATGATTGAGCAATTGCAGCCCAATGGCGGCACTGGAAAGCTTTGAATAATCAAGTTTGACGCCTAACGCCTCCCCTGAGTCAGCCCTGAGCCTGTCGAAGGGCTTGTCGAAAAGCCTCACGTCTTCTGTGGTGCGCATTCTACTACGGCCTCGCGGTCCATAACACCTCGGTATCGGTGAGACGCCAGGCCCGCCCCGTTCGATGCAGCCAGACCAAGAAGCCCGCGCCCGTGCCATCAGGACGATTGATGCCGACGTAAACCAGGGCCTCGTTTTCGCGCAGGTTGAACCCGACGCGGGACAGCTCGAGGAGACCGACGACGATCGGGGGACCGTCCGGTTGCCCTCCCTGGGTGCGTCGTGCCGGGATCGGGGCCACCGATGCGCGGCGATCCTCCCCGTCCTCCTCGCGGATAAGCTGATAGGGCACGCCCAGGGTGAGGGCGCGTTCGAGGCGGGAGGGACGTTCCATTTTGTGGACGAAATCACTGATCAGATCAGGGGCCAGGGGTCGACCGAAGAACTCGTTCGCGACAAGGAACTCTCGGCTCGGGGGCTTGTCCGTGAAGGGTCCGAGCCGGGTGGCGGTCAGGTTCCGGATCACGACCAGTTGGGTCCTGGAGGTGAGAAACTTGCTGGTGATGACCAGGTTATAGATCGGGTACTCCTCCGGTGGAATGCTGCGCGGCACCTCCGGCGTCTGTGGAGTCGACCCGATGCCAGGCGATCCGGTTCCAAGCAAGCCCGCGCACAGGATGATCAGCGCGGCGCATGCGGTCCTGGCACTCATGTGGGCACCATATCGTCCACTCTTGCACCGGGTCAACTCGGGTCCTGTCCCACACCGTCCCCCGGTGACTCCTCAAGCGATCCCCCTCTCCCCCGGAGCCGTGGAGGGCCCGGGTGAGCAGGTGATTTTCGGCCGAGTTCGGGCAGAAGGCCGCCAACCTGGCTTCCCGAAAAACGAATCTTTTTTGCACTCTGGCCGGCCTATGCTACCTGATTAGTGGAGCTCCCTGCGCGGCCAGAGGGCCGGGGGAGGCGTGCGGGCAGCCCGCGAGGGCACCCGTGTCTTTGGATTCACCGAGCTCGACGCGACCATGGCAAAGGGGAAAACACAGCCCTCTCAACCGGGTCAGGCCCGGTTTCCCTCAGTCAGCGAGATCCGCCAGCACATCGCGAAGCTCGATGAGCGGATCGAGCAGGTTCAGGAGCTGATGCAGGAGGGCCTACCCTATATCGACGCGCTCCGGGTCAAGGTCGAGCTCGGCGTGCGGGAGACCATCCGAGACATTTTCGGCGGCAAGTCGAGCGAGTTTCAGGCACACGGGGCGTTGACGATCGACTCCACCAGTCGTCCGGCCATCGGCCGCACAATCGCCATCCTTCAGGATCTCATCCAGTCGCTCGAGGAAGAGGAAGCGGTTCTCCTCGGCAAGCCGCGCCCGGCAAGACGTCCGCCCCCCGCGATCAACACAGGCGAGCCCGAGATCAAGACGCCCCGCGCTGGAACGCCGCGCCAACCCGCCAAGACGGTGTCTCCTTCTCGGCCTTCCGCCGAGGCGGCGTCTGCCGCGGCCGCGGCCGCGGCGCAACGTCAAAGCTCTGCGGCTCCGGCGAGGGAGCCCCAGCGACAGCCGGCGCCAGCGAACGCCGCCACGCGTCAGGGCACGACGAACCTGGCGGACGTGCTGACCCGCATACGAAACATCTGCACAACGTTCCACGGTGTCGTCAGGCAGCTTCGTGAGCGGAGCGAGGGCAGGCCACCATTCGAGGTCGAGGATGAGTTCGACGTCCGCGACCTGCTACGCGCCTTGCTGCACGTGGAATTCGACGACGTCGTGCCGGAGGAATGGACACCCCCCAACGCCGGAGGCTCCACGCAGGCGGACGTGATCGTCCAGCCCGTCGGGGTCGTGATCGTGTCGACCAAGACCCGGCGCGGCATGGGAGCCAGCGAGGTCACGGATTTCTGGACGGCCGCCGCCAAACGATACACGGGTCGGGCCGATTGTAAGAGCCTGTTTGGCTTCATCTACGACCCGGAGGGCCGAATCGGCACCCCGCGTCGCCTCGAAGCCGACCTGATGAGCACCGACACCCGCGGCAAGGGTGAGGTGCACATTCTGCCGAAATAGTCCCCCAGCATCGACCACCATGACGCTGTCCACGAGCGTGCACGACATCAAGGCGCTGGTCCTCTCCTTCCATCCCGTCATCGTGATCGAAACGGTCGAGGAGGAGCGCGTCAAGGAACTGCTCGCCTCGGTGGCGACGCAAGCTCGCCTGCAATTCTTCCAGTGGTCGCTGACGCAGGGCCTCACCCGAGATCTCACACCAGCGACCCGCCATGGCGTCACCGTGAATCCCATGGACCTGTTGAGCCACCTCAAGAGCCTGACAGTCGAGGGCATCTTTCTCCTCAAGGATTTTGCCCCGCATCTGGCGGAGGCCCCCGCCGCGCGGCAATTTCGTGAGCTCACCCATCGCTACGCCCGAACGCGATCGGCGCTCGTCTTGACCGGAGCCCATGTGGCCCTCCCTTCCGAGATCGAGGCACAGGCGGTGCGGTATGAGCTGTGCCTGCCCGGTCCTGAGGAGCTGACGACGGTCCTGAGGACGGTCACCCGATCCCTGAACGGCTCCCTGCGTCAAAACCTATTGTTCTCGGGTCAGGAGGAGGAGCAACTGATCCGGGCGCTGAGGGGGCTCACGCTGAACCAGGCGCGACAAGCCGTCTCGCACGCGATCATCGAGGATGGGGGTCTGACCTCGAAAGCCATTCAGGCCGTAATACAACGGAAGGTGCAGATCGTCCGTGAGGGCGGGCTGCTCGAATACTATCCCTTGGAGGATAATCAATTCGAGTTGGGCGGGTTCCAAGCCTTGAAAGAGTGGCTGGATCGTGCGGCGGTCGGGTTCACCAAGGAGGCCCGGGCTCTCAACCTGAATCCTCCGAAGGGGATTCTCCTGGTCGGCGTCCAGGGCTGCGGAAAGTCCCTGGCCGCCAAGGTCACGGCCAAGCAATGGAAGATGCCGCTTCTGAAGCTGGACATGGGCAGGCTCTACGACAAATACGTCGGTGAGACCGAAAAGAACTTCCGGCGGGCTATCGCGATGGCGGAAAGCATCGCGCCTTCCGTGCTCTGGCTCGACGAGATCGAGAAAGGCTTGAGCTCGACCTCGGGAGGGGAAGCCGACGGGGGTGTGGGATTGCGGATGTTCGGGGCGTTCCTCACCTGGCTGCAGGAGAAGAAGGAGGGAGTCTTCGTCGTCGCGACGGCGAACGACCTGTCGGCGCTCCCGCCGGAGCTGATGCGGAAGGGACGGTTCGACGAGATTTTCTTCGTCGACTTGCCCAACGCGGAGGAGCGGGACACCATCCTGGCGATTCACTTGCGGCTGCGCAAACAGGATCCCGATGTGTTCCGTGTGCAGGAGATCGTCCAGGCCTCCGAGGGATTCAGCGGCGCGGAGATCGAGCAAGCCGTGATCAGCGCGCTGTACCGCGCCCTGCACCAGAAACGCGCGCTCGACACCGACCTGCTTCTGGATGAGATCCGGCAGACCGTCCCGCTCTCCGTCTCCCGCCGCGAAGACATCGACCGCCTCCGCACCTTCGCGCAGGACCGCTTCGTCAGCGTCCGCTAAGCCCTCAGCATTCCGGTCTGACACGAGGGACGCGCCCGACCATTGCTGCCGCGCCTCTGGGGGCCACGCTTCCGAAACAACGGAGGCGTCGGGTGGCGAAGGACAGCCGCTCCGGCGTTGCCATGTTTATGCGTTGGAGAGTGGCAGCAATGACAGTCAGTGATTGGCCGCGGCCCCTCGGCAGGGCTCGGGGCAGGCGCCTCAGATGGGGACAGTAGCTGCATTGGGGCGGAGTCAGGAGGTCCTGGATAGCCGCCGTCGCCCCTGCCCTGAGCGAGGCCTTCTTATGGGCCGAGTCGAAGGGGCCTGCCCTTCCACCCGACGCTCGGAGCGGAGCTATATGCACCGCGGCGCCGGGGGGCACGCCTGGCGTCGCGGATCGCGGAGGTTCGGGACCCGCACTTCCCGAGCAGACGCGGTCCGCGAAGCGGACGGCGAGGACTGTGTGAGCGCCAGCCCGGCGCAGCCTCGGGTTGGCGCGAGTTCCGCAGCCGAGCGGATGCGAGCGGTTAGTGCGGTCGAACCGAAGCGCTGAGCAGGACAGGCGTGCCCCCCGCGCCGGTGAGATGGAGCGCACCCCAGACTCAGGACGCTAGATGCTTTTGCCGGTCACTTCCTTGCGCGGGGAGAGGAGCTGGGCGACGACGACACATTCCAGCCCGAACGGAAGATAGCCGGCGTAACCCAGCAACGGCATCTCAAAGAGTTGGAATCGATGCACATAGGGCACGGCGTACTCCCAATGCGCCAGGCTTTGGGAGTTCCACAGCTCCCAGAAGAAACCGCAGGTGAGGCCGGCCAGGGCGGGCAGCCAGACCGGTCTCCAATCCCCTTCCGTCAGCCCTGAGAGGATCGTCTCCTCGCCCAGCACGGCTTGCAACGAAAGAATGACCAGAAAGGGCGAGATCCACACCAATGGGAAAAGGATATTTGGCCAGATGCCGATCGCCGTCAAGCTGGCGCAGGAAAGCAGAAGGCAGGCCCACCCCAGCGCGGTCCCGTGCTTGAGCTCGATCACCCACAGGTCACGAAACGCCCGATCCAAGCCCGAGAAAGACTCCAGACACTCGATCGTGCTCAGGACGGCCGGCAGGACAGTGGAGAACGGGAGGGTGGCATAGAAAAAGTACTCCAGCGCGCTGAACTCCGTCACGCCAACGTAGTACCAGTTCTGAACGAACCGGTTCAGGTACTCGAAAAACCACCAGAACAACGCGCTCAACGGAAAGAGCGCCACGAAGTACCCCGTGCGATCGCGCAACAGACAGTGGCCCGTCCGCTCGAACGTCACGGCGTTGACCACGACGATGTAGCCGAGCCAGAGCGGCGTGAATGTGTGGGACTGCACGACGCCGACCCATGGCAGTCGCGTCCATGCCAGAACCCAGGCGAGGGCGAGCCACAGGATGCCGAGCCATCCCCACCAGGGGAACGAGCGCAGCTGCACGAGGTAGACGCGGGGAAGCTTCGGTGCATCCACAGCCACGATCAAGAAGGGCACGGTCACGAGGGCGAGAAAGAGGAACACCCCGGCAAACGCGGTCCAGGAAAACGCGGCGTGGTCGACGTAGCGGGTCGTGGGGGGGAACTCGAGATAGCGGTCGAGCGGCTCGCCCGCCAGAAACACGCCGAGGAGCGGCAGGCCCACCAGCAGGACGCCACTCACGCAAATCTTGACCGCTCGCTTCATGGGTGATTGCTCGCGTTCCTCCACGGGATGGATCGGCCGGTGTGGGGAGCAAGCGCTGACCCGTCCGGGTCGGCCCTGAGCGTGAGGGAGCGTGCATCACGCCAAGCTCGACCGAAGTCCGTCCACGACCCGTGACTGGAGAGGAACGCGTTGGGGAGGGAAGGGGAGGCCGGGCTACGCCGCCGCGCGCCTGGCCGATCGCCCGGATCGCAAGTACCGCTCGACACCCGCCGCCACTTTCCGGCCTTCCGCAATCGCCCAGACAATGAGCGAGGCGCCGCGCTTGCAATCGCCGCCGGCAAAGACACCTTCGACACTGGTCATGAAGTCGTCGTCGACGGCGATGTTGCCCCGCGCATCGTAGCTCACGCCCATGTGATCGAGCAGATCGTTCTTCACGGGACCGGTGAAGCCCATCGCCAGGAGGACCAAATCCACGTCCATCTCCAGCTCGGAGTCCGGCACCGGCTGGAACTTCCCATTCTCGAAGGCCACCCGCTGCGCATGGAGCTTGCTCACCTGCCCGCCCCGGCCGGTGAACCCGCTCGTGGAAACGCTCCACTGGCGATCGCATCCCTCCTCATGGGCGTGGGACGTGCGCAATTGCATCGGCCAGAGCGGCCAGGGCGTGCTGGCCGCCCGAGCGGGGGGCGGCTCGGGCAGTAACTCGAACTGATGGACCTCGGCGCACCCCTGGCGGTGCGTGGTGCCGAGGCAGTCCGACCCCGTATCCCCGCCGCCGATGATGACCACCCGCTTGCCCTCGGCGGTGATCGGCTCAGCGGTGATCCGGTCACCGGCGTTCCGCTTGTTCTGCTGGGTCAGGTACTCCATCGCCGGGTGAATCCCCTTGAGCTCCCGGCCGGGCACGGGCAGCTCGCGCGCCTGCTCCGCCCCGGTCGTCAGGCAGACGGCGTCATACTCGCGGCGCAAGGACGCCACATCCACGTCGATGCCCACGTGCACGCCGGTCTTGAATTCCACCCCTTCCGCCTCCATCTGCTGGAGGCGACGGTCGATGACCCACTTTTCCATCTTGAAGTCGGGGATCCCGTAACGCAGCAAGCCGCCGATCCGGTCGGCTTTTTCCAGCACCGTGACCGTGTGCCCGGCGCGGGCGAGCTGTTGCGCCGCGGCCAGGCCGGCGGGGCCGGAGCCCACGACGGCGACCCGCTTGCCCGTCCGCAGGGCCGGCAGCACCGGGTCCACCCAGCCCTCATCAAACCCTTTGTCGATGATGTTCCACTCGATGACCCGAATCGACACGGGGTCGCTGTTGATGCCCAGGACGCAGGCCGATTCGCAGGGTGCAGGGCAGAGCCGTCCGGTGAACTCGGGGAAATTGTTCGTCGTGTGCAACGCCTTGAGCGCATCCTTCCAGCGGCCGCGATGCACCAGGTCATTCCACTCGGGAATGAGATTCACCACCGGGCACCCGGTGTTGCTTTGGCAGAAGGGCACACCGCAATCCATGCACCGCGCCCCCTGCTGGCGGAGTTTGTCCTCGGAAAAGGGCTCGTAGAACTCCTTCCAGTCCAGGACGCGCAAGTCCACCGGGCGCCGCTTCGGCCCCTCACGGGTATACTTCATGAAGCCTTTGGGATCCGCCATACTCTCGTTCTCTTTTTTTCCTTTTTAATTTTTCCTTCTTAATTCGCTACCGCGCGACCATTTCCTTCTGATCCTTTTTGGCCTGTTGCTTCGCCGCCGCCGCCTTTCGCTCGCCAAGGACGCGTTTGTAGTCGATGGGCATGACCTTGACGAACTTGGGCAGCATGGCGTCCCACTGATCCAACACGAGCTTCGCCTTCCGGCTGCCGGTGTAGCGAAGGTGGGACTCGATCATGGTCTTGAGGATGGACTTGTCCTCCTCACTCGCCACAGGCTCGAGCTCGACCATGCCTTGGTTGCATCGCGAAGGAAACTTTCCATCCTCGTTCAGCACGAAGGCCTCGCCGCCGGACATGCCCGCCGCGAAATTTCGCCCGGTCTTGCCGAGCACCACCACCACGCCGCCCGTCATGTACTCGCAGCCGTGGTCGCCGGTTCCCTCGATGACCGCCCGGACGCCGCTGTTGCGGACGGCAAAACGCTCGCCGGCCGTGCCGTAAAAATACGCTTCTCCCTGGGTCGCTCCGTAGAGGGAGGTGTTGCCAATGAGAATCGTTTCCTCGGGCACGAAAGTGGAAACCTTGGGTGGATAGACGATGATTTTGCCGCCCGAGAGACCCTTGCCCAGATAGTCGTTGGATTCGCCCTCGAGTATGAGGGTGAGGCCGCGCGCGAGAAAGGCGCCGAAGGACTGTCCCGCGGAACCGGTGAACTTGATCGTGATCGTGTCCTCTGGCAGGCCCTCGAGCCCGTACTTCTTGGCGACGTGACTCGACAGCACGGTGCCGGTCGTCCGGTTGACGTTCCGAATGGGAAGATCCAAGGAGACCTTCTCCGCCCGCTCGATGGCGGGACGGCACAGCTCGACCAGCTTGTGGTCCAAAATGGTCGCCAGCCCGTGATCCTGCCGCTGCACGCAATGCGTCGCGATCTCGGGGCCCACATCCGGCATCTGCAGCAGCGACGCCAGGTTCAACCCCTTCGCCTTCCAATGGTCGATCGCCTTTTGCACCTTGAGTTTGTCCAACCGGCCGATCATCTCACTCACGGTCCGAAAGCCGAGCTTCGCCATGTATTCGCGCAGCTCCTCCGCCACGAAGAAGAAGTAATTGACGACGTGCTCCGGCTGCCCGTTGAACCGCTTGCGCAGCTCGGGGTCCTGGGTTGCGACGCCGACGGGGCAGGTATTGAGGTGGCACTTGCGCATCATGATGCAGCCCTCCACGATCAACGGGGCCGTGGAGAACCCGTACTCCTCCGCGCCCAGCAAGGTCGCGATGGCCACGTCGCGCCCGGTCTTCATGCCGCCGTCCACCTCAACGCGGATCCGCCCCCGGAGGTCGTTCAGGACCAGCGTCTGGTGCGTTTCGGCCAACCCCAGTTCCCAGGGCACGCCGGCGTACTTGATCGACGAGAGCGGGGACGCGCCGGTTCCGCCGGAATCGCCGCTGATCAAGACCTTGTCCGCGTGGGCCTTGGAGACCCCCGCCGCCACGGTCCCGACGCCGACCTCGGAGACGAGCTTGACGGACACCTCCGCGTCGGGGTTGCTATTCTTGAGGTCGAAGATGAGCTGGGCGAGATCCTCGATCGAATAAATGTCGTGGTGAGGAGGCGGCGAGATCAACTGCACGCCCGGTGTCGAATAGCGCAGCTTGGCGATGACCTCGTCGACCTTGTGTCCCGGCAACTGCCCGCCCTCACCCGGCTTCGCACCCTGCGCCATCTTGATCTGAAGCTCCCGCGCATTGGCCAAATAATGCGACGTCACGCCGAAGCGCGCGGAGGCGACCTGCTTGATCGCGGAATTTTTCGAGTCCCCGTTCGGCAGCGGGATGAACCGCTCGGGATCCTCCCCTCCTTCACCCGTGTTGCTCTTCCCGCCCATGCGGTTCATAGCGATGGCCAGGGTCTCGTGGGCCTCCTTGCTGATGGCGCCGAACGACATCGCCCCGGTCGTGAATCGCTTCACGATCTCCTTGGCCGGCTCCACCTCCTCGAGGGGAAGGGGTTCGGGCAGGAACTTGAATTCGAGCAACCCGCGCAGGTTCGCACGGCGCGTGCTCTCGTCGTTGACCAGCTGCGCGAATTCCGTGAAGGTCGGATAGCTGTTGCTCTTGGTCGCGTGCTGGAGCTTATAAATGGTGTCGGGATTCCAATTGTGATGCTCGCCCTGGATGCGATAGTGGATCTCCCCGCCGAAATCCAATTGCCGGACCGCCAGCGCCTCGTAGGCGGCCGCGTGACGCCGTAGGCTCTCTTCCCCGATCTCTCGAATGCCGATCCCCTCGACCCGTGACGGTGTTCCGGTGAAAAAGCGATCCACCAACTCTTGATCCAGCCCGACCGCCTCGAAAATCTGTGCGCCGCAGTAGGACTGGACGGTCGAGATGCCCATCTTCGAGAAGATCTTGAGCAAGCCCTTGTTCACCGCCTTGATGAACTTGCTCTCCGCCGTCAGCGCATCCAACCCTTCGGGCAGATAACCGTCACGCTCCAAGTCGACGAGCGTCTCGAACACCAGATAGGGATTGACCGTCCCCGCGCCGTACCCGATGAGGCAGGCGAAGTGGTGGACGTCCCGTGGCTCGCCCGTCTCGAGGATCAGCCCCACCTCCGTCCTCGTGCATTCCCTGCCGAGATGGTGATGGATGGCGGAAACGGCCAGCAGGCTGGGAATTGGCGCCCAATGGTCGTTGACCCCCCGGTCACTGAGGATCAGGAACTTGTAATCATCCCTGATCGCCTGCGTCGCTTCCTGGCACAACGCTTCGACCGCGGCGCCCAGGCCGTCCGCGCCCTCGGCCACACGGAACAGCATGCGAAGCGTCTTGCTCTTGAAATGGGGGTCCTCGATTTCCCTGATTTTCTGGAGCTCCGCGTTCGTCAGGATCGGCTGCTGAACCTTGATGCGACGACACGCCTCCGGGGTCTCGGCCATCAGGTTGGGCTTGGGCCCGATGTTGGTGACCAGCGACATCACCAACTGCTCGCGAATCGGGTCGATCGGCGGGTTGGTGACTTGCGCGAAGAGCTGCTTGAAGTACTTGAACAGCAGCTGGGGTCGGTCCGACAGCACCGCGAGCGGCGTGTCCGTCCCCATGGACGACACCGGCTCCTCGCCCGACACGACCATCGGCGTGATGACCATCTTGAGCTCTTCCACCGTGTAGCCGAAGGCTTGCTGGCGCTGGCGGATCGTCGGATGATCCGGCTGCGGGACGTTGAGGGTCTCCGGCAGCTCGTCGAGCGACACGCGGTGCTGCGTGACCCAGCTCCGGTATGGCTTCCGCCCCACGATGTCCGCCTTGATCTCTTCGTCGTCAATGATGCGTCCCTGCACCGTGTCCACAAGAAACATGCGGCCGGGTTGCAAGCGCCCCTTGTGTCGGATCTTCTTCGGCTGGACGGGAAGGACCCCGGCTTCGGAGGCGAGGACGACGACGTCATCCGTCATGACCTGGTAGCGGCAGGGGCGCAGGCCATTGCGATCCAGGGTGGCCCCGATTAACTTGCCGTCGGTAAAGCAGACCGCCGCCGGGCCGTCCCAGGGCTCCATCATGGCCGCGTGGTACTCGTAGAAGCCGCGGCGATCCAGATCCATGTGGGGATTGCCGACCCAGGGCTCGGGGATCATCATCATCATGGCATGCGGGAGCGACCGTCCACCGAGGACGAGGAACTCCAGCGCGTTGTCCAGGCAGGCGGAGTCGCTCTGGTCGGGGTAAACGATGGGGTAGAGTTTGGGCAAATCCTCGCCGAAGAGCTCCGACGCGAGCCGTCCCTGGCGCGCCCGCATCCAATTGACGTTGCCCTTCAGCGTGTTGATCTCCCCGTTGTGGCACACGTAGCGATACGGGTGGGCGAGCGGCCAAGTGGGGAACGTGTTGGTGCTGAACCGCGAGTGGACCAGCGCGAGGGCGCTGACCACGCTGGGATCCTTGAGGTCCTGGTAGTATTCCGACATCTGCCCGGGCAGCAGCAGACCTTTGTAGACGATCGTGTGACCCGAGAGGCTTGGAATATAGACATGCTCACGGCCTTCGATCGCGGACTCGAGGATCGCCTCCTCGATACGCTTCCTGATGACGTAGAGCTTTCGCTCGAACTGATCCTCGTTGAGGATGTCCCGGGCGATGAAAACCTGGCGCATGACGGGCTCCGTTCGGCGCGCCTGGACCCCGATCGCCTCACTCTTGACCGGCACGTCCCGCCAGCCGAGCAGCCGAGTGCCCTCCTCGCGGATCACGCGCTCGAACAACAGCTCGCACTGCTTCCGCGACTCGGCTTCGCGCGGCAGAAAAACCATGCCCACGCCGTACTCCCCGGCGTTCGGCAGCTTGACCTGCACGTCCGCCGCCGCCCGCTTCAAAAAATTGTGCGGAAGCTGGAGCAGAATACCGGCGCCGTCGCCCGTGCACGGATCGCACCCCTGAGCGCCCCGGTGATAGAGATTCTCGAGCACCTGGAGTCCCTGACGGACGATGTCGTGGGACTTGTGCCCTTTGATATTGACCACGAAGCCGATCCCGCAGGCGTCCTTTTCGCGACTGGGATCGTAGAGTCCCTGCTTGC
>JBFGRM010000003.1:0-33505 GCA_041563675.1 Nitrospiraceae bacterium | reverse complement strand
CGCCCTCGGTCTTCTTGGGCGCGGCCTTTTGCATTCTCACCGCCAGACGGCGTCGCTTGCGCTGAGCCCGCTTCATGTGACGGCGAAGGGCCTGCAGGGCGTGGTCGGTCTTCCGCTCCTCTCCCAGGGAGGCCACCTTCTCCTTGATTTTCTTCCTCAGTTGCTGTGCGTCGCTTTCCAACGATCGTGTCTTCGCCATATCCTCTCTCACCCGCAGGACGACAAGTGCGCTCCGATCCGTGCCTCTCAATCGAGACGGGGCACAGTCTATTCGAGAGTCTTCAGGGCTGTCAACCAACAGGGAGGCTGCCCGTGGTCAGGAAAGCACCAAGCCTGCAGTCGTGCGGTAGACGGTGTGGTCGGCTTCGAGAATGTCGGCCACACGGCGAAGGCGAGGGAAGCGGCGAACTTCGGCCGGGCGCGATCGGAGCCGGGGACGGCCTGCCTCCGCAGGTACAGAGCCGCTGCGAACCAGAAGGGCGTGCAGTGGTACCGAGGGTGCGGCCGGCGTCTCCGGCCCGGAGTCGGACGGGTTGCCCGGGAAGAGCAGCCCGATGGGCCCGACGATCTCCACTTCGACCAGGCCGACGCCGTTCCGGGCCATGCCGAGTCGCTCGGCGGCACCAAAAGACAGGTCGATGATCCGGCCCCTCTTGTATGGTCCCCGGTCGTTGACCTCCGCGACCACCTGTCTGCCATTGTTCACGTTCACGACCTTCACGACCGTTCCAAGAGGGAGGCTCCGGTGCGCGGCCGTGATGCCGTGCATATCGTAGATCTCCCCGCTCGCGGTGGCGAGCCCGTGGAAATCTTCCCCATACCACGACGCCACACCGCGCTCCTTGATCCCCAGGTCAAACTCGGCGTGGCCCTTCGTGACGTAGGTGCATCCGCCGGCGCCGAGACCACAGAAGACGGCAAGGAGTCCGCCACAGGAGACAGCGGTGTAGATAGGTTTGTGCATCGTTCCCCCAGCCAACGGTCGTCGGGCACACTCGTCGCGAGTCGAGCGGCCCGGGCTGAGAATAGGAAACGAGAACGCCCGCTCTCAACTCCCAGGGCGTAGGCTCGGTTTGACCGGAAGGGGGGCGCTGTAGCTCAGAGGAGGGGCTTCAACGGTGCTGCGGCAGCTCAGCTACTCATTGATCAATCGGCGTCTGTCGAGCCATCGAAAGCAGCACGGCCCAGGGTCCAGGGTCCAGGCCGGAAGTTCCAGGTTTCATGCTCCAAGATCAGGTCGTCCATCGCTTTCCTTTTCTGTCATTCCCGCGAATGCGGAAATCCATCCTCTCCCCGACACTGGATTCCTGCTTGCGCAGGAATGACGGAAAGAGGAGTCCTGAAACCTGGGGGCTGCACCCTGGAACGTGAAACGGGCGGCTTGGGATGTGGAATTTGGGATTTGACTGTCTACAAACGTCAACGCCGCCCTGGGGGGCGGCGCGACGTCACCTTCTCTTGCACTGTGACCGGTGAAAACGATGGGAATCCGGGCTAATACACGAAATGCGCCCGGCGGTTCTCCTGCCAGCAATCCTCATTGTGGTCCCGGCAGAACGGCTTCTCCTTGCCGTAGCTCACGATGTTGATCTTCCATCCCGGGATGCCCAGATCCTGGAGGTATTGTTTCACCGCCTCGGCTCGACGCTCGCCGAGCACCAGGTTATAGGCGACCGTCCCGCGCTCATCGCAGTGTCCTTCGATGGTCAGGCTCCAATTCTCATCGTCCCGCAACCGCTGCGCGTTGGCCTCGAGCGCCATCTGGGCGTCACCTCTGATCGAAAATCGATCGAAGTCGAAGTAGACGTCGTCCAGGGCCAAGGGCTCTGGCGGAGGAAGCGGCTCGGGTGTCACTTCTTCCACCTCCAACTCCGGAGGCTCGGGTTCCATCAGCATCTCTTCCATAGGCTCCGGCTCGAACGCCACTTCGGGCTCCGGCTCGGGGACTTCCGCTTCCTCGATCACCGGCGCCAGCTCGGGCTCGGGCTCCGGCATGGGCTCGGGTTCCGGGACGAAGGGCTCCGGCTCGGGCATGAAGGGCTCGGGCTCCGGCTCGAGGAACGCCTCTTCAAAGGGCTCAGGTGCCGGCTCCTCTATCATGGGTTCCGGCATCATCTCGGGTTCCGGGGCGAAGGCCTCGACAGTGGGCTCCTCCATCATCGGCTCGGGCGCAAACGCCTCTTCGATCGGTTCCGGTTCGGGTTCCGGAACGGGCTCAGCCATCTCCGGCGGCTCGAGGAGCTCTTGGTCCTGAACGGACGCGGAGAGCTGTTTCCCGCTACATCCGGCCATCACCAGCAGGAAGGCCAGGGCAGCGAGCGGAATGGGGTGCCAAACAAACGCGTGGTGCCTCATGGGGCGTTCCCTCCTTAGCGAACTTTGATCGAACGAGCGACGAGTCCGTCGGGAGTTTTGACGTAGGTGAGCATGACCACCTCACCGACCTGAATGTCGCTCAAACTGACGGGCTGAGTTCCTCGCTTGATCGTCGCAGCCGAATCGACTGTCGCGCCGATTATGAGTTCCCTGTTCTGCCCCGTCATCGTGCGTAGCACGATCGTATTCGGTGTTTCGAAGGTGTTGACGGCCACCACCTCGCCGTTGACCTTGCGCGCGTGACCGCCGCTCGAGGCGACCCCCTGGAGTGGGAGCATGAGCAGCAGACCGCCGAGGACCACGAGACTGGTGAAACGCAACAGGTTGGTCTGAATCGTGAGCATAACGCCCCCCTTGCTGTCATGACCGCACAGGCAAGGATTTCGTTACACGACTATAGCAGATTTCAACCGGCAGGCAAGTGAATCTGGCATCCTGTGCGTTATCCACAGGACGACGAAAACCCGCGATGCTTGACGCCCCTGGAACGGAGTTTGTAAGATCCCGCGGGTTACGCCGGTGCTTCCATTATATACGCCCGGCCACGCCGGCGATTTGACGCCCCGAAGGATCCCCTCTGCCTCCCGGCCGACCCCAGGACATGATTGAAGCCCACAACGTCACCAAGCGCTACGGCGAGCTGACAGCCATCGAGCGGGTGAGCTTTCGCGTGGCCGAGGGCGAAATCATCGCCTTTCTGGGTCCGAACGGGGCCGGCAAGACGACGACCATGCGGATCCTGACCTGCTTCATGCCCGCCACCGAGGGCAGCGCGCGCGTCGCCGGGTTCGACTGCTTCGACCAGCCGACGGAGGTCAAGCGCCGAATCGGCTACCTGCCGGAAAGTCCGCCGCTGTACCAGGAGCTCACCGTCACGGAGTATCTGACGTTCGTGGGACGGATCAAAGGCATGCCCCCGGGGGCGCTCCAGGCCGGCATGACACGCGTCCTCGAGCAGCTCGCGCTGGGCGACGTCCGGCACCGCCTGATCGGGAATCTCTCGCGCGGCTACCGCCAGCGCGTCGGTCTTGCGCAGGCGCTGATTCACGACCCGGCCGTCCTGGTCCTGGACGAGCCCACGGTCGGCCTGGATCCGAAGCAGATCATCGAGATCCGCCAGCTCATCAAAGGCCTGGCCGCCTCGCATACCGTCGTGCTCAGCACCCACATCCTGCCGGAAGCGACGGCGGTCTGTCAGCGTGTGGTCATCATCAATCACGGGAAAATCGTCGCCGAGGATACTCCCGATCGCCTGTCCGCCCGACTGCGACGATCGGAGAAAGTGAGTCTCCTCGTCAAAACGCCTCCGGTCGATCTGGCTGGTCGATTGCGTGCCCTTCCAGGCGTGGTGAGCGTCTTCGAGCCGACCGACGGCGGCGCCTATTTGATCGAGTGTGATCTGGGCAAAGATCTTCGGGAGGAGATCGCGCGATTCATCGTCGCCAACGGGTGGGGGCTGCTCGAGCTCAAAACGATCTCCATGACGCTCGAGGATGTGTTCCTCAGGCTGACACAGGAGGAAGCCGGCATGCGCGAAGGGGCGGAGACCGGGGTCGTCGGTGTGGAGGAGGCACGGGCGGACCATCCATGACACCGGTTCACGCCATTCTTGCAAAGGAGTTGAGGACGGCGTTCGTCTCGCCGATCGTCTACGTGGTCTCCGCCGTCTTTCTGCTCAGCTTCGGGGTGCTGTCCTACGTGTTGGTGCAAATCGCCGGCAGCTTGGCACTCCAGCAGATGCAGGTGCAGGGCGCGACGGCCCAGCTCAACCTGAATGACCTCGTGTTCCGCCCGGCCTTCTACTGGACGGGCTTTCTCCTGCTGCTGGTCCTGCTGCCGATTCTGACGATGCGACTGTTTGCGGAAGAGCGCAAGCTTCGGACCTTCGAGCTGCTGGCGACCTCCCCGATCAGGATCAACGAGATCATCGCGGGCAAATTCCTCAGCGTGCTCGCGATCTATCTGGGGCTGCTCGCGTTGACGGGCGTCGTCCCCGGGATTCTCACTTTCTTCACACGATTCAATTGGGACCCGGTGCTCACGGGGTATCTCGGCCTCGCGCTCCTCGGAGCCTTTTTTCTCGCCACGGGACTGTTTGCGTCCACGTTGACGGAAATCCAGATCGTGGCCGTGCTCCTCAGCTTCGGGCTTCTGTTTGTGATCTGGTTCCTCGGCGCCCTCGGCGCCAACCTGGGTGATACGGCCATGGGGGCGGTGCTCTCGTACCTCTCCTTCGGCGAGCATTTCGACCGTCTCGTCAGGGGGCTGATTGACACCAAGGACCTCGTGTATTTCCTCTCCGGCACCGTGCTGATGCTGTTTCTCGCGCACCGCGTGGTGGAGTCGGAACGATGGGCATGAGCCGGATTATGCCCTCTATCGGTGCGCTCGGCGGCCTTCTGGCCGTGTTCGGCATCATCGCCTACAGTTTTTCCCCGGAAGACTTGTGGCTCGTCACCCTGCTCGAAGGAACGGCGCTCGTCTGCCTGACCGTCTTCTTCGTCACCCATTTCGAGAGCGTCAAGACGTTCTCGGTCCGCCGTTCCACCCGCTTGGGACTCAACAGCCTCCTCATGGTGGCGTTGTTTCTCGGTATCCTGGTGATCGTCAACTTCCTCGCGTCCCGTCATTCCCTGCGCTGGGACTACTCCGAGACCAAGCGATTCACCCTGGCCCCCCAGACCTACGACGTCCTACGGGGTCTCGAGCAGGAGGTCAAGATCACGGTGTTCAGCGAGAGCGGCAGACCTGCGCTCGCGATGTACCGCGACCTGCTCGACAGCTACCGCCAGGCCAGCCCCCGCCTCACGGTCGAGTACGTCGATCCGGAGCGGCAGCCGGCTCAGGCCCGTCGATACGGCGTCACTCGGACGGACATCGCCGTGCTCGAAAGCGGCACGCGCTCGGCTCGCGTCTCCACGCCATCGGAAGCGGAGCTCACGGCCGCGCTCGTGCGGGTATCCAAGGACACGAAGAAGCGCGTCGTCTTTCTCGAGGGCCATGGGGAGCGTGACCTCGGGGATACGGAACGCGACGGGTACTCGCTCGCGAAGGATGCTCTGGTCACGCAAGGCTATGAGGTGGACACACTTCTCTTGCTTCAGGCACCCGAGGTACCACGAGATACGTCCGTCCTCGTGATCGCGGGGCCGCGCCGGGCGCTGACCGAGCCTGAGCTCGAGCGGGTCGCACGCTACGTCGAGCGAGGCGGCCGTCTGCTTATCATGGTGGATCCGGGCACGCAGAGCGGCCTCGAGGAGCTGCTCGCGACCTGGGGTGTGCAGCTCGGCCAAGGCGTGCTCGTGGACGTGCGCGATCGCTTGGCGCAGGGTGACTTGACCTCCCTCATGATCCGCACGTTCACGGAGCACGAGATCACCCAGGACTTCAATTTCGCGATCCTCCTGCCGACGTCTCGACACCTTGCCTTCGATCGTGAGCGTGGAGCCCGCTGGGATTTTGTCCCACTGGCCCGCACGTCTCCGCGCAGCTGGGCGGAGACCGATCTCGAGAATCTGGAGGCCCGAGTCGTCAATTTTGATCCCTCGGAGGACGTGCAAGGCCCCCTGCCGATGGCCGCCGCACTGGCATTGAGGGAGCCTCCAGAGGAAGACGCCGCGCAACCGGCGATCGTGCTCGTGGGGAATTCATCCTTTGCCAGCAACTTGTATGTTAATTTTCCAGGCAACACGGATTTTCTGCTTCACACCCTCGGGTGGCTCGCCGAAGAGCGCGCGCTGATCTCGATCACGCCCAAAGACCCCGCATTCCAACCGTTCATCCCCAACCCGAATCAGGATCGCCTGCTGCTCTACGTGCAGGTTTTCCTGCTTCCCGCCCTGACGGTGATCTGGGGGCTCACAATTTGGCGAAAGCGTCAACGACTGTAGGGACATGATGCGCCATTGGCCCACGCTGTTGCTCGCTGTGATCCTGGCCGGGTTGGGCGCCTATCTCTATTGGGTCGACCTCCCCGCGGAACGAGCCAAGGCCCGGCAAGAAGACCGGGCCGCGCAGCTTCTCGGCTTCGGGTCGGACGAGATCACGGCGATCTCCATGCAATCGCCCACGGTGGACGTCCGGCTGTCGCGCGACGCGGACGGTCGATGGCACCTCACCGAGCCGATCCAGGCACAGGCCGACCAGGGGGAGGTCAGGGGGCTGCTTCGCGCCCTGACGTTGGGCCGGGTCGAGCGGGTGCTCGATGAGCAAGCCGCCAACCTGGCGCCATTCGGCCTCGACAAGCCCTCGGCCGTCCTCACCATCACGGCCGGACCCCAAAGGGAGCGCCTGGTGCTGGGAGACAGCGGCCCGATCACGGCCACCCTGTACGCGATGCGTGACTCGGATCAGAAGGTCTTGCTCACGGATCTGGCACCGAAGGACTTTTACAACAAGACGCTCCGCGCATTCCGGCAGAAAGAGATTCTCGCGTTCGATCCAAACCAGGTCGAACGGGTCCGACTCACCTACCCGCCGACGGAATTTGTCCTGTATCGCGCACGACGCGAAAACGCGGATGCCTGGCAACTCCGCTACCCCATCGAGACGCCCGCCGATTCGATTGCAATCAAGACGCTGCTGTTCAAGATGAAAGCGCTCGAGGCGATCGGATTCGTGGACCCGGGGCCGGAGCACGAGCGGCTGACGAAGACCCTCGGCGAGCCGAGTGCGACGATCACCCTCTACATCCAGGGCCGGGACCACGGGGTGTCACTCTTTCAGCCCGACCCCGGAAGCGGCCAGGCCTTTGCCCGGTCGCCGGGGGACGGTCCCCTCTACCGAATCAACCCCTTTACCATCACCGACCTGACCAAGGATCTGTTTGCGCTGCGCGACAAGCGGCTGCTTGGGATCGAGGCGGAGGATCTCGCCATCCTCGAGGTCCGCACAAGGTCCCAGCACTATGTCCTCGTCAACCAATCCGGAACCTGGCGGCTGGAAGACCAACCCGGAGCGAGCCTCAATCGGGAAGTGGTCGACCTCTTCTTGAGCCGCGTGGCCGGCCTTCCCGCCGAAATTCAGGTGCTCAAGCGCGCGGGCGCGCTGGCACCCTATGGGCTGGCCTCCCCGACGGCGGACTTCCGGGCCACCAGCAAGCGCGGCAAGACCACGCGACTCATACTGGGCAAGAAGGGTGCGGGGTTGGTCTACGCGAAGGGCGGGGGTCTGCCCGGCATCTACCAGGCCCGGGCGGACCTCCTGAACCAGATTCCCGAGAGGGGGGATCTGCTCGCCAGGGGAGAACCTGGCGCGGGGGGGCCTGGGTGAGCCTTGCGTTTTTCCGAGGGGTTGTCTATAGTCGGGGTTTCATCGAGCAAGGAGGGCTATGTACATGAGGAACGCGCGATCCGCAATGATAATGACCGTGCTGCTCTTTGCGGCGTCGGCCTTGCTGTTGGCGTCCTGTGCCGCACCGCAAGCAGGCAGACCGTCCGCAGGCGGACCCGGCGCCGCGGCCGGCACGACCGATTCGCTCGAGGCCTGCCTCGCCAACATTCCGAGCTCTGCCTCTGCGGGACAACGGGCGATGGCCGAGCAAACGTGCACAAGGAACGCTGAGTCACGGGCTGCCGTGGTGAGCCCCGGTACGGCGGCCGCGACGTCCCGCGGCGCAGCGGGTCACGCAGGGGATTCCCTGGACGCCTGCCTGGCTCGAATCCCCTCGGATGCCTCGGCGGGCCAGCGGATGATGGCAGAAGACGGCTGCCGCAAGGCCGACGCCGCGCGCAGGGCCGTCGGCGTAAGGTAAGCAGCGCCGCGAAACCGAACCTTCTTCATCCTGGGGGGCAGGCCGGGTCGACCGCCTGCCCCCTTTTCCTCTTTAAGCCGGCCGTCCCGGCCGGTGGACTTTCCTCCTGCCCTTCGCTACTGTACGTACCGTGCCCCCGTAGCTCAGTTGGATAGAGCAGCGGTTTCCTAAACCGCGGGTCGGATGTTCGAATCATCTCGGGGGCACCACCGATCTCTTCCGCGACGCTCGAAGGCTCCGCTCTTAGATCTTCGGAAACGATTTCCACAGAACCCGCCTGTTCCGCTCCCCTCCCTGTGCCGGCAGCTCACCCGACTGACGCCCCATGTCGGCACGCTCAGGATGACGCTCCTGCAGCGCGTGCATGGTCTCGCGGATCTCATCGCGCGTGACGAGACCCTTGCGTTGGAGCACCTCGACGAGGGCCGCGATTCCCCACATATTGGAGAGCGCGAGCTCCTCGAGCGGGTCAGGCGGAGATTCCAAGATCGCACCTCTTCCGTATGGGCCCGACACAAGCGGCCCGGGCGCCCGTCACAGGACAGCGGCAACACGTTAGCACGCGGGCATGAGGCCCCGATTAGAAGCCGGTTAGGAATCTCTGAGCTCGTTGTGGACAGAGGACAACGCCTGTGGGAAGTCGTTCAATGCTACAGACTCGGCGGAGCGACGGGAGGACTGGCTTTGGCGGGAAAATCTTATGCGTGTTCTTTCTCGGCCGCCCCTGCGGGAGACTCGGAGATGAAGGCCTTGATCTGCTGGAGCAGTTGATGCAACTCCGCCCGCTCCTCGGGGCTCAGGCTCGAGAATTCGACCCCGAAGTCCGATCCACGAACCCACCGGACGGATGCGTTCTTGATGACCACCGGCGTGTTGCGTCCCGGGGGGTAGATGCGCAGATGCAACGTCGCCTGCTCCGGGACTCGCTTGTCGCCCCTGACCGCACATCCGCCCTCCGAGAGATTCAGCATCTGTCCCTGTCCCTCCGTTCGACCACCCGCGAAGGCCAGGGCCACTTTGAATTTGACGTCGACGCGTGGGTACTTTCGTCTTTCCATCTCGGTTACTTGCCTCGCCTCATGCGCACGATCCCGTTTGACGCCCGCCAATACTTTAAGCATATTCCCCGAATTCACAAAAGGAATTCGTTCTCAGTGCGAACCTTCGACATGACGCTGGAACAGCCCCCGCCCTTCTGCTACCATATCCACCGGGCGTCGCATTTTTACAGCACTGTCCTCTTAACGCCACGCCGTGAGCGGTCCCTCCCTCGAAGGCTGTCACGACCGCCCAGAGTTTCACAGACTTAATGTGAGCCCCGCTAGTGCTTGCTTTGGCACTAGTTTTGCTCACAATAGGCACGCCTACCGATCCAATGGTCAGCTAGACGGCAAAGGAGAGCCATGAAAGTACCGTCGTCCTCCCTTCCGATCGTGCTTGTCAGCCTGCTTGCGATTATTGCTCTACCCGATCATTCCGCCTTCGCGTCGGAATCGGCGGTAGCCCTGAGCGAGAAAGCGCTCGCGGAGTGTCATAAGGGTCGCGTCGCTCAAGCCCGCGAGGTGCGACTGGCCCATTTCGAGCGCGGCCTGGTGCTTGCTGAGCGAGCCGTCGCGTTGGATGACCAGTGGGCCGATGGACATTTTGCCGTGTTCTGCACCATGGGCGAGAGGATGCGACTCGACGGGGAGATGCTTGCTTCGCTCTTCGGATTGAACCGGATGATGGCCGCCCTTGACCGGACACTGGAGCTGAATCCCGATCACCTCGAAGCGCTCTCATGCAAGGGGACAATCTTGATACGCCTGCCGAGGCTGTTTGGTGGTGATCCGGACCAAGGCGAGCAACTGCTCCGCCGCGTCATCCAGCGCGCACCGGATAGCGCCGTGAATGCCCGCCTGGTCCTGGCGAGGAGCTACGCTGATCGCGGCAGCGGGGACCAGGCCGTTGCGCTCGCGCGGGACGCGTTGCGCATCGCCTATGCCCACGACAGGAAAGATTTAATTCCGGAAGCGGAAAAGACCCTCGCGAAGCTCAGCCCGGAGGACCGGGCCCTCTCTCCCTCGCCCTCGATGTTCGCGCGTCCGTAAGCGGACGATCCGCAAGCAATCCGCCGCCAGCAGTCAGTCCTCGAGCTCGACCCGCCCACCGCCGTGGCAATCCGCGCAGCGGGCGAATCCACCCCGACGATGAGCCCCCTCCCCTTCCTCGATGAGGGCCTGCACCATCGCGTTGTCGAGGACCCTCGCTCGGCCACCCAGCCCGTCGGGAAAGGCGTGGCAGTCTGTGCAGGAGCGGGCGCCGGTGGCGCGGAAGACGAGCTCGCCGTGGGGGTTGTGGAGCGGCCGGGTGGTGATTGATGCTGTTTCGCCCCGGTGCTCCGTGTGGCAGGTCACGCAGCGCTGCTGGCTCTGGACGGCTGTCGCGTGAAAGTCTCCGACGGGGTCGGTTGCCCGTTGAAATCCCTCAAGGCCATGGCACGTGGAACACCTCGCCGCGGTGGGGCCTCGAAACGGCTCGTGGCACTGCGTGCACGACCCTACGCCCTGGTGATATCGACTCAGATGGCCGGGGGCCCAGAGCGCCTCCGGGGTTCGGGTCGATGCCCAGGTGACACAGACCACGAGCGTGACCACCGCGGCACTAACCCAACGGTACACCCAGGGCGGCACATATCCCATGCGCTACATGCCCCCGAAGTACAGCGCACCCCCGACATGCATGACCGTGAGGACCACGAAGACCGCGGTGAGCGGGACATGCACCCAGGGCCACCACCGCAGAACGCCTTCTTCGGCCGCCAGTGCATGGAGCTTCGCTTCGATCGCCTCGTCATCCATTCCCTCCCGCGCCAGCTCATGCCGCCGCTCGTAGAACGTGCGGAATGCGAGGGTATGCAACACGGCTCCAACGATGCCGCTGATGACGACCAACCCCAGCGCGGCGAGCGCCATGACGGGAACGACCGCATGGAAGTGCGCGCCCGAATGCACCAGGATCAGCAGGGGTCCCAAGATCCCGAGAATCTCATGCAAGTAAAGCCAGGGCTTCGACCAGATCTGGTTCGGGCGCAGCCGTTTCCGCGCGGGATAGGCGAAGGTCGCCAGGATCAGGACGAACCCGATCCATCCGAGGATGTGGCCTGTCTGGGTGTGCCCCAGGTGCTGCCCCGGCCAGGGACTCAGCGAGGACTCGAGCCAGAAAGTCGCCACAACGGCCATGACGATCAATCCCGCGACCAGCGCCCCACGACGGGTCACCCTGTCCATCGTTCCCAGCCCCTCGCGCCTCGACCGTGCTGACCCGGTCCCAAGCCCACCCCGCCCCACCCCCTATGGCCTCGACGGTCCGCCCCATCCGGGCCGTCCGGACGCCTGCGCTCCACGGTAGCCCCGCCGAGGATGACGCAACTCGACGCGCTGGGAACGCTCGTGTGAGGACTCCACTCTGGTCAGTCCGGTGGATCGAATGGACAGGACGGCAGGTGCTCGTCTCAGGCCTGAGGGCCTCGTGAAGCCCCACGACCCCAAAGCCCTGGCTAACTCCGAAGCCGGGTGGACCACCCCGGCCGGGGTGCGATCCGTTTCTCGTTCACGTGCAGAAGGCCGTTGACTTCACGCGGGCGCATCCGCTAAGGTCTCGCGCCGGCCCCAGCGGGGCTCGCGGCTCACCCCATAGAATCACAGCAGGAGTACCTGTCATGTCTGACCGCGCCTACGTGCTGATCAATGTGCTGCCCGGCCAAACCACCAACGTCGTCAAGTCACTGAAGGACATCAAGGAGATCAAGACGATCGATCCGTGCTGGGGCAAGCCGGATATCTTCGCGGTGGTTGAAGTGCCAGACCAGGATGCGCTGACCTCGCTCGTGCTCACCCGGATCCACGCGATCGAGGGCGTCGCTCAGACCGACACCCATCTCGTGTACCGCCTGCAAAAGTAGCCCCCCACACTTTCCTTCCCTCCGCTCACGACGGACCGTTCCGTTCCTGGCGTCAGCCTCAAGGACGGTGGAGACGCATCGAAACGGCCACCCGGTGGAGTCGTGCATCACGCCGCAAGTCGGACAGGAGAGGACCGCGCTTCCGCACCCAATTCGCATGTTCGTCAAGCGTGCCCGGCAGATTCACCTGCTCCACGTCCGCCACGACATCCTCCAGCGACGCCAGGACGATCCAGCAGGGCGTCCGGGCCAGGAAGGCATGGATGGCCATGCACAGGTCGGTCGAGAGCGCGCTGTCCAATGCCTTCGCTTGCGCGACGCCGGGCCTCCAGAGATGCTCGGCCACGAGTGCGCGCACGAGCTCGCGCTTGTCAAGCTGACGCTGGTTGAGCGCGTCCAGTCGAGCTTGATCATCCGGCACCATCCCCATTTCCCGTCGGATCGCAATGTCCCGTCCGCTCCAGAACCCCGCCAGCGTGGGTAAGTCCGGGGTGCCCACGACGGCGACCGCTTGCGCCGGGTAGCTGCTGCTCGGCTTGAAACGCTGATCGGCCTCGCGCTCAAAGTAGGCCACGCGATACGACAACACCCCGGCCGCCGCCAGACCCTCGCGAACGGTGTCCGGCACCGTCCCGAGATCCTCACCGATGACCACCGCTCGACATCGGACGCTCTCGAGTGCGACGATCCCGAGCAGGTCATCCTCCGGATAGGCGACATAGGCACCAGCAGAGGGCGACAGGCCCCGGGGCACCCAGAACAAGCGAAACAGTGCCATCACGTGGTCGATCCGCAACGCACCGGCGTGCCGCATCGAGCCGCGCACGAGCTGGATGAACATGCGGTAGCCGTCGGCGCGGAGCCGGTGGGGAATCACCGGAGGAAGCCCCCAGTTTTGCCCCGTCGCATTGAAGGCATCCGGAGGCGCGCCGGCCTCGGCCTCCATCGCGAACTGGCCGGCATAGGCCCAGGCGTCGCTGCCAGCTCGCTCGCTCCCCAGCGCCAGGTCGAGGTACAGCCCAACGGGCATCCCCGCCTCCCGCGTCCGCTCCGCCACCTGCTCGAGTTGCTGCTCCGTCAGCCATTGCAGATAGGCGTAAAAGAGCACCTCCCGCGAATGCAGACGCCGAAAGGCGGCAATCTCCGCCGACTGCGGGTTCTTGAGCGAGGTCGGCCATTCCCACCAGACCCACGTCGGCGGGTCGGCCTGCTCGAAGCGCTCGCTGAGGGCCTGAAAGGTTGCATGCAGCGTCAACTGCTCGCCCCCTTCGTCCAGGTATCGGGAGAATGCCCGACCGCGCTCGGACTGGGCCTGGCGCTGCCCCTCCGTCCCGGGATAATGCCGCTCCAGGAACGTGGCAAAGATCTCCCGAAGCACCTGCCGCTTGAGACCCCATACGGCTCCGTAATCCACAGTCTCCCCGGCCCGGAGGCGCGCCAGCTGCGCCTGGAAGTCGGCATCCTCAACCACGCGCTGTGCAGCCGGCGATTCCCGATAGTCGGGGATTCTTTCAATGTCCAGGTAGATCGCGTTCAGAAAGAATCGACTGTCGGGGGCGTAGGGACTGATGTGGAACGGATGTCGGTTCTTCAGGGCGTGCAGGGGATTGAGGCCGATGATCCCAACCCCCAGCTCTTGCGGAGCCCAGCGCACGAGGTCGGCCAGATCGCCGAAATCGCCGATGCCCCAGTTGCGGTCCGACCGCAAGGCGTAGAGCTGAACGGAGAGTCCCCAGCAGCGCGTCCCCCGCAACATCGCCTCGGGGACGTAGCACTGCGCAGGCGCCATGATGAGCGTGAGTGCCGCCTCGCCCACGACCCCCTCAAGCTCTCCGCGTGCGTGAAGCATGTAATACCCGTGCGGTAAGGCGCCCGGCAGCGGAAGCTCGAAGCGCGCATAGCGTCGTCCCTCGATGACGGTCTCCTCCTTCGCCGTCAAGCCCGGCCCAGCCCGTCCGGTCTGGTGACACCCCCCTTCCTCATCCCGGACCTCCCAGGCGATTCGCACGGCTGAATCCTGCTCGAGGGCCAGGGGAAGACGCACCGACCAGCTACTGACGCCCTTGCCTGACCTGACGACGAGGACCGGATCGCAGACGCTCTGCCACCATGCGGCTTTCAGCGCCGCGGCTTCACGCTCGAGGTCCGCCGCGGTCTCTGCCCGGACACCCATGGCACTGAGGATCGCACGTTTCGTGTCCGCGGTCGTCACGTGACACGTCCCGGAATTGTCGTAGTACTCGGGCGCGATCCCGTAGGAGCGCGCCAGGTGATCGAGCAGCTCGTGGTCGCGAGGCGAATTGGTGGTCATGGGATGAACAAGGAGGGAGAAGGTGACACTAGAAGATGCCCGCTTGGCGCTGCAACCAGCGCACATACCGGATGATGTGCGTGACCTCTTCCTCGGTCACCCCGTCGATCTTCGGCATGTTGCCAAACTGCCAGTGATGGGCGCGCACACCTTGCGCCGCGGCCCGGTAAAACGCCGCGTCGCCGTGGTGGTTTGGCTCGTACACCTTGTGGATGAGCGGGGGGCCCTGGTTGGTACCCAATGCCTGGGCGCCGTGGCAGGTTGCGCAATAGGTGTTGAATGCGCCTTCGCCGGCTGCCAGCTCGGTCGGAATCTCCGCGGGAAGATTCACCGGCGCCGTAGCCTCACGACAGGCGGTGACACTGAGGAGACACACCAGGACAAGACCCAACGCGCACCGTGCCGACGCCGTCGCACAGACCGATTTCTGTCGAACACCTGTCTCAGGACTGCTGGTCATCCCGCGTTCCCTGGGTCGATTGCTGGCCGAATTGCTCGCGCAGCATTCTGGCCGTCCGTTCCCGTGTCAGGTATCGATGCACCCTGACCGTGATCGGGATGACGAAGACCAGGGCGATGGTCAGGTACATGAAAAATTCTTCGGCAGCCACGGTGATGTTTCCCCCTCTGCTCTATGTCGTCGCGTAGCGCACCGGATCCTGCAGCCCCGCTGCCTTGAACCCTTCCAGACGAATCAGACAACTGTCACAGCGTCCGCAGGCCGAGCCGTCTGGGGTTGGATCATAGCAGCTATGCGTCAGCTCGAATGGCACGCCCAACTCAGCGCCGAGCCGGATGATCGCTTCCTTGCTCAGTTGAAGCAGCGGGGCGTGAATCTCGACCCCACGACCCACCGTGCCCATGCGGGTCCCCAACCGAGCCACCTCCTCAAATGCGCGGAGGTACTCCGGCCGACAATCGGGATAACCGGAATAGTCTAAAACATTCGCGCCGATATAGATACGGGGGGCCTCCAGCGTTTCGGCATAGGCCAGGGCTAAGGACAGGAAAATCGTGTTGCGCGCCGGAACGTAGGTGCTCGGGATTCCGTGGCGACGTTCGGTTTCCGGTCGGTCGCGAGGGACGGGCTGGTCGCTCGTCAGGGCGGAGCCGCCGATGGGCCGGAGATCGATGGGGAGAAAAAGGTGGGCCGCCGCACCCAAGGCCTCACCGACCCGGCGGGCGCGGTCTGTTTCGATGGCATGCCGTTGGCCGTAGGAAATCGTGACGAGGTGCAGGAGGCAGCCATCACGACGCGCGACGGCTGCGGTCACGGTGGAATCCAGGCCCCCGCTCGCCAAGACAACTGCCTTCACCGATGCGCTCTCTGCTCGGTCAGGGTGATCAACGCGCGGTGGGCCTCCCTGCCGATTCGACCGAGCTCAGCGGTCTCTAGTCGCGTTCTTCTTCCTTTTCGATGCGCTCGAGGAGCTCCGCCTGGGTTTGACATTCCACGCAGAGCTTCGCGAACGGGACTGCGGCCAGACGCTTTTCGCTGATCTCGACCCCGCACTCGGCGCAGATACCGTACGAGCCCTCCTCGACCCGAATGAGGGCGTCGTCGATCATCTGCCGCTGGCGGTTGCGCATTTCCGACAAAGAGATTCCGAGCTCCCGTTCCAGGTCCATCATGGCCTGGTCTCCGCTATCCATGCCCTCGAGACGCCGCATCTGGTCCTCGGTCAACGATTGCCCGATATTGCCTCGGATGTCGTTCATGACTTCCTGACGCTTTGCCAATAACATCTGCCGCAATGATTCCTGGCGTCGTCCCGCCTGCGTAGTCTTGCTATGATTGCCTGATTTCTGCACCACTTTGCTGATCCCCCTGTCCACCACAACGGGCTTCGCTTCCACGATCGGCTTCTTGGCGCTTGAAGCCCGGCTGCCTCCGCTTCTACCCGATGCCTTCGTCTGTTTGCCCGCCTTTTTCTTCGGCCTGAGTTTGTTAACCATCCTCTACCATACCCCTTTCGTTCGCTGCAATGAGGGTGAACGCCGCCGGCTGTGCGGATTCACCGGCTGTGCGTGTGTGGGGGTGCGTGGAGAGCGACTCTGCGTCGCGTCAGGGAAGGAACCCTTACGAAGGATACCGAATGATCGAATGCACGTCGCACCCGTTGATCTTGTCTCGGCCTTTCAGCGCCTCGAGCTCGACTAAGACAACAAGCCCAGCGATTTCGCCTCCCAGTTGACGGACGAGATTGACGGTGGCGGCCGCGGTCCCCCCTGTGGCCAGCAGGTCATCCACAATCAACACCCGCTCGCCCATCCCGATGGCATCTCGATGGATAGCCAGGGAGTTGGAACCATACTCCAAATTGTATTTAACTTCAAAACAATCTGCAGGGAGCTTGCCGGGCTTGCGGACGGGGACGAAGCCCGCTCCCAGATGATACGCCATGGGGCTTCCGAGAATGAACCCCCTCGATTCGATCGCCACGATTTTGGCGATCCGCTCATCCCGATAGCGCGTGACGAGCTGGTCGACGATGCTGCGAAATGCCTGAGCATCCTTGAGCAGCGTGGTGATGTCGTAGAAAAGAATGCCGGGCTTCGGGAAATCAGGAACCTCCCGAATAAGCGCCTTATAATCCATGACCTCCGCCCTCGTTCTACAATAAGTCCTCTTGAGTCATCGTCTTCTGCTCGATGACCGCGCGCAGCTTGACTAGGGCTGCGGTCTCGATCTGCCGGACACGCTCCCGCGTCAGGCCGAGGCTCTGACCGATCTCCTCCAGGGTCTGGGCCTCACCTCCGTCGAGGCCAAACCGCAGCATAATGACCTTTCGCTCCTTATCTTGCAAGTCCTTTACCCACTCCATGAGCTCCTCACGACGCAGCACGCCCTCGGCCGTCTCCGCCGGAGAGATGCTCATGGGGTCCTCGATCACATCCCGCAAAAACGTATCGGTCCGATCGCTAATGGGGCTATCGAGGGAGCAGGTGGTACGGATGAGCTGCTTCAGGTTGACGACATCTTCTTCCGTGATCTTCATCCGCGTCGCGAGCTCTTCGGTCCGTGGCTCTCGCCCGAGCTCCTGCCCGAGCTGCTCGACGTTGGACATGAACCGATTCAGTCGCTCGACCACGTGGACGGGCAAGCGGATCAGTTTCCCCTGATTGATGATGGCCCGCTCGATGAACTGACGAATCCACCAGGAGGCGTAGGTGCTGAATCGGAAGCCGCGCTTATAGTTAAACTTTTCCACGGCCTTGATCAAGCCCAGATTCCCCTCCTCGACGATATCCGAGAAGGGGAACCCCCGGTTCATATACCGCTTGCCGATGCTGATGACCAGCCGCAGGTTCGCCTCGATCATGCGGTCGCGGGCGACCGCATCTCCCCCGACCACTCGCTTGCCGAGCTCCTGCTCCTGCTCAAATGTCAGCAAGGAGGAATTGCGGATCTCCCGGAGGTAGCTCTTGACCGTATCGAGTCCCTCGGAGGGGCTCTCCTTTCGGACGTACTCGGATCCCCGCGCGCGCCCCTTCGCGAATGCGGGCGCCTCCTCCGTCTCCTCGGCGGCGTCCTCCGACTCTTCCGCCTCGTCGATCGGCTCCAGGTCCTCGCTTTTGCGTCGTGTTTTTTTCTTCACCTGTTGTGACGTCCCAATCTATGCGCCCGATGATGCGCATGTGCACACGCGAGCACCATGTCCCTGCCGGCCTTGGTGGACGCGTCGATCAGTACCAAATACGGAAGTCCGGGTGGGCACCGGTCGCCCCCTGCCATTGGACGTCGAGCCGGTCCACACGCGCGAGGGCGGGGCCCGTTCGGAGCGCGTCGAGGAACGCCTCGACCGCTGAACGCTCCCCTTCGACCTCGACTTCAACCCGGCCGTCGTCCAGATTGCGGACGCCTCCGCGAAGTCCGGCCCGGGAAGCCATCTCCTGGGCGAACGCGCGGTAGGCCACGCCCTGGACCCGACCCACCACCAACACGCGGGCCCTCACGGCTGATTCAGCACCCGCCATATCCTCAACACGGGCCCTGGCGCGGCCGTTTGGGCCGCCCGCTGGCCATCCCCTCGACGCAGACGGGCGGCGTTCGTCACTCCCCGTCACTTCGACCGGGCGATAGGGCCATAAGCCCCCCTATGAGATCATCAATTTCCATTTTCGGCAAAGGAAATGCTTTCTCTGAAACGCAATTTTGAATTGATGTCGCGCGCGTCGCCAACGCGATCTTCGAACGGACGCACATGGGTTCCTTGCGCATTCGAGATCGCCTCGCGCGCGCTCCTTCATGCGGACTAACGCCCTCTTTCGGCACGTCATGACGGAGCCTGAGCCGTGCGCAAGCATGACGATGGCCCAAAAGGATCGATCCAGGGGCAGGACTGTCGGACGGCGCGTGAGAAAAACTCGCCGCGCAGACACTTCAGCGTGAAGGCTCAGCGAAACTGGCAGCCCGGCAAATGCATCAACCCCGCCGAGCAGGCAAAGGAGCGGGCCAACGGGACACAGACCGGACGGGGAAGGCGATGTGCGGATGTCGTACCGAGGTGCTGGTGTAAACGGGTCACCAAAGAAGGGCGGGGTGGTCGGGGCGAGAGGATTTGAACCTCCGACACCCGCGTCCCGAACGCGGTGCGCTACCGGGCTGCGCTACGCCCCGATCAATACCTCCGAACCCTGGCGTCAGAGAATCGCTTCGCACGGCATCCCGTGCGCGTCGGCGACCCCTTGGCAGGTCACCTTGCCCTCGCGCACATTGACTCCCCGGGCCAGGCCGGGAGCCGAGCGGATTGCCTTGTCTATGCCCGCCGAGGCCAGGCGGACTATAAAGGGTAGGGTGGCGTTGGTCAAGGCCAAAGTCGACGTGCGCGGCACGATGCCGGGCATGTTGCTGACGCAGTAATGGATCACGCCGTCAACCTCATAGGTCGGCTCGGAATGGCTTGTGGGACGCGTCGTTTCGAAGCAGCCCCCCTGATCAACCGAGACGTCCACCATCACCGATCCGGCCATCATCTTGGAGACGGTCTCGCGTCGAACAAGTTTGGGCGCCTTGGCTCCGCGAACGAGGACCGCTCCGACCACGAGGTCGGCCTCCTCCACAGCGCGATCGATCCACGGCTGATTTGGAGCCAGCGTCACGATGCGGCCCTGGTACTCCTGATCCAGCCGGCGCAACTGCTCCAAGTCCAGATTGAACACGGTGACCTGCGCGCCCATGCCGGTGGCAATTCGCGTCGCGCCACTGCCCACGGTCCCAGCACCCAGGATTACCACCTTGGCCGGAGGAACGCCCGGCACCCCGCCGAGGAGGATGCCGCGACCGCCACGGACTCGCTCCAGGTAAAAGGCGCCCACCTGCACCGCCATGCGCCCCGCGATCTCACTCATGGGCTTCAGCATCGGCAGGCTCCGATCGTCCGCTTCGGTCGTCTCGTACGCAATCGCCGTGACCTTCGCATCCAGCAGGGCCTTGGTCAGATCCGGCAGGGCGGCCAGGTGCAGATACGTGAACACCGTCTGTCCCGGTCGAAAAAAGTGACACTCGGAGAGCTGCGGCTCCTTCACTTTCACGATCAGCTCGGCTCGGTCGAACACCTCCTGCTTGGAGGGAGCGATCTGTGCCCCGGCTTTTCTGTAATCGTCGTCCGCAAATCCGCTTCCCTCTCCGGCGGAAGGCTCCACGAGCACCGTGTGGCCCGCCGCGTGCAGCACGTGCGCGCCGTCAGGAGTCACGCTCACCCTATATTCGTGGTCCTTGATCTCCTTTGGGACACCGATCACCATATCTCATTCCCCCTCCCCTGCCCGTGGCCTTGGCAGGGTCGCGGTTCATCACGCTCTGGGACTATTATAGCCCCTCATCTCGCCGTAAGTCTCCAACGTTGGCGTTCTCCACGCCGCTCGAGCAGGAGACAGGTCGTTGGGTGTCGTCAGGCGAGCCATCCTGCGCCGTCGCCCGTAGACATCGCCGAGAATCATCGTGTAAGATGCCGCTCCGATCGGTGGCTGCACAAATTTGTGCCAAGATCGGAGACGACCGCCTCCATGGAGCTCGACGAGAGTCCCGTCCAGGTCACCTGCGACGGGTGTCGCACCCAACAGGCCCCGCTGCAAAAGCTGTCGTTGGGGAAGGACTTCTTCGGACGTCCCTACGATCGCTTGTCGCCCTCCAGCGACGTCAGCCCTAAATGGTACTGCGGGACCTGCTCCATGCACAAGAATCTTCAACGTGATTTTCGCGATATCCAGACCGAGCTGGCCAAGTGGATCGCGGGCGATGCATCCCAGATGCAGGACCCTGCGCAACTCCAGCGCGCACGGCTTCGGCTGCGGGAGATCGTGCTATTGCTCGAGCAGGCGGGCGGACGCTCGCCCTTCTTGGAACGCCCAACTGTCGAGACCGTCATATCAGAAGTGGAGGCTCGCACCGGAGACCGAGGCGGGCGCGATGCGAGACCCGCATAAGCCATGACGACCTTCACGCACCACATCTTCGTCTGTGTGAATCAGCGCCCCAAGGATGATCCGCGCGGATGCTGCGCCAACAATGGCTCGGAGCGCCTCCAGGCGTTCTTCAAGAGGGAGGTCGAGCGGCTCGGCGTAAAAGGACGGGTGCGGGCCAACAAGGCGGGGTGCCTGGACCATTGCGAGTACGGGCCCAGCGTCGTGATTTACCCCGAAGGCGTGTGGTACTGGGTCGGATCGGAGGCGGATGTGACAGAGATCATGGAACGGCACATCATGAGGGGCGAAATCGTCGAGCGTTTGCTCATGCCGGACCACGAGCCGCCGAAGAAGATCACCGGCCTGAACCAAACCTAGCCCACATCTCGGGTGGAACAGACGCATGGCGGTCGAAGAGAAGTGGAAGGCGAATCAGGAGAAGGTCGCATTCATGAAGCAATTTCCCGGTCTGCTGGCTGCGTGGGAGCAGGCCCGCGGCAAGACGGTCGAGGCTGTAAAACCTCTGAAGGCAAAGCCCGACGCCGCGGTGCTCGTGTTCAGCGACGGGTCCTTCACCGTCGCGGCGCCCATCAGACCGGAGCCATACGAGCTCGGCGACGGTCTCGCGGCGGCGCGGCCCGAACTGGAAGCGCGCCATCAGAAGGCCTACGCCGAGTTGGATCGACTCATCCGCAAGGATAAGGATGCGCTCCGCGCCGCGCGCGCCGAGAAAATTATCGGCGCGATTCAGAACAATCTTGAGCAGATCCCGGATCTCAAAGATCGAATTCGCCGGCTGGTCGACAGTTGGAAAGCCGGCGACGGGGGCGGGTAAGGACAAGCGTTATGAACATGCTGGAGATGTTCTCCCAGGGTCTTTTTGAGGGAGTCAAGCCCATGATGGTTGTCAGAGATCATTTGGTTCGTCATCCTGATCGCTGCACGCACAACGCCGTGTGCATTCCCGTCTGTCCGACCGGCGCCTGGCTGTCGACTCCACCCTACAAGTTCGACGCCTCACGCTGCATGGAATCCTGCCGGTTGTGTCTTGACGCCTGCCCCAGCAACGCGATCTACGCGGTCTTTCGCAAGGGCGACAAGGTCCTGGCTCCCAAAGACAAATAAGCGGCCTCGGGTGGCTGATGGCGCAGGGGCCATGCCTGCCCTGCTCACCGCGCCGGAGCGCCCGCCCTTCGTCACCCGCCGGTTTGAGATCTCTTGCGGAGGGGTTCCGTTAAGTGATTTGCTTGCGCAGGCGGCCCCAATACGCGGTCCAGAGCCGGCCGTTGGCGGCGGTCATGGTGGTGAGGGCGATCAGGCGATACACCCGGCTTCGTGTCATCTTCACGTTCACGGCGGGGTTGAGCAGGTCCGGAGAGGACGCCACAAGACGCAAGGTTTCCCCGGCGAACAGAAGCGGCCACATGCAGGCGAGACGAAGCCGGATCTGTCCCCGCGGGATGGCCAGGGTGTAGAGCCAGCCTTGGTCGAGATGGTCGAGGGCGTGGCGAAGCAGGCGGGTCAGGACCGGCCGCAGCGCGGGCAAGGATTCCGAGCGAAGCAAGTCGGCGGGTTTCAGTCCCGCGTCTTCGAGCCAGTCCTGCGGCACATAACATCGTCCGCGCTGGAGGTCCCGCGGGATGTCCTTCAGCACGTTGGTGAGTTGCAGACCCTTTCCGAAGCGGACGCCGATCCTGGCCATGTGCGTCTGGTTCCAGAAGGCCAGCGACGGCACATGCGCGCAGGTCATCTGCGTCCAGAACTCCCCGACGCACCCGGCCACGTGATAGATGTACCGATCCAGATCTTCGTACGAGCGCAGCGCCGTCAATTCTTCGACGCGATCTCCGGCAAAGACGGTGAGGTCCATCTCCATGCCCGGCGTCAGATTCTGCATGAGCGATCGGACGCGCGCCTGATCCTCCACCGAGAGCTCCAGGAAGATTCGAAAACAATCCTCGAGACGCTCGACCAGGAGGCGTTCCGCGGGCAGCGATTGATGAGGAAGCACGGCTTGCTGGATCCGCGTGACCGCCTGCCCCGCGAAGCCACGCTCACTGAAGAGACCGCGAAAGAGCTGCAGATACTCAAGCCGTTGCTCCCGCGGCAGCACGCCCGTATCGGCAATCGTGTCGGCCGCCCGCGCGAACAGATACGCCAGACCGATCTGGTCGCGGAGCACCGCGGGCAGCACACGGAGCGTGAGGTAGAACGAGCGCGAGACGTGTTTCAGCACGCCGGTGAGGAGCTCGCGCTTGCTGAGCGCCGGTTGGGGTGGCGGGGTCACTCTCGGACTTCCAGGAGTCCTTCCATGCCCTTCTCCCGGTGGCTGGCAAAGAAGAGCAGCTTCTTGTCACAGTAAAACGTATAAAGACCCGGTTTGGAGGGAGTGAATCGAACAGTGACGGTGTCGCCGGCTCCCACATCTTGGTCCACGTTCAGTCCGGCATCGAGGTCACGGAGCACGAAGTTGTGTGGCGTCAGCACCGTGACGCTCGTCAGGACCAGTTCAACCGCCGCCCCGGCCCGCACGACAAGATGTCTGGGCTGGTAGGAGTAACTGTCCAGGACCAGGGCCCCTCGCTGAACCCCGTCGGCATCCTGCTTCAGCACCACGCGCTCCTCGACGAGTTCCGCCAGCACTGCGCCGGGGAGGAAACAGAGGACGCCCAGGAGGAGCCCTAGCCTGGTGGGGTATGTCATGGTTTCTTCTAGCACGGGGCCGGGGGAGGGTCAATGACGCGGCCCCTTGATTTCCTTGGGAAAAGGCTTATTCAAAGAGATGCTGACGTCCAGGGCGGTGTTGTATAATGTGGCCAACGCTCGCGAAACCGTGCCCTTTAAAGGCGGGGCCGGCAGCCGAGCGACAATGAGGGAGGATCCGCATCCATGTTCAAGCGAATGAAGGGCATTGGGTTGCTGCTCATTGCCAACGTGCTCATATTCATCACTCTCTCCATCACGTTTCAGGTCCTTGTCCACCTGATTCTCCCGGCATTCGGGATCGACGTCAGGGGTTCCATCACACAGTACGACCTGCTCTGGTCCTTTGTGATCGGGTTCGGGGGCGCGTTTATCAGCTTGGCGTTCTCCAAGCAAATGGCAAGGTCGATGCTGAGCTGCCAACAGATCACCCAGCCGCGCAACCAGGCCGAGCACATCATCTATGGAAGCGTGCAGGACATCGCCAGCCGTCTCCGCATCAAGATGCCGGAAGTGTGGGTCTACGATTCTCCGGACCCCAATGCATTCGCGACCGGTCCCAGCAAGAATAACTCAATGGTGGCGGTCTCGACGGGTCTGCTCGGTCATCTGGACGAGCAGGAGGTTCGCGCCGTCCTGGCTCACGAGATGGGCCACGTCTACAACGGCGATATGTTTGTGACCACCGTGCTGGCCGGGCTCATGAACACCTTCGTGTATTTCATCAGCCGCCTGGTCTACAGGCAGGTGGCCGAACGCAATCCCATGCTCGGCTTCGGCGTGTACATCTTCCTGCAGATCGTGCTCTCGTTTCTCGCAATGATCCCGATCGCTTATTTTTCCCGACGACGGGAATACAGCGCCGACGCCTTCGCGGCGAAGGTCTACGGGCGCGATGCGATGATTTCCGCCCTGCAGTCGATCGATCGTTGGGTGAAGGCGGCACAGATCCAGTACAGCACGCAGGATGCCCTCTCAACGATGAAGATCTCGGGAAATACAGGGGGGTTCATGTCACTCTTCGCCACGCATCCGCCGATTGACGACCGGGTTGCGGCCCTTCAACGCATGCCACACTGAGAAAGGATGCCGTCATGAAACGACTGGGACTCGTATTGATGATCGCGGGCGTGGCCCTGTTCACGGCCGGAGTCGTGGCGCTCATCCAAGGGTGGCCGGACGCCGGGGCTTTCCCGCCGTCCAAAACGGTCCAGCCCACCCTGACGTCCTCAGCCAGCGGCGGAGTTTACGACTTCACCCTCGCCGACATCGACGGCAACCCCCTCCCTCTCCGTCAGTTTCGGGGTAAGGTCCTGCTGCTGGTGAACACGGCCAGCTTCTGCGGCAACACGCCTCAATACGCCGAACTGCAAGCCATGTACGAAACCTACCGCGACAAGGGTTTGGAGATCCTCGCCTTTCCCGCCAACAACTTCGGTCGTCAAGAGCCGGGCAGCAACGAGGAGATCAAGAGTTTTTGCTACACCAAGTACAGCCTCACCTTCCCGCTGTTCAGCAAGATCAGCGTCCGTGGTGAGGACAAGCACCCGCTCTACAGGTATTTGACGGAGGAGAGCCCCTTCCCCGGCGAAGTGGAGTGGAACTTTCAGAAGTACTTGGTGAACCGGCAGGGGCAGGTGATCGCGCGGTACCGTCCCAGCACCAAGCCTCTGTCGGATGGCCTGGTCAGCGAGATCGAGCGGGCGCTGTTTCAGTAAGAGACAGGCCGAAGACGGGCGTCCTCAGGTCCTCTTCATGAAACTGATGTGGTCCTTGTATTGGGCGATGGCTGCGCCCAGTGCCTTGGTACCGAGCGGAATGTTGGCCTCGAGCGTGTCTTCGATCTCCTTGTCATCGATCACCACTTCATAGCGATCCTGGACGTTGGTCAGGACGGCGCCCTTTCCCGCATCTCGGGGAAGGTAGATCTCACACCACACCTCCTTCTCCACAAGACAGACGTCGCGGAACCGCTCGTAGAGTAACGCCAGCTTTTCAGGGCTGCTCTCTTTCATCCGCTCCTCCGCTCACATTCCGCCGCCCAGGCTCGATCGGCTCGCCCTCCGTCCCGGCGCCACGGGGGTGTGCGCACCATCCCGAACGTCAATCGGGGCCCTTTGAGAAAGGACCATGGAGGGGAGGTGGAACGCCGTTGGGGGAAACGTCCTGCTAACCGGTATAGTCCATCTGGGGACCGGCCGTCCGGCAGCGCTCCCCGGTGCGGGCCGCTTCCTCGGACGTGTTGATCTTGAACCGCATGGTTCCCGCCACGCTCAAGGCGTGGCGTTGCTGGCCCGGGCTGCTGACATAGATCTTCACAAGGTAGCTGCCGGGGGCCCAGCCACGATCGGGTTTCCGCAGCTCGAAATAACCGTAGGCCTCGTTCATGTCGAGAAACTGCGCATCGTTTCCCACCGGCTTGCCGACGGGCTGACCTTCCTCGTTGATGACGAACCAGTCGGCGTTCATTTGCATCGGGGCATCGAGCGGGGGGATCTCGTAGACGATGTAAAACATGCCGGTGTCTGGGGGAAACACCGACACGCCAGGCACCTTCGGCTCAATGCGCGGATTGAGGTACCAGCCCTCGCGGCCCAGGGAGTCGTCGGGAACCTTCCAGCCACAAGCCATGGCGATCCACTTGAAGAAGCTCTGCGGCCGTTGCCAGTTTTCCTGGTCGAGCGGCTGGAGGTGCACGTCGCCCGATTGCGTGATTTCCTGCTTCTTTTGTGGCAGCAGGTCTCTCGCGGCGGACGCGACGAAGGGACCCGTCGTCAGGACGCAAAGGGGGAGGAGCAATCCCGCGATCGCCCGACCGGCTCGATTCAGTGAATGGCGATTGAACCGGGTCATCGTCCACCTCCGTTTTCCACCTTGATCATCTGCCTGTCCATGGCAGCGTCAGGGCTACAGACTAACGCCAAGCGGCGCGGCCTCGCAACTACCCAGATTCGTCATCCACGCCGAGAGCCACTCGCTCGCTCCGAAAGCACGCGTGGCAGAGGGTCAAGCCGTCCGCCCGGCGGTGATATCCCTCGGTCAGCGGCGCCCCACAACCCGGAGCCTGGCAATGCAGTGGGTGTCGGGCACCCCTGCCAGCCCCTGCGCGACCGACAATCTCACTCAAGCGTACGAAGGGCTGGCGGGTGCGATGAAAGCTCGATTGGCTTGGCGGATTTTTCGCCAGACGATTGACCCGGGACAGGAAGGTTTCCGGGTCGACCGGATCTCCCGACTTTTGCGAATCGTCCGCCATGGTGCTCTCCTCGGTGCCGTGATCTGAAAAAGACCCTGCGGGCGTGGCGCTCACGGGCGATGTGCCGGATCGGCGCCGCGCTCCTGCTCTTCCTGCCGCAACTTCTCGAAAAAGCGATCCGAGTCCTCCTGAATGGCCTCTGTCGCGGGTTGGGATTTGGGCTGCTCCCCGGCGCAGCCGGCGAGCAGCGCCGCCCACACGGCCAGGCCGACGCCGCATGCATGGATCACACTGGATCGCTTCATGATGTCCTCCTTGTGCGAGACTTCAGACGTCAACGCCGATCACCCCGCGTACGCTAGCGAAACGCCTGCCGGAGGTCAGCAATCGTTCGGTCGACACCTCTCGCCAGGGCCGACCGGATGAGGGGGGCCGCAGCGAACTCCGATCCGAACCCACCTCCCCCTGCGTCGGACTCATCGACCGCCGCGGTCACGACATTGTGAAACACCACTTCCCCGTTTTCCACCTGGATGATTTTGCTGCTCACGCTCAGCGGCGGGATCTCAGATGAATCGCGGGCGAATAACCGATCTCTCGCGCTCGGCCCCCGAATCTCGTAGAGCAGGACGCTGTCCACGCCCAGGATCCGGCCGGCTCGGACCGCCGTCTCCTCCGCGACAGGCCCGCTGAATTGAAACTGTTGCTCGCTCAGGATTCGCTGGAGATTCGCGCGGTCGAAGATCCTGATATCCGGACGCAGCTCTTTGAGCTGGAACGCGGCGCCTTCGAGACGGCTGTAGGCATCGCGCTGGTCCCGGTCCGTGGGAGTCTGGTGGAGCACGGCAAGACGCTCGACGGTTCGCGGAACCGATACGGAGGGCGGCACGGTGTGTCGCACGGCGGCCGGCGGCGATGACTGACACCCGGCAGCCACGCCGAGCGCCACGGCAGAAAGGACGCGCGCGCCGATGCGGACGTGTTTCGAGATGAGCTGCCGCGGAAAGCCCATGGTGAGGCGCCACCCCTCGCTGCTACCCGGGATGAGCCGGATCAAATGGACCCGAGCGAATACGAGCGACATCTTACTGCGCTGCCCGTCCAAAAGGCCAGCCCGCGCGCCCGAGCGCCTGCCGCCCAGGATTGACTGCTTCTCCCTAAGGGGCTATGCTGGCGGCTTTGAGCCAAGTCTCGGCCAAGACAGGAGCAGAGATGGCCATTCCCGAACAATTGACAGCCGACCTGAAGGCTGCGATGAAAGCCAGGGATCAGCTCCGGATCGACGCGATCCGGATGATCAAGGCCGCCGTCCAATCCAAGGAGCTCGACCTCAACCGGAACCTGGACGAAGTGGAGCTGTCCCGCGTCATGACGACCCTCATCAAGCAGCGCAAGGAGGCCGCGGAACAGTTCGAAAAGGGGAACCGACAGGACCTGGCTCAGAAGGAGTTGCGGGAGGTTTCCATCATCGAGCAATACCTGCCGAAAGCCCTGTCGGAGGCGGAGATTGTTCAGGTCATCGAGACGGTCATCCGCGAAACCGGGGCGACGTCTCCGAAGGATGTCGGGCCGGTGATGAAGGCCGTCATGGGCCGCTTGGCCGCCCAACCGGTTGATGGGAAGCGCGTGAACGAGCTCGTCCGTGCGAAGCTCCAGTGACTCAGTTGTCCCTGCCCCCGGATCCGTGATCCAGGCCGCAGCGGACTCCGATGAGGCGTGGACCTCGCCGGCAAACCGCATAGTTCTGGCCTTTCAAAAGTCGACCTGCTAGGCTTTTTCGCGGCTGGTATCTCGAGCGAGCCAATGGCATGAGCATCCTCATCATCGACGATTCACCCGATGACCGCCTGCTTCTCCAGTCGATCCTGGAGTCGACGGGCTACGGTGACGTGTACGTGGCGGATTCGGCTCGCGCCGCCTTCCAGCTCCTGGGCATCGACCAGTCGGGCTCTCGGCCCCTTTCCGTTGACCTGATCCTGATGGACATCATGATGCCGGAAATGGACGGCATCGAGGCGGTACGGCAGATTAAGGCGGTGGATCAGTTTCGTGAGATTCCCATTATCATGGTGACGGCCAAGTCGGACCCCGTTGATCTTCAGCTCGCGTTCGCCGCAGGCGCGATGGACTTCATCTGCAAGCCTCTCAACAAGGTCGAGCTCCTGACGCGCGTGCGATCGGTGCTCCGCCTCGTGCATGAAATCAATCGAAGGAAAGCGCGAGAAACCGAGCTGCTCGAGGTCATGCGGCAGCTCGAGGAAGCCAACCACATGCTGCTGAGGCTCTCGCGCCTGGACGGCCTCACCGGAGTCACGAACCGACGGCAGTTCGACGACTACCTCGACCAGGAGTGGCGTCGCGCGCTTCGTGAAAACATGCCCCTCTCGCTCGTGATGCTGGATATCGACGGCTTCAAGGACTACAACGACGCGCATGGACACCAGGCGGGGGACGAGTGCCTCAAGCAGGTGGCCGGCGCCATCTCTCGTGCGCTCAACCGGCCGGGCGACCTCGTCGCGCGGTACGGGGGTGACGAGTTCGTCATGATTCTGCCGGGCACACCGGCGGAAGGTGCCATGCGAGTGGCGGAGACCATGCGAGAAAAAGTGCAATCGCTCGGGCTGTCCCGCTCCAACCACAGCTTGAAGGAATGCGTCACGATCAGCCTGGGCGTGGCCACACTCTACCCCAGCCGCGATACCTCTCCGTCGATTCTGGTCGCGGCTGCGGATCAGGCTCTCTATCAGGCCAAGCAAAGCGGTCGGAACCGCGTGGCTCAATCGCAACCCCAGCCCTCTTAACCCGTCAGCACGGACCGGATCTCGTCTTCATTTGTTCATGTCGGATCGCGGACGCAGGGCAAGTCCTTGTGGCGGGACGGGGCGCTGCGTTGTGCCCATCCACAAGCATGGCATGCCCTCGTGAGCGCCCACGCTCCGAGGAAGACAATAAATCGTTCAGCATGACGAAGCGGAACTCTCAAGACCACAGAGCCCGGCCCCGAAACGATCCCGCCACGCACGGCGATCCGGGCCGTCGTGGGGCTATTCTCGGCCGACTGGCAGCGGCGGCCCTGACGCAATCAGCTGACGCCGTGCTGGCCCTCACCCACGAGGGTCGCGTGCGCGACGCCAATCCCGCCGCCTGTCGTCTGCTCGATCGGACCGTCGATGACCTCGTCGGTCACTCGCCGTCCGACTTCGGCATCGAGTCCCGCGCCCGCTGGGCAGAGCTGCTTGCATCCGTGAAGGAAAAGGGCGCGTTGTCCCTGAGGTCGTCTTGCCGAGGACAGGGGGGAGCGCGGCCCCCCCTCGACGTCACCCTGATCTACCTGAAACAAGCCGGAGAGGAATGGGTCTGCGCATTCTTACGCGACGCATCGGAGTACGAGCGTTTGCGCGAGGAGCTCAAGAAATCAAAAGAGGCTGCGGAGGTGTCGGGGCGCGCGAAGACCGCCTTTCTCGCCAGCCTGAGCCATGAGATCCGCACGCCCATGAACACGGTGCTGGGCTTGGCAGAATTGCTTTGGGAGACCCCGCTGACCCCGGACCAGCGGAAGTATGTTCGCATGCTGAGACGCGCCGGCAGCACCCTCGTCACCCTGCTCAACGACATCCAGGATCTCTCCAAAGTGGAAGCGGGACGGTTCCAGCTCGAGAGCGAGGAATTCCTGCTCGATGAGCTCCTGGACAAGACCATCGAGATCATGACGATGCGGGCCAATGAGAAGGGGTTGGACCTGGCCGCGTACATTGCGCCTGACGTGCCCTGCGAGCGCGTCGGAGACCCCAATCGCCTGCAGCAGATCCTCGTCAACTTGATCAGCAACGCCATCAAATTCACGGAACGCGGCGAAGTGGTGTTGCGCGTGGAGCACGAGCCCCACGCGGAGGACCCCGGGATGCTCCGCTTTTCGGTCGCCGACACCGGCATCGGCGTTCCCGAGGGGGACCGCGAGGCGATCTTCGAGAGCTTTGCTCAGGTTCACGACTCGGCGCGAAGCAAGGGCAGCGGGCTCGGCTTGGCCATCGTCAAACAGCTCGTCGCCCTCATGAAGGGAAAGATTTGGCTGGAAAGCGGTGTCGGTCAAGGCACCATTTTTTACTTTACGGTTCCGCTCGCACCGCAATCGCATCGCCAGCCGTACGGAGTTCCGGCGCCGCCGGGTTTCGAGGGGCTGCGGGTGTTGATCGCGGACGCCAATCCCACCCACCGGCTGATCGTGAAGGATCCACTCATCGGCTGGGGAGCCATGGTCACGGAGGTCGGGACGGCCGAAGAGGCGATGGCCGAGCTTCACCAGGCGGCCACAGAAGACCGACCCTATCACGTGCTCTTGCTCGATCGACGCTTACGCGACCTGGACAGCTTCAAGATCGCCGAATCCATTCGAGGCGATGCGCGCCTTCAGCAGCTCGCCACGATCATCCTCACGTCGGAAAACTGGGCTGACGACATTGCACGGACCTACGACCTCGGTGTGGGGGGATACCTCGTCAAACCGATTCGTCGGCTCGACCTGGTGCAGGCCATCACGATCGCCCTGAGCAAGGCGAGAGGGCTGGACTCGACGGCCGTCATGCCCCAGGGGCTGCACGCGGTCGCACAACCGATGAGAATCCTGTTGGTGGACGACTCTCCAGACAATCGGTTCTTGATCACGTCCTTCTTGGAAAATCCCGGATACGAAGTCGAGACCGCGGAGAACGGCGAGGTCGGTGTCGACAAATTCAGACGGGGCGCGTTCGACCTCGTGCTGATGGATCTCCAGATGCCGGTGATGGACGGCTATGCCGCGACGCGAGCGATTCGGCAGTGGGAGCAGGAGCGTGACGTCGAGCAGCCCACCCCGATCATCGCCCTGACCGCGTCCGGGGTCACGGGAGAGGAGCTGAGCAGACTGACGGACGGATGGACGGCGCATCTTGCAAAACCGATCACCAAAAAGACGCTGGTGGGTATGGTCGACTCGCACCGACCCAAACGAGCCCGATGAGCCCCTCGGAACACAGTCCGGACCCTGAAGCGGCTGAGCCCATCCGCGTCACCGTCCCCGACTACGTGTACCCCCTCATTCCGAGCTTTCTGAGCAACCGCCGCCACGACATCGCCACGATTCGGGATGCCTTGGCACGCCAGGACTACGGCACGATCAGGCTCCTGGGGCACCGCATGAAAGGGGACGGCGGCAGCTACGGCCTCGACCGGATCAGCGAGATCGGCGCGGCGTTGGAGCAGGCCGCGGTGGTGCCGGACGTGGAAGGCATGCACCGCTCACTCGAGGATCTCGCGGATTTCGTCGCACGGCTTAAAGTCTCCAACCCAAAGACATAGATTTCCCCCCTCCCTTCCCTCGAGCATCGACCTCGGCTCACGTGGTAGAGTCTTCCCACACATTCTGAGCCTTCGAGGGTGGCAGTGAAACCGGCGATTGTTATCCTGACTTGCATGCTCATCACAGGGGGCGCCCTCCCCGCGGCCGCGGAGGGCACATGGGTGCTCTGGGTCAAGCACGTCCCCCACGGCAGTCGCGGATACTGGGATTTGTGGGGGACCTATTCCTCCAAGACGCAGTGCGAGGGCGCCCGGTCTCGGCTCATTTACGACGGGTTGCTCCGTGACACCTTGAAAGCGGAGGTGCATAAGACCGACGAGCAGCTCCAGGAGGAAGCACGGCGTATCCTTGCGAGCGACACCCGGCATCGATGCCTTCCTGACACCGAGGACCCGCGGGAGACGGACTGATGGGCCGTTGCGGCTTGCAACTTGCTCGCGTGAGGTCATTCGCCATCGTGGGCCTCCTGCTCGTCTGGGTCGTGTCTCCGGCCTGGGCGGATGCCGCCGACGTTGCGCGAATCCAAGCCTTGGCGGAGCAGGGGGACGCGAACGCCCAGTGGTCCCTGGGCACACTGTATTTCGCGGGGGACTCGGTGCCTCAGGATTATCAGAAGGCCTACCGCTGGTTCCGGTCCGCGGCGGACCATGGTCACGCCTTGGCACAACGAAGTCTGGGCACGATGTATCGCCAGGGCCTGGGCGTGCCGCAGGATGCGCTCCAGGCCTACGTGTGGTACTCGCTGGGGGCGATGCAGGGCAGCGAACGGGCCCGCATAGCCCGTGATGAGGTGGCCATGCTCCTGACGGCCGAGCAGGTCGCGGAGGGCGAGAGACGAGTCTTCGAATGGGGGCCGAAGAAGTCCGGGGTCAGTGGCGAGTGATCGGACGGCTTGACGAGGCTTCCCAGGTTCCTCGGGCGCGCAATACTGGGGAAGTGATTCACCAAGTTATCTTGAACCCCCTCCGTCGCCGGCTCGGGTCTGGAGACTCCCTCGCCGGCTCCTACAAGGGGGCCAGCCCCCAGGGACACCCGGTCATTTTCGTCGTTTACTCAATTGCGCCAACCGTTTGAGGTCGCCGCTGATCAAGGCTTCCTTCTTCGCGTGGGTCCAGCGTTTGAGTTGCTGCTCCCGGCGGCGAGCCGACTCGCTTGTCTGATGGACCTCTGAACAGAGAATCCGCAGGACGCCAATCCGTTGGGTGAACTGGCCTCCCAGCCCTCTTTGGTGTCTACCGGCGCGGGAATGCGGTTTCAGGCGGGTCATGCCAACGTAATACCGCTGGTCCGAGAGGAGAGCAATGTAGACGTGCCAAGGTTTCGTCACCTCGACTCCGTGACCCTTGAATTACTTCCTGATGTGGTTTTGCTTGCACCGAGCGACGTGACCCTGTCGAGCATTGCGAGACAGGGTCACGGAGTCGAGGTGGTGGAGGGCAGGGGATTTGAACCCCCGACCCCGACGTTGCGAACGTCGTGCT
>JBFGRM010000002.1:0-36570 GCA_041563675.1 Nitrospiraceae bacterium | reverse complement strand
CCCGAATCTCCGGCGGCATGCCTTTGCCCGTATCCACGACGGACAGCACCACACTTTGACCGGACACATCCGGCGATCCCGTGATCGTGACCGAGCCACCCGGCGGGACCTCAGGAATCGCGTTGTTGACGAGATTGTACAGCGCATTGAAGAGCCGGCGTTCATCCGCCTGGATGATCGGCAGCCTCTCCAAGCCGTCCACCCGCAAGTCGACTTTCTTTTCCTTCGCATACAATCCCAGGGTTGCGAGGACACTCGCGGCGACCGCCATGACCTCGCAAGGAGCGAACTTGGGCGGGCTCGTCACCCCTTTGACGGCATCGGCGATTTCCCTGACACGATCCTGGATGCGCTTGGCATTGCTCGTGATCATGTCGATAATTTCATCCGCCATCTTCTGAGAGGCGGCCGGCGGATTTCCATCCGGGGCCTGCGCCTTGGCGAAATGCTCGTTCAATTCTTCCTGAAGGAGCTGGGCGCCGCTCAGGACGGGCATCAGCATATTCTTGATATCGTGACCGATGTCTCCCAACACACGGGTCACTTCAGCGACCTTCTCCTCTTCCTGCAGCCGCGCCGCGAGCCGCCTGCGCTCGGTAATGTCTTGAAAGGTCACGACTGCGCCCGCCAGCTTGCCGGCGCCGTCGCGAATGGGCGTGCTCGTATACTCAGCCAGAAAGCTGGTGCCGTCCTTGCGCCAGAACACCTCGTCGTCGCCATGATGAACCAGCCCGTCCTTGTAGGCGCCGTAAATGGGGCACTCCCCGGAGGGGTATGAGCTGCCGTCCGCCTTCGTGTGGTGCCAGAGACTGTGACTGTGCTGACCGAGCAGCTCTTCGGGAGCGTACCCTAGGAGTCGCGCGGCGGCGGGGTTCACGAAGGTGTGTCTCCCTTCACCGTCAAGCCCGAAGATCCCCTCGCCGGCCGCATTCAGGATGAGGTCAGACTGCCCGCGAAGCCTGGCAATCTGCTCTTCGGACCGTCGGCGCTCGGAGATGTCCCTGAACGTGACCACCGCGCCAACCACGGTTCCGGCATCGTCCCGAATGGGGGTGCTCGTATACTCAGCCGGAAAGCTGGTACCATCCCTGCGCCAGAACAGCTCACCGTCGCCGTGGTGGACCTGTCCATCACTGTACGCCCCGTAGATGGGGCAGTCTTCCTTGGGATACGGGCTGCCGTCCGGCTTGGTGTGATGCCACGTGGCGTGACTCTTCTGCCCCAGGAGCTCGTCAACGGTATATCCCAGCATGCGGGCGGCCGCGGGATTCACGAATGTATGGATACCCTTCAGATCCAGCCCAAAGATGCCTTCGCCGGCCGCATTGAGAATCAGATCAGTGTGTCGGCGTAGGCGGGCGATCGCCTCGTCCGCCTCGTGTCGCGCGGTGATATCGCGCGCGAAGGCGCAGGTATAGCCTTTGCCGTCATACTCGAAATAGTTACTCGAGATTTCCACAGGAACGAATTGCCCGTTCTTCCTCCGAAACCGGGTCTCAAAGGTCCGAGCTTTTTGCTCCTTCAATTCATTCCAATGCTCGGTCCAGTTTTCAACCGGGTGATCCGGACAGAAGTCGTGGATGGACAGGGCCCGCAATTCCTCGGGTGAATACCCGAGCAGCCGGCAGGCGGCCGGGTTGACATATCGGCAGCGTGCTTCCGCATCGACCCAGAGGATCGCGTCCGGCGCCCGCTCGATGCTGAAGTGGGAAAAGAGGAGGTCGGCTTCAGCTTGTTGCTTCGTGGGATTCATGGGTCCCCTACAAGCCGTTTGACCGGCTCCCACGACATGCGTCAAAAATTACCGGTCCCGCGGACCTCGCAACACACTTTATAATAAAGCGAACTGGGGCGGACGTTCCCCGGCCAACGGGCCTTCGGTGTGGCCGCCCCGCCCGTAGCGATGAGACCTGGGCAGGCGCAAGATGCTCTCCCACCATGAGAGGCAGGAAAAGCCACAAGGGTTCAACCTACCCATCGTCGCACAGCTCTTCAGGCGCTGGCAACAGCCAGGGGCAGGCGGAAGTGAGCACCAGCCCTGCTTGCCCGCCCGAAAAGCTGAAGAATCTTCTCGTTTCTCGTGGAGCAGTATAGAATCCGCTTCATCCCGAGCGCTTCATACCTGAAAGGACGTCATTCATTATGAGGAAGGCGAAAATCGTCTGCACCATCGGTCCTGCCAGTGATTCGGCCCCGTTCCTGGAGCGGTTGATCGAGGCAGGGATGGACGCCGCCCGCATCAACCTCTCCCACGGATCGCACGAATCGCACGCCCGCGCGATCACCGCCATTCGGGACGCCGCGAGTCGACGCGGGGCCGCGGTCGCGATCATTTTGGATCTGCAGGGTCCCAGAATCAGAGTCGGTGAACTGCCCGACGAGGGGATCGACGTGGAGAACGACCAGGCCCTGTGCCTCGAGGCCGGTCCGACCTCGGAAAGATCATCCAACATCGCCGCGATTCCGGTGACCTATCCAAACCTCGCGCGAGATGTGAAGCCCGGCGCCAGGATTCTGATCGACGACGGCGCGATCGAGCTGGTCGTCCAGGAGGTGTCGGGGGAGAGCGTGTTGTGCACGGTGGTCACCGGCGGTCGCATCACCTCGCACAAGGGCATCAATCTGCCCGGCACCAGTATCAGCGCGCATGCGCTGACCGACAAGGACCGGGCGGATATTCAATTCGGGATTGTGCAGGGAGTGGACTACGTCGCGCTCTCGTTCGTGCGGGGGCCCGAGGACGTGGTCGAGGCGAAACAGCTCGTCTCGCAGCTCGGCGGCGATGTCCCCGTGATCGCCAAGATCGAGCGACACGAGGCCATCTCCAGGCTGGAGGGACTGGTCAAGGAGGCTGACGGCATCATGATCGCCCGGGGGGACCTCGGCGTGGAAATGGGCCCGGAGGCGGTCCCGATCCTTCAGAAAAAAATCATCCAGGAAGCGAACCGCCGCCGCCGGCTCGTGATCACGGCCACCCAGATGCTGGAGTCCATGACCCAAAGCCGGAAGCCCACCAGGGCGGAGGCGTCCGATGTGGCCAACGCGATCTTCGACGGCACCGACGCCGTCATGCTGTCCGCCGAAACCGCGGTCGGCAAATACCCGTGGGAATCCGTCCGCGTCATGGATCAGATCATCCGCGCCGCGGAGGAAACCACCGAGCCGGGCGTGAAGCGCCGCGCGAAGTCGCGGCGCGGCCCGGTGTCCTCCCAGGAGGCCACCTGCGCCGCCGCGGCGGCGGCCGCCGCCGCGATCGACTCCAGCTCGATCGGCACCTTTACCGAATCCGGAGCAACCGCCCAATTGATCGCCGAGCAACGACCGGTCCCGCCCATCATCGCGTTCACGCCCTTTGAGACGGTCCGGCAGCGGATGGCGCTGTACTGGGGAGTGATCCCACACACGATGCCCCCGGTCGAGCAGACGGACGACCGGATCCGGGAAGCCGAGCGTCGCTTGAAGGCGGAGGGCCTGGCCTCGCCGGGCCAGCGGGTGGTCTTTCTTTCCGGAACCCAGGTCGGCCAGCGGGGCGGCACCAATTTCATCAAGCTGCACGATGTGACGTAAGCGGCGAGGACGAGCGCGGGCGTGGGTTCAGGAACGCCAGAAGATCTGTGACGCTTCGAGCGGGACCGCCGCATCCGGATGAAAGGGAACGATGCGGGGCGTGTAGTGCCCGACCGGCCGTGCCGCGGTCGCCGTGCCGTGGTAGAGGTGGGCATTGACCAACCCGGGCAGCGCGGCTTTTCGCTGCATGGGGATGCGCCTGGACGACGCTTCCTCCCCATCCGCATAGAGCTCCACGGACACCCAGCTCGGATCAAGATCCCCCAGATAGACCTCCACCTCAAACTGCCAGGCTTCACCGACGCGGGCGGCGCTCTGCCGGCCGAAGCGCAGCCCATGCCAGTTGTCCGCCAGCTTCTGTTTCCAGTCCAGCAGCTCCCCGGCGAGCTTTGCGTCGTCCGATGCGCGCTGTCGATAGGCCTGCGCCGCTATCACGTAGGCGCGGTCCACGTACTCGCGGACCATGCGGTTGCTGCTGAACTCCGGCGTGAGCCGTGACATGCTTGATCGGATGCGCTCGACCCAACGGGTGGGAATGCCGTTGCGGTCACGCGCATAAAACTCACGGATGATCTGCTGCTCCAGGATATCGTGGAGTTGATCCGCCTCGACCTGATCCCATCCCGCCTCGTCATGGTCCTCACCGTCTCCGATTGCCCATCCCAGTTCCGGCGCGTAGGCCTCCGCCCACCACCCATCCAGCTCTGACAGGTTCAGGCCCCCGTTCACCAGGACCTTCATGCCGCTGGTGCCGCACGCCTCCCAGGGCCGCCGAGGTGTGTTGACCCAGACATCCACCCCGGCGACAAGCTCCTGCGCCAGTCCCATCTCGTAATCCTCCAGGAACACCACGCGCTCTCGGCACTGAGGCGTCTGCGCGAACTGCGCCATCGCCTGGACCAGGCGCTTGCCTTCGTCATCTTTCGGATGGGCCTTGCCGGCGACGATGAGCTGGACCGGACGCTCCGGATCCGAGAGCAGGTTGACCAGGCGCTCGCGGTTGTAGAGCAGAAGCGTCGGGCGTTTGTACGAGGTGAAGCGCCGCGCGAATCCGAGGGTCAACGCGTTCGGATCCAGCACGTGCTGGGCTAGCTGAATCACGTGGTCAGGCTCGCCATGCTCCTGATACTGGCGGACGAGGCGGCGGCGTACGTAGTGGACGAGGGAGTTCCGCTGCGCCACCCGGAACTCCCACAGCTCCTTGTCGCCGACGTGCGTGAAGAGCGGGCACACCTCCTCCATGGTTCCCACCCAGCGTCCCTTCCCGCAGAGCTTGGTCCACAACGCATCAGCGTGTTGAGAGTCCCAGGACGGAACGTGGACGCCATTGGTGATGGCATGCACGGGCACTTCGGACGGCGGCCAGCTCGGAAAGAGATCCTGAAAGATGCGTCGGCTGACCCGGCTGTGAAGGCGGCTGACCCCGTTGACGAACCCGCAGCCCCGGAGCGCAAGGTAGGCCATGTTGAACGGCTCGTGCTGGTTGTTGGGATTCTTGCGACCCAAAGCGAGCAACTCCTCCTCCGGCACCCTCACCATCTCCGACAGATGGCGGGCGTAGGGCCGGATCAGTGAGGGGTCGAATCGGTCGAAGGCCGCTTCCACGGGCGTGTGGGTCGTGAAGACATTCCCGGCTCTGGTCGCGCAGAGGGCGTCGGGGAAACTCTTGCCCGTCCTGACCATGAAGCTCCGGACACGCGCCACGATCGCAAAGGCCGCGTGGCCCTCGTTGAGATGGCAGACATCGATGGTCCGACCCAGCGCCTCCAGGAGCCGCCAGCCCCCCACGCCCAAGACGATTTCCTGCATCAGACGCTGCTCCTGCGCCGCGGGGTACAAGTTGGCCGTGATGCCCCGATCGCGCGGACTGTTCAGCGGGTCGTTGCTGTCCAGGAGATAGAGCGTGACTTTGCCGACTTGAGCCTGCCAGGCGCGAAGCAGGAGGGAGCGACCCGGCAGCTCCAGCCTGATCCGCAACCAGCCGCCGTCATCTTGCTGAACCGGGACCAAGGGGAGGCTGACCGGATCGTTGTACGGGTAGGCCTCGACCTGCCAGGCGTCGCCGCCGAGCGATTGGCGGAAGTAGCCCTGCTGGTAGAGCAGGCCGACGCCCACGAGGTTGACCCCGAGATCACTCGCGGCTTTGAGATGGTCGCCGGCCAGGATCCCCAATCCTCCGGAGTAGATGGGAAGCGCTTCACCGAGCCCGAACTCCATGCTGAAGTAGGCGATGCCCCGGATCTGGGCATGCGCCTCGTCAAGGCCATACCAGCCGGGGTCATCGAGGTAACGCTGGCGCTGCACGAGCCAGTTGTGCAGGTCCTCCTTGAGTCGCTGGTCTCGCGCCGCCTCCTCCAACCGGCTCATCGAAATACTCTGCAGAATGAGGTAGGGGTTCCCCGTGCGTTCCCAGGCTTCGGGATCCAACTGCTGCCAGAGCCGATCGCAGAAGTGGCTCCAAGTCCATCGGAGATCCAGCGCCAATGCCGTGAGCCCCTCCAGGCCCTCGGGCAGCGCACGCGAGAATCCATAGGAGGACATGCCTTGATGACTGTGGTTGGGCTTTCCACCTTCGCTCATGCGTTGCCTATCATCCTCAGTTACCAGTCCAAGACTACGCCCCTGTTACACGCCGAGACAGCGAACGGTCTCCTGCGCGATCCAGGTCTCCTCGTCGACGCGCATGACATACACCTGCAGAGAGGCTCCTGGCTCGGTGATCGCCACGGCCTCACCGTCGGACACTCGGGTGACCGCCGCGTTGCGGCGGTGATCGATTCGCAAGCCGCACCACTCCATGCCGTCGCAGATCCGCGCCCGGACGGCTGGTGCATGCTCGCCGATGCCCCCGCTGAATACGACCGCGTCCGCCCCGCCGAGCGCCGCCAGATATGCGCCGAGGTACTTCTTTGCCCGATAACAGAACAGGCTCACCGCCCGGTCGGCATTGGGATGGCGTCCCCCCTCCGCAGCGGCCAGCACCTCGCGCATGTCCCGCGACAGTCCGGACACCCCGAGCAGGCCGGATTCGTGATTCAGCAGATGCTCGACCGCATCGACGGAGATGCCCTCCTTGCGCGTCAAATACCCGACCACGGCCGGGTCGAGGTCGCCGGACCGCGTGCCCATGACCAGACCCTCGAGTGGCGTGAAGCCCATGGAGGTATCGATCGACCGTCCGCCCTTGATGGCCGTCATGGAGGAGCCGTTGCCGAGGTGCACGGTGATCAGCCGTAACCGGTCAAGAGGCGTCCCTATCTGTTCGGCAAGCCCGGCGGCCACCGCGGCATGCGCAATGCCGTGGAACCCGTAGCGAACGATATGATGGCGATCCACCAGGTCGCGGGGCAGGGCGTAGCGGGAAGCGCAGTCCGGCATCGTGCGATGAAAGGCCGTGTCGAAGACGGCGACCATCGGAACGGAAGGGCCGAGCGCCTTCTGCGCCCCGCGAATGCCGTCGACGCAGGCGGGGTTGTGCAGCGGCGCCAGCTCGCCCAGCGCGTCCAGGCGGTCGAGCACCTCATCGGTGATCCGGACCGACTCGCGAAACGACTCGCCGCCATGCACGACACGATGCCCAACGGCATCAAGGGGCACTCTGTCCGCCTGCGTCCCCGTCGGTTGCAGTTGCTGCAGCATCCAGTGCACGGCGTCGGCGTGGCCGCCAATCGCCCGCCGTGTCTCCACCCGTTGCCCGTCGGTCCTGTGGAGCGTCAGCGTGGCGCGTTCGCCGATCTCCTCGACCGCGCCAGTGCACAGCACCGTTCGTGCCGGCGTAGGACCGCCCGATCGGTCGGATTCGACCTTGACCACCTTGAATTTGAGCGACGAGCTGCCGCAGTTCACCGCCAAAACCAGCATGTCACTCCGCCTGCCCCGCCCAACCACGAAAAGCGGCGCAGCGGGCGCCACCCGCGCCGTCGGGTCGCGTCGCCCGCCCATTGAGTGTACGCCAAATGCGCGCACGCTTCGATGGAAACCTCAAATAACTTGCATAAGCCGGGCGCACGTCACACAATTGCTCCGATATAGAGGGGCGCCGCTCGTGGCCGTCTCAAGACCGAGCGGGTTGCGACGCCGGGCTGTGCGATCGATCGCGTTCTGTTACTCGTTGATTTTCCGAGTCTCCGTCCGGCCCGCCCCCGGTCACCCCTCTGTCCGCGTCACGATCGCCCAATGGAGTTCCGCAACTCGTGCGACGTTTCACAAGATCACGGTCCACCCCGCAAGTCAAGGTTCCGGCGTTGACGCCGCCCGGTGACCTCGCCGCGAGTGTGAGCCACGGGGGAGGAGGGCCAACATGCTCGGCAGATTGACGTGCATGCTCGCAGCCGGCATGGGTTTCGTGGGGGGGTTTCTGCTGGCCACCGCCGTCGCCCAGGACCGCTCCCACAATCCGCGAAATCGCGTCGGCGACGTCCTGCCACCACCCCAGCGCCCAGCAGCCCGCGCAACCAAACGCACCGCCAGTCGTCGATCGGCGGCAACGGATGGTCAGCGCTCCCCCCGCAAGCCCCCGAGGGGCAAGTCGAAATCCTCGCGACCCAGAAAGAATCCGTAAGTTTCCGAACATGTTCCAAGTGTGTGAGTACAGGAGGTTATCACTATGACGTGTCTCAAGTCGTGCTCGATCATCATGGCATTGTCGTGCGCGTTGCTCGCCGGCTGCATCTCTTCCGCCAAGCACAAAGAGGTCGTGGGAGACCTCGAGCGGGTTCAAGCCCAGTTGTCCGAAACCGAGCAGAAGGCTGACGCGGATCGCCAAAAAGCGGCCGAAGAGCTGGCTGCGCTCGAACGCGAACGAACCCAGGCCTACAACCAAATGGTCGACGCGCGATCCGATTTCGGCAAAATGCGCGTGGAGCTCGACCAAGCCAAGAAAGCGCTCGAAAAGGAACAAGCGGCCCGCGGTCAGCTCGCCGAGCAGCTCGTCAAAGCCCAAGCGGAGAGCCGGCAGGCCGAGACACTGAGCGGTGAGCTCAGACGGGAGCGCGACCGGCTCAGGAATCAGGGTGAGGACCTGGAGCGAAGGCTTGAAACGGCCCAGCAGTCGCTGGCGTCGACCGAGCAGGCCGTCACGGACGCGAGCGCGCGCAACCAGGCGCTCGTTCAGGAGAAAGAAGCGCTGACGGCGACCCTTTCCGAGGCGACTCAGCGGGCACGGGAGCTGGAGACCAGGCTCGAAGCCGAGCGGGCGCAGGTCGCCGCGCTCCAGGATGACAAGCAGCGCCTGCTGGGTGGCACGACGACGGCCCAGGAGGAGATTGCCCGTCTCCAGCGGCGCGCGGGTGAGCTCGAAAAAGAGGCGATGCTCGCAAAGGATCTCGCCCGGCAAGTCTCCGAGCGGGACCAGCAGATCGGCGAGCTTCGCCGCGCGGTTGCCGACCGGGAGGCGCTGGCCTCAGCCGTAGCCGCCCAGCAATTACAGTTGGACCAGACCAAGCAACGTGTCGCCAAACTGACGGACGAGCTCGCGGTCCTGAACGACAAATACGCCACGGCCTCCCAGGAGCGCGACCAATACCGGGCCGAAGCCATTCGTCTGGAGGACCGGCTGGCGACCGCGTCGACGTCTTCCGCTTCCCTGCAGCAGCAACAGGCCGAGATGGAAGCCCGCATCCAGAAGCAGGCCGAAATGCTGATTGCGTTCGAAGCGGGGCGCACACGATACGAGCAAGAGCTCGCCGACAAATCCAACATGATCCGTGAGCTGAAAGACGACAAGCGTGAGCTGACCGCCCTGCTCGAGCAAGCCCGGGCGACACAAAGCGAGCAGGCCACGCGGCTGGCCGATTCACAACTCCAGCTTGGCAAGGCCATGGGTGCAGAGGAGGTCACCAGGAGCCGCCTGGAGCAGGAACGCCTGGCTCAGGAAGCCGAGATGGAGACACTGTTACAAGCCCGGCAGGAACTGGAGCAATCGCTGGAAAGTCTCCGCGGGGAAAAGATCCGGTTGGAGCGCGAGAAAGAAGCAAAAGACGAGGAGATTCGACGGCTCACCCAGACCACCGCGGAGCTGTCGGATTCGCTGCGGTCCGAGATCGAAAAGGGCACCATCAAGATCGAGCAGGTGCGTGATCGTCTGACGATCAATATGCTCGATCGGATCCTCTTCGACTCGGGTCGGGCGCAGGTCAAGCCCGAAGGGCTCAAGGTCCTGAAGCAGGTGAGTGACGTCCTGAAGCACATCACCGACAAGCAGATCCGTATCGAGGGCCACACGGACAATGTCCCGATCGGTCCCCGCCTCCGGGATCGTTTTCCGACCAATTGGGAGCTGTCCACCGCGCGGGCGACCAGCGTGGTCCGCTACCTGGTCGAGGCGGGCGGCGTCGATCCCGCGAATCTGACCGCCGCCGGCCACGCGGACACACAGCCCGTCGCCAGTAACGCCGCCGAGAACGGACGCGCGCAGAACCGGCGCATCGAGATCGTCCTCTACCCGAAGGATTTTCAGTCTCTCCTGCCTCCCGCGGGCATGTGACGGAAAAGTGGGCTGGGGGCGGCGCGGAGAGGGCCCGACTGTGCTATGATACCGCGCCATGAGGTATGGGGTGATCGGATTTGTGGTCGGCCTGGTGCTCGGCGTGGCGAGTATGATTCTGGTGCCACGCTTCGCCGATCCGTATCTGCCGCAGTCCCTGAAGCCCGCCCTGTCGGTGGAAGGGAAAGTGGTGGCGAAGCAGCGCGAGGCGGATCGCCTGCTGTTGACGGTCAGGACCAAGGAGGGCAGCACCCTGGTCACGTTCACAAAAAAGATTCCCGAGATCGACCTGTTGGTGGAGAACACCGATACGGTCGTGCTCTCCATGAAGCAGTACCGGCCCTTCGTCGAGAACCCGGAAATCTTGCGGGTCGCCAAGGAGGACGGCGCCGAGGTCCCCGCGGTCATCGTCCCGGTGGAGCCACTCGGCGCGGTCGAGGGCGCTAACAAAGGTATGTAATTATGGTGACGAAAAAGAAGCCAGCCAAGAAACCCGCGGCGCGGAAGAAACCCGCGCAGCCGAAAATAAAGCCGATTCGCTTCGCCTATGCGGCGCCGGACGCCCAGCACGTGGCGCTGGCCGGAGACTTCAACAACTGGGACCCGCAGGCTCAGCCGATGCAGCGGGGCGCCGATGGGACCTGGTCCGTCTCGCTCTCGTTGCAGCCTGGCACGTACCAGTACAAGTTCGTGGTGGACGGCGATTGGCGCGAGGACCACGCGAATCCCTCTCGCACCTGGGATGCGCAGGGATTGTGCAACTCAGTGATCGAGGTGGCGTGATGGCACGTGGTCAACAGGCGGCCGTCAGGAACGACGTCTCGCGTCTGGTCGATGACGACGTGTATCTCTTCAATGAGGGGTCGCATTTTCGGCTGTACGACAAGCTGGGCGCCCATCCCATGACCGTCGGGGGAACGGCCGGCACCTACTTCGCCGTCTGGGCGCCGGACGCCGACCGCGTCTTCGTCATGGGCACCTTCAACGAGTGGGAGCCCGAACGCCACGCGCTCCAGCTTCGTGGACAATCGGGCATTTGGGAAGGCTTCATTCCAGAGGTCACCAAGGGCGCGCTGTACAAATTCCGCATCCACTCCCGATTCAATGGGTACCGCGTCGAGAAGGCCGACCCCTTCTCGCTGTTCAACGAGATTCCCCCCAAAAAGGCCTCCATCGTCTGGGATCTGGACTACGTCTGGGGCGACAGCGAGTGGATGAAGGGACGTGAGCGACGGAACAGTCTGGAGTCGCCGATCAGCATCTACGAGATGCACCTCGGGTCATGGATGCGTGTCCCCGAACGGGGCAACCAGTCGCTGAGCTACCGCGACCTGGCCCCCAAGCTGGCGGAGTACCTCCAGAAGATGAACTTCACGCACGTCGAGTTCATGCCCGTCATGGACCACCCGTTCTTCGGCTCCTGGGGGTATCAAATCACGGGGTTCTTCGCGCCTTCGGGGTGCTACGGCACCCCGCAAGACCTCATGTACCTCATCGACTACCTCCACCAGCGCGGGATCGGGGTCATTCTCGACTGGGTCCCCTCGCATTTTCCCACGGACGAGCATGGCCTGGCCTTCTTCGACGGGACGCACCTGTACGAGCATGCCGATCCTCGGCAGGGCCTCCACCAGGAGTGGGGGAGCTACATCTTCAATTACGGACGACACGAGGTGCAGAGCTTCCTCATCAGCAACGCGCTCTTCTGGCTGGACAAGTACCACATCGACGGCCTGCGGGTGGATGCGGTCGCGTCCATGCTCTATCTCGACTACGCCCGGAAGGAGGGCGAGTGGGTCCCGAACCGATACGGCGGGCGCGAAAACCTGGATGCGGTCGCGTTTCTCCGTCGCATGAACGAGGCGATCTACCAGCATTTTCCCTCCGTCCAGACGATCGCCGAGGAATCGACCTCCTGGCCCATGGTGTCGCGTCCCAATTACCTGGGCGGGCTAGGATTCGGACTCAAATGGGACATGGGCTGGATGCACGACACGCTGGACTACATGTCGCAGGATCCGATCCACCGCAAGTACCATCACAACCGCCTCACGTTTCGCATGCTCTACGCGTATCACGAGAACTTCGTGCTCCCCTTGTCCCACGACGAGGTCGTGTACGGGAAGGGCTCGCTGCTCCGGAAGATGCCGGGCGATGAGTGGCAGAAGTTCGCAAACCTGCGCCTCCTGCTCGCCTACATGTACGCGCAGCCCTCCAAGAAGCTTCTCTTCATGGGCGGGGAGTTCGGCCAGTGGGACGAGTGGGCCCATGATCGGAGCCTCGACTGGCACCTGCTGCAATCCCCACCCCACGCGAGCCTCCAGCGTTGCGTCTCGGATTTGAACCGCCTGTACCGTGCGGAAGCCGCGCTCCACGAGCGCGACGTGGACCCGGCCGGATTCGAGTGGCTGGATTGCAACGATGCCGAGGCCAGCGTCATCAGTTTTCTCCGGAGGGGCAAATCGAACGACATACCGGTCCTCGCCGTCTTCAACTTCACGCCCGTGCCGCGGCCGAATTATCGCCTGGGCGCGCCCCTGGGCGGCTTCTGGCGCGAGCTGCTCAATACCGACGCCGCCGAATACGGGGGCGGCGGCATGGGGAACATGGGACAGGTGGAGGCGGTTCCCTTCGGGTTGCACGGACGCTCCCATTCGATCACCCTGACCCTCCCCCCGCTGAGCGCGGTTTTCCTCAAGCCCAGCCAGGGCTGAGCAACTCCTCTCCCTCATAGACAGGCGTTGGCTCTGAGCCAAGCCGGATGCGCCTTCGGGCGTGATGCCCGGACGGCTCCGGCCAAATGACCCTGTTTAATTCTGCCCTGAATTCGGTTAGGATGGCCGCCAAGGGTAGACGTCTAACGCTGGCTGAGCGCAATCGCGCGAGGCCTTGGCCAGGAGAAAATTCGCAGCCAAGGCGGATTCGGCGGCCCGATGATCAATTCGAAGCGACCCTTTCCCACGAAGGTCTTCGACGACTTCTCCAAGCAGGAGCTCCACAACTTCTTGGAGATTCTGCACTACGCGCTCGAAGCCCAGACAGAACAGGACGTGACCCAAGTCCTGGTGAAGGTCCGCAAGCTCATCCCCTACGAGAACATCATCGCCACGCTCCTCCAGGTCGGCTCCTCGACCGGAGCGCAGCAATTCTCCAAAGTCATCAATATCAGTTACCCCGAGGAGTGGCTCTCCGCCTACGCGAAGAATCGCTACTACGAGGTGGACCCCGTCCTGCTGTCCCACCTGCAGAGCTTTTCGACCCAAGTGTGGCAGGAGGCGTTCAAGACCGCGAGCACTCGAAAAGAAATGGATTTCATCGACCACGCCAGGTCGTATGGGTTGGAGGACGGCGTGACAACCGGGTCACTGGATCCTGGCAAGGGGTTCGCGACGCTGTTCAGCTTTGCCGGGGGCGCCAGCGGCGACGGCAACCGCTACGCGCCGGTCCTTGATTACCTCGTGCATCACCTCCACCAGACCCTCGTGCGCAACGCCATGGCTCCGACGCTGAACCGGGTCGCGCGGCTGTCACCCCGGGAGTTGAGCGTGCTCAACTGGATGAGGCTGGGCAAGACCAACTGGGAGATTTCCCGCATTCTGGGCGTCAGCGAACGGACGGTTCGGTTTCATGCGGAGAGCATCTTCAACAAACTCGACGTCTCCTCCCGCACGCAGGCCGTCGCCTTGGCCGTTGAGAATGGGCTTTTGACTCCCGCCTAGTTCGCCTTTGTTTTTCCGACCCTCGCTTCCTGTTCTCTCATCTGTCCCTTCTCAGGTCTTGACCAGATGATCCGCACGCAGAGCGGGCGACATGCCGCTGAGGCCGGCGGAGCCGACGATCGGCCCCGTCACGGGAGCGACCAGGGTCTGATTGAGCGAATCCGCGGCGATCTCGGCCGCCTCTCCCGCGCCCGTCAGACTGGTGATCCATTGCAAGAAGGCGGGATGCGTCATCGACGCCTCGTTCCGAAATCGCTCCAGGTCCAACAGCGCCGCGATGGACACCACCCCGGCGGGCGGCAGGGCCACGCCTTCGCTGATGGGTTGGCAGGGAAATCCCAGGCTTTTCAGCACACGGAGAAACCGCTTCTCGATCACCATGTAGCAGTAGCGCACGTCACGGGCGATCAACAGTTGGTAAAGCCCCTTGATCGCCGCCAGGAGCACGCGAGACGACAGTCCCTTCTCCCCCAGACTCGGGTCCACGGTCAACCTGGTGATCTCGGCCGTGTCGCGGGTTTTCCTGATCTCATGATTGCGGGTAAGGCACGACTTAAACTCGGCCTCGATCATGAAGGGGCCAGGCGCCATCAACACCCGAGAGAACCCTACCAGCCGCGTCGCGTCGGCAAACACGCCGACCGGCGTCGCCCAGGCATCATAGGGGTCGACTTCGCGGTCATCGCCGCTGGCCGGGACCCATCGAAGCGCCTCCGTATAGACCCTGTGGCGCAACCGGTAGGCCTCTCGCTGCTCCTCCTCTGCTAATGGGGTCTTCACGACAAATCGGCCCTCCTGAAAACACAGTGCGTTCTGTCTAGCCATGTCGCCTCCTCCTTGAAAATTAAGGGAATATTCCCGGGAGGCGATATGGGCCCGTTCCTCGTGATAGTCACCTGGTCATTCCGCCAGGTGCCTCTATCCCGCCAAAAACACTAAACTTTCGCATTCGCAGGGAGGAGGAACTCCGCCAAACTTAAAGGATGCTCGCACAGGGGACAAGGCGTGCCGGGCCTGTGGGCATCCGGCTTTGAGGTTGTCGTCATCTCGCTCATGATCGCATCATGGCAGGACCATCCATCAGCGGGATTCCGGGCCGCCTCGCAGCGCACCACTGCACGCAGGATGAGAAAGATGCCTTTGCAATCCGGGCGTGAACCCACTAAGATACGCCTGCTCAAGGCGCCCTCTTCCGCTTGGGTCCGGGTCCTCAATGTCGCGGCGCTGGAGAGGCGGAGGTACTCCGGTTGCCGTCACCTGTGGGGTGAGGATTCGCTACAGCAGGCTCGGCCTGTCCGCTCAGCTCGCCGCATGCGCCGCTCCAAACCTTCATCCGCCACCACCGACCGCATCTCCACTGCCTCAGGACGGGACAGGGACCAGCGCGTGCTCGTCGTGGACGACCACCCCGCTGCCAGGACCGGTGTCTGTGAGATCTTGAAGGCTGAGGGCTTCTCGACCATCGACTGTGCATCAGCCGACGAGGCTCTCTCGATCCTTCGGGGCAAGCCACGGAAACCCATTGCGGTGGCCCTGCTGGACCTCCAACTGCCGGATATGGATGGAATCCGGCTCCTCGAACAAGTTCGAAACCACGCCCCGAACCTCCCGGTGATCATTTACACGGGCGAAGGACGCTATGAGTCCGTTCGGCAGGCGCTGAACTTGGGAGCCTTCGCCTACCTCGAAAAAGCGGAGAACCCTCAGCACCTCGTGGCGAAGGTGCGCGAAGCCGTGCACCCGGCCGGCACGCCCTCAGCGCGGCAACACTCCGGAAAGCGGACGCGAGAAGGACGGGCCGCGCTCGACCGAATCACCGATGCTATTCCGGGCGCCGTCTACCGATACCAGTTGCGGCCGTCGGGGGAGCAGCGCTTCCTGTACATGAGCCGTGGAATCGAAAAGCTCTTTGGTATGACGGCCGAGGAGACACAGAACGATTTCGCACGTGTCTGGAGCCTCGCCCACCCGGATGATACCGACTCGTTGCTGCAATCGATCCATGAATCCGCGCAGACGCTGAAACCCTGGTCCCACGAATTCAGGGTGATCATCGGTGGGCAAATTAAATGGTTGCGCGGGAGCTCGATCCCCGAGCCGCGATTTCAGGACGGCAGCATCGTGTGGAATGGGATTTTCGTCGATATCACCGATCAGAAGGCGGCGGAGAACGCGTTTCGCTTTACGGGCTTTGCAATGGATCGCGCCGCAGATTGCATTTACTGGATGACGCCCGATGCAAAGTTCTTCTACGTCAACGACGCCGCTTGCGAGAGCCTCGGCTATTCACGCGAAGAGCTCCTCTCAATGTCGGTCCACGACATTGACCCCGAGTATCCCGCCGAGACGTGGCCGGCCTTTTGGATGAAGCTGAGCGTCGAGGGGAGCATCACGCTGAGATCGCGTCTTCGCCGCAAAGACGGGGAGGTCTTTCCGGTCGAGATCAAGACCAACTACCTGAAGTTCCAAGGAAAGGAGTTCAACTGCTCGATTGTCCGAGATCTCTCGCAACGCACACAGGCGGAGGTCGAGCTGAAGGAGGCGCAAGCCCGGCTCCTCCAGCAGCGGGAGCGTGAGCGGCAATTGATCGAGGAGGAGCTTGAGCACACGCGCGACACCTTGGTTCGCCAGACCCGGTTGGCCGCGCTGGGCCAGCTCCTGGGAAGCATGACCCACGAATTGAGAAACCCGCTCGCGGTCATCCGCAACGCCTCCCATTTGTTGCGACGGCGCGTGTCGCCAACAGATGCGGGCGCGGAGGAATACTTGAACATGATCGAGGGCGAGGTCGACGCATCGAACCGCATGATTCAGGATTTACAGGCCCTTTCGCGCGGGAGGGTTCTGGAAAGAGATATGCTCGACCTGGGCCGGCAGATCGACGAGGCCACGCGCCGTGCGCGCGTCCCCCCCACGGTCACGTGCCGTGTGGTGTTGCAGCCTGATCCGTTCGAGATTTTTGCCGACCCCGGTCAGCTCTGCCAGGTCTTGGTCAATCTCCTGTCGAACGCCTGTCAGGCGATGCGCCACCGAGGCGAATTGATCGTGACGGCAAAGCGCGTGAGTGGATCGAACGTTCTCACGGTCAGCGACACGGGACCCGGCATTCCCGCGGATCACCGGCTCAAGATTTTCGAGCCGCTCTTTACCACGAAGCCCAACGGGTTTGGCCTGGGGCTGACGATCTGTCGACATATCGTCGACCATCACGGTGGATCCATCGATCTGCTCGAGTCCTCGCGTGAAGGGGCGGTTTTCGAGATCAGGTTTCCTCAATCATCGACGGTTTAGATGATGGCGCATCGTGAAACAGGGTATCCGTCTACGCCTTGGGAAACGAACCGGAGACGCCTCTCCAGGGTGCTGGTCGTCGAGGACCATGCTTCCGAGCTGAGACTGATCGTCGACCTGCTGACCGAGGAGGGATTCGATGTCGTCGCCTGCGGCAACGCGGCCGAGGCACTGGATCATGTGCAGCAGGAAGAGATCGGGGTCGCGGTGATTGACCTTCGACTGCCCGACCTCAGCGGGACGCAATTGTTGGACGTCCTCCTCGCAAAGCACCAGGGAATCCGCGTGATTATTTACACGGGGTTCGGGTCCTACGAGTCCGCGAAGGAGGCGCTCAACCTCGGCGCCTTCGCCTATGTCGAAAAGGTCGGCGACCCGGGTGAGCTGCTCCGCCATGTCCACCGGGCCGTCTTGACCAACATGGACGCCTATGCCCTCGAGCTGGAGCAGGTCATCCACGAACGGGACCGCGCGCAGGACGCGCTGGCGCGTGCGCGCCAGGAGCTGGAGCTCCGGGTCCGCACTCGGACCAGCGATCTGGATCGTGCCAATGCGGCGCTGCGAAGGAGCGACGAGAGGTTCCGTCAGTTCGCGGATACGGTCCAGGACGTGTTCTGGATGAATGAGATCGAGCCATTCCGTTTCATCCTCGTGAACCAGGCATTCGAACGGGTCTGGGGACTCTCCACCCAAGCGCTGTATGAGAATCCCCGCTTGTGGGAGGAATGCATTCACCCCGATGATCGTGTGCGCGTCCAAGATACCATGCAGCGCTGGATCCTGGCCCCGCCGGACGCGCTCTTCGATCTCGATTACCGCATCGTCCGTCCCGACGGTCATCTCCGCTGGATCCACGATCGCGGCGTCAAGATCGTGGAGGGGGACGGGCATCTTTGTTGTTTGGCCGGGGTGGCGGCGGACATTACGGAGCGCAAGCTCGCGGAACAGGCGCTGCGCGAACGGGAACAGCAGTTGCTGCAAGCGTTGGAAGACCGCGATACGATTTGCCAGGACCTCCACGACGGGGCCCTGCAGTCCCTCTACAGCGTCGGCCTGGGGCTGGAAACGTGCAAATCGTTTCTGGCGGAGGATCCGGGTCAAGCCAGGGAGCACCTCGAGCACGCGATCACCCAATTGAACGGGGTGATGCGTGAAGTGCGGTACTTCATCGCGGGAATCAGGTCGGACGTGCTGATCGCCCTCGATCTCCAGACAACCGTCGAAAAGCTGGTCCACCGGCTGGCACGATCCAGCTCGACGCACTTCCGGGTGAGCATCGATCCGGAGGCAGCGACCCGACTGCGGCGGGCCGAGCGCATGCAGCTCGTGTATATCGTGCAGGAGGTCGTCAGCAACATCCTTCGGCATGCCCGTGCCCAGACCGGTCTCCTGAGGCTCACGAACCAGTTGCACGGCGTGCAGCTCAGCATCCAAGACGACGGCATCGGCTTCGACAGCCATCAGGGCGGCGGAGATGGCCACGGTCTGCAGAACATCGCTGCACGCGTCCAACGGGTCGGCGGGGAGTGCCAGGTCCACTCCGAGCCGGGCAAGGGGACGCGGATCACGATCAGTTTTTGCGGAGCGCAATAAATGCCGGGTTCGCAGACGAAGCAGATCACCGTGCTCCTGGTCGACGACCACGAGGTCGTCCGGGTCGGGCTGCGGACCTTGCTTTCGCGGGATACCGACATCCGGGTAGTTGGAGAAGCTGGTTCAGCCAAGGACGCCGTGGACAAAGTTGCCCGTCTCAAACCCGAGGTTGCGCTGCTCGACATTCGAATTCCGGATCACGAAGGCATCAATGCCTGCACGGAGATCCACGAGGTCTCACCCGGCACCAAAGTCTTGTTTCTGACCTCCTACGCCGACGACGACACCGTGCTCGCCGCCATCCTGGCCGGCGCGCAGGGTTACCTGCTGAAGGAGATCGAGGCCGAGACCCTGTTGAGGGCCATCCGCATCGTCGCCAGCGGGCATTCCATCCTGGACCCGGTCGTGACCAAGCGTGCGCTCGAATGGCTGAAAGGGATGTCGGCTCCCTCCCCCGGCTCCAAGCTGGAATCCCTCTCTCCGCAGGAGCAGGCCGTCGTCTCTCATGTCGCCGAGGGGAAGACCAACAAGGAGATCGCCACAGCGCTGGGCCTGAGTGAGAAGACCGTCAAGAATTACCTCGCCAACGTTTACCAAAAGCTCAATATCTCCCGCCGCTCCCAAGCCGCCGTCTTCTTCGCCAAACGACAGCCTGAATAGGGCCATTCGGCCCTGCAAGCCTAGGGTCATTAATATTTTCTTTTCGACCCAGATTGCTCTAACCGGATCTGCCATTTCCTTATAGAATATTTATATACGTGTTTTTGCGTGAAAGGGGGTCGGCGTTCCCTCCCCACGCCGCCGTGATCCGGTCGGAAGTGGAGGCCCATCTGTCATTCGAATCATTGGTCCCCCGCGTCACTCTTGCCGGTACAGTCTGCCGTCGCAGTTTTTCCTCTCTTACCCATCATTCATTGTCACACTCACTCTGTAACGTAGAGGTTCGAGCCCATTGCACGTGACCATTGACGTATCTCACATGGTGAGCCTCGTTGCTGCCATGGGACCGGCGAACTCAGCCTCTTGGCCGCAGGTGATCTCTTGGCTCACATTCGGTACGGTGGTGCTGATCGGCGCGCTGTTTCCCCTCTTGTCGGTGTGGCTCGGGCTGAGGCTCGCACGCGTGCGTCGTCAACTGAGCGTGCTCGATCGCGCGATGGACGTGGTCGGCAGCGCCGTCTTCATTACCGATGCCCAACGGCCCGAACACCCCATCATCGCCGTGAATCCCGCCTTTACCCGCATGACTGGCTACGAGGGTCGGGGCGTCCTGGGCCGCAGCACCCGGCTCCTGGAAGGACCTGAGACCGAGCCGCAGGCCACGAAACTGGTGCAGGCCGCATTGCGTGAGGGCCGTTCCTGCCGAACGCAGGCCACCCTCTACGCGCGCGACGGCAAGGCGCTGCCGAGCGATCTGATCCTCACGGCCCTTCGAGACCGCCGGGGTCGCCACACCCATACGATCTGGGAGATTCAAGCGAGGTTCCTCTCCAACACCGCCCACCCCTCAGTGGAGACTGCGGAGTCCTTGATCAGCGTCCTCGTCCCAATCATTCCGCAGCCTCTGCTCGTCACCAGTGAGCAGGGCAGTATTCGAACGATCAATCCTGCTGCGGCCCATCTCTTCGGCTATGAGCCCGATGAGCTGCAGAACCAACCGGTGGTGAGAATCCTGCCCTCCGCAAAGAGCCTTCACCATGCCCTCAAGACCGGATCGCCGGAGCCCGCGCCCTGCGAGACGGTCGGTATCCGAAAGGACGGCGCCCCGATCCCATTGAGCGTGAGCATCCGCGATCTGGTTCTCGGCGGGGCCCCCCACTGCGCGTTCACGTGCGAGGACCTGACCCGCACGAAACGGGACGCCCGGCGTCGGGCGAGCTGGGAGCCGTTGGCAGAGCTTCTGGCGACGTCGGCGCGGCTCACACCCGACTGTGCCCGGGATGTGCTGCAGATCATCTGCGAGCATTGCGAGTGGTCCGTCGGATCCCTCTGGACCGTCGATGCGGAGACCAACGAGCTGCGTTGTTATCAGACGCACGTTGCCGCCGGAGCCACGCTCGATCAAATGGCGGCCGCGCATCGGCGATCGACGTGCAAGCCATGGGAAGGCGTCATCGGACGCGCCTGGTGCAAGGGCGAGCCGGAGTGGAGCGCGGATGTCGCCCAAGAGATGGACTGGGTGCCGAGAAACCCCGCCTCGCACAGGGGTGGCGTCATCGCGCAGCCGGTGAAGAGCGAAGGCAAGATCATCGCGGTCGCCGAGTTCTTCGGTGTCGAGAACCCCGCCACCGACCCTTCGCTGCTGCCGATGCTCGCCTCTTTCGCGGCTCTCACGGGACAAGCGATGGCACGGTCCCGCGCTGAACTGGAAATCGAGGATCTCGTCCGGCAGGTCCGGACAGCGCAGCGGAGGGAGGCGCTGGGGAGCCTTGCGGGCGGGATTGCGCACGACCTGAACAACACGCTGACCGCCATTCTCGGTTATACCGAGCTGGCGTTCCCGACGATCCCCGCGGCGAGCCGGGCTCGGCGACATCTGAAGCACATCATGAAGGCCGGGGGAAGGGCCAAGGACCTGATTCATCAAGTGCTGGCCTTCAGCCAGCAAACGGAATCTGTCCTGTCACCCATCCGCCTCGAGGAGGTCGTCCACGAGACCCTCAAGCTGATCAGGCCCTCACTACCCGCCACGATCGAGCTGAAGCAGTCCATCGAGCCCGACCTGCCCCCCGTGCTTGGCGACCCGGCTCAGTTGCGTCAGGTGCTCGCGAACCTGTGCGCCAATTCGGAACACGCGATGCGTGGCAGCCAGGGCACGCTGGAGATACAGGCCGGCGCGGTGTCGGTCACACCCGAGCTGGCCCGCGTCCGGCCTGCTCTGCGGGCGAAGCGATACGCGCGTCTGACTGTCCGCGACACCGGCTGCGGTATGCCGGCTAGAGTGAAGGCGCAGGCCTTCGAGCCGTTTTTTACGACCAAGCCGGAGGGGGAGGGAATCGGACTGGGCCTGGCCGTCGTGCGGGGTATCGTCCTTCACCATGGGGGCGCCGTGTACCTGGAGAGTACCCCCGCGCAGGGGACGGCTCTGGAAATCTTCTTGCCCCTGGCGGAGCAGGGGGTCTCGGAAGAGCCGCTGCCGCCGGACGCGCTCCCGCGCGGATCCGAGCGTGTGCTGCTCGTCGAGGACGAGCCGGCGCTCGCGGAGCTTGGCCGCGACATGCTCGAATCCCTCGGCTACGAGGTCATCGTGCGGACCAGCCCCAGCGAAGCGCTCCGCGCGTTCCAATTGATGCCGCAGCAATTCGACTTGATGATCACAGATCACACCATGCCTGGAATGACCGGGGAGACCCTCGTCCACGACGTCCTCACCATTCGGCCTGACCTTCCCGTGCTCATGATGACCGGCTTCAGCCATACGATGAACCCCGACAAGGCCCACGCCCTGGGAGTCAGCGCATTTCTCCCGAAGCCCTTGCTCCTGCGTGACCTGGCGCCGGCCATCAGGCGGGCACTGGACCATGCCGCCTCTCCATCGGCCCCTGGCGGCTCGCAGAGCCGGTTGGACGGCCTCCTCGACTTCACCCGTAGCAGACAGGATTATCAAAGCCATGCAGTCGGTCCTGATCGTCGACGACGATGACCAGATGCGTCGCCTTCTGAGGGCGAGCATGGAGCAGGCCGGCTACGAGGTCAGCGAGGGGCGGAGCGGACGGGAGGGTCTGCTGCGGTATCGAACGGCACCCGCGGACCTGGTGGTCATGGACATCCTGATGCCGGACAAGGACGGCCTGGAAGCCATCATCGAGCTGCGACGAGAGTTCCCCGACGCAAAAGTCATCGCCATGACGGGGGGGAACGTCAAGATGAACATCCCGGATTTTCTGGATGTCGCCAAGCTGCTAGGCGCCAAGCGGACCTTGCAGAAGCCCTTCTCGATGACTGAGTTCGTGGCTGTCGTCAACACGGAGCTGAACGCTGACGAAGGGAAGACAGGTGAAGCTGGGGGTTAGTTGAAGAGCGCGATATACCCGACAAACGTCATGACCGCGACCGCCACCAGGACCGTTCCCCACATTAAGTCCCGAATCATTCTGACCTCCTTGTTGTCGCCCACCCTGGTGCGCAATGTCCTTCTGCGTGGACCTTTGTGGCCGGCGGACCCGGGCACCGTGCCCCAGCCACAGCCGAGCGCACGCCTCTGCTGAGGGGTCGGCGGCTGAGTGGAGCCCTTCACTGCCTCACGCACCGGCTCTCTAGGCCGCCAGGACGCCCGTCCAGCGGCGCTTGCTGCGCCCCGCCGCGACATGCTCCGGGTTGGACCTGTTTTCAACGAGCACGGGATCCACGATCTCACCGCAGTTGAGACAACGAAAGGCCTCGCAGGTCACCTCGATCGAATCGAGCAAATCCATCAACTCGTAGGGTGTCATCAAGCCGTCACATCGTGCGCATCGCATACATTCCTCCTCCTTTATTGTGTCGTGCATCGCACACACGTCATCGGGTCCAGCCACGTGTCTGCCGCACAGCTCGATCCCACGTTCCTTTCGCATCGTGGACCAGTTCAGTCGTGCGTTCCCCGACGTCCTCAGCAAGATGGCGCAATTGCCTCCGCGTCCTGGCTCCGGTCTGCGGTGCCGTCAGGAGACCGGTGCCGGCCCCTGCCAGGATGCCGGTCAGAAAAGCGAGGCTGCCGAAGGTCATCTTATTCATGATCGCTGACCTCCTTTCCAGTTCACCCGCCTTAACCCGGTCCTTCGAATTCTGCCCGGGCTCGTCCGGCACAGCTTGAGGCTGCCACGACGGCGGCGCACGCGAAGGCTCGTGACGGACTGTTCATTCTGATATGGCTTTTTGGTCATTATCATATCTTTGGTCATGTCCGACTGTTCGGTCATTCTATTGATCTCGCCCCTCCCTGTCAACAAGAAATTTAACTATGAGAAAACAAGGTCTTATGTTATTCAGGGCTTCAGGATCAGGATCTGCCTCTCCCCGCGTGATGTGGATGTGAATGGAATCACTGAGCGTTCACGCCGTCCTTGGGCTTATCGGGATCATCATCCTCATTGGGTTGGCCGGGGAGCTGTTTCTCAGGCAAACAGGGATCCCGAGCGTGCTCTTCCTCGTCGGGCTGGGCGTCTTCCTGGGCCCCGTCCTGGGTCTCATCGCTCCTGCGAGCGTGATGACCGTGGCGCCGTACTTCGGTACCCTCGCGCTGCTGATCATCCTCTTTGACGGGGGGCTGAACCTCCAGCTCGCCAAGGTCTTGCGGGAGACACCTGTCTCCCTCCTCTACACCATCGTGGTCTTTTCGCTGTCCGTTGTCGCGACGGCCACCTTCGACGTGGTGGTGCTCCGCCATGAGTGGCTGCACGGTCTTCTCTTGGGATGCATCCTGGGCGGCACCGCCGCCTCCATCGTCATGCCGGTGATCGGGCGGCTCACGCAAGTCTCGGAGCCGGTCAAGCTCCTCGTCACCCTCGAGTCGGCCGTGGTCAACGTGTTCGTGATCGTGGCCGCCTTGGGCTTCATGAACGCCATGACGGACCCGACGAACGAGCATCGCATGCTCACGGACATGGCCTACGCCTTCGTGATCGCCGCCGTGCTCGCGACCGTTGCCGGAGCCTTGTGGGCACGTCTCCTGAGCTGGCTCCAGGGACAAACCCTTTCGTATATGCTGACGCTGGCCGCCATCCTCGTGCTCTACGATCTGGCCGAAGTCATCGGTGCCAACGGCGCGATCACCATCCTCTTGTTCGGCCTGGTGCTCGGCAACATGGAGACGCTCGTGGGGCACCTGGCCGGCCCCCTGCGTCGGGCGATCGGCTACCAGCTCGACCAGGCTCACTTCGCCCTCGATGCGTTCGTCAAACGGCTGAACGAGGAGCTCTCGTTTCTGGTGCGCACATTTTTCTACGTCCTGCTCGGACTCCTGCTCGACTTCGCCACGCTGACCTGGATCACGGCGCTGGCGGGCGTCAGCTTCTTCGCGCTTGGTCTCGCCGTCCGATGGCTGGTGACGGAGGCGTTCGGACGAACGTGGTGCGGCTGGACCAAAGGCGAACGGCGCATCATCACGGCCATGCTCCCACGGGGACTCGCGACGGCCGTCATGGCCTTTCTCCCAGCCAGCGCGGGCATTCCCGATACGGAACACTTTCCCATGTACGCGGTGACCGTGATCGCCCTCTCGGTGCTCTACATGACAGCCGGGCTTGTCGTTGAGCGCCGGCGCATTGACGAGGGTGCCCCGGCGATGGCCTCCCCAAAGAGTCTCGCCAGCGATTGACCGGGGGTGAGGAGCGCGCGCATTTCTCCGCGGGCATTCGTCGGATGACCATCTGACACGAGGAGCACGCGCCCATGAGTCTCGTTGAGACCATCACGGTTCTGGTCTGCCTCGCCGCCTTGTTCAGCTACGTCAACGAGCGGTTCCTCAAGCTGCCCGCCACCATCGGTCTCATGGCCCTCGGGCTTTCGTTCTCCCTGATCATGGTGGCGCTCGGGACGATCGGGATACCCGTTCACCGGCAGGCCGTTGCGTTCATGCAGCGCATCGACTTCAACGAAACGCTCATGCACGGTCTGCTGAGCTTCTTGCTGTTTGCCGGTGCGCTCCACTTCAATGTCCGGAACCTGTTCGGTCAGAAATGGTTCATCGGCACCCTGGCCTCCGTGGGCGTTGCCCTCTCCACCTGCCTCGTTGGCGTCCTCACGTATTACGCCTTTGGGCTCATCGATGTAGAGATTCCGTTCCTGTACTGTCTGCTGTTCGGGGCACTGATCTCCCCGACAGATCCCATTGCCGTTCTCGGCATTCTCAAAAAAGCGGGCGCGCCCAAATCCCTCGAAACCAAGATCGTCGGGGAGTCGCTGTTCAATGACGGCGTCGGGGTCGTCGTATTCCTCGTCCTGCTCGGGGTCGCGACCCGGGGCATGACCGACCCGGCTGACGTCGGGCTGCTCTTCCTCGAGGAGGTGGGTGGCGGGGCGCTGCTGGGAGCAGCGCTCGGTTTCCTGACCGCGACGATGATGAGGACGATCGACGATTACCGCGTGGAGATCCTCCTCACCCTGGCCCTGGTGATGGGTGGCTATGCCCTCGCGGACGCGTTGCATATGTCAGGGCCGATTGCCGTCGTCGTGGCGGGCCTGGTGATCGGGAGCCATGCCAGGCACAGCGCGATGTCCGAGACCACGCGACAGTATCTCGACACGTTCTGGGAGCTTGTGGACGAGCTGCTCAACGCGGTTTTGTTCGTGCTGATCGGCTTGGAAATCCTGGCACTGACGTTCGAGGGACGGTATCTCGCGGCGGGGCTGATCGGAATTCCAATCGTGCTGGCGGCGCGCTTCATCAGCGTCGCGGTGCCGCTTCACCTGTTCCGGCTGTGGCGGACGTTCAGCCCCTACGCCGCCATCATCCTGACCTGGGGCGGGTTGCGCGGTGGGATCTCCGTCGCCATGGCGCTGTCGCTGCCACCCGGACAGTTCCGCGACGCCATTGTCGGCGCCACCTACGTCATCGTCGTGTTCTCGATTTTGGTCCAGGGCCTGACGATCGAGCGGCTGATCCGGGCCACGACCCCAGAGAGGGAGCCGGCGACAGTACGGTGACGGCCGGTCAGGACTCGCCGATGAGCTCGAGCACGGCACGGTTCCAACCGGTGGGCCCGGGGGCCGGCGCCGCGCGGAACACCGGGGACTGCAGGGCGGGATTGATCGAGCCGTCCGGTCGGGGAATGACCACGGGCCGGTCCACCACGGCGAGCATGGAAAGGTCGTTGGGACCGTCACCCAGTCCGATCGTGATCAGCTCGCCGCCCGCCGCCTTCCACTGACGCCGGTAGCACTCGATGACTTGCCGGCACGCATCGCCCTTGTCGACCCGGCCGCTGAGGTGACAGAAGCGTCCTCCGCGCGTGACCCGCAGTCCCTTCGCGTCCGCTTCCCGCTCGATCCGCTCGACCAGCTCATCCGAATCCTCGACGAGAAACGGCTCATCGTACTCACGTTGTTTCGCCAGGACCGCCTCGCGTTCACTAAGGCCGGTGCGCTCCGCAATCTCTTCGGTCGACATATCGCCGAACCCCCGCAGCGGGTGCCCGATGGCCTGCGCGATCTCCTTCAGCCCGCTCCGGACCATCGCATAAGTGGTTCCCTGCTCGATCACCAGATACGGGTCGCGAAACAGGGCGTAGGGGACCGGGTCCTCGAAGAGATCCTTGGGAAGATAGGTGGCCGCTCCGTTCTCGACGACGAAGGGGTGGAGGTTGGCGAGCTCGAAACGCAGCGGTTCCATCTCGGCCCGTGTCTTGCTCGAGACCAAAATGAGGGGAACCTCGCGCACCCGCAAAGTCTCGAGCGCCTCTTGCGCGGCCTCGAACGCATAGGTGGTCGCGTCCAGGAGCGAGCCGTCCAGATCGGTGAAGACGAGCACTCGTGGCATCGTCACTCCTCTCCGGTCAGCCGGTCACGGCTCGTCCGGATTTCGCGATTGACATCGTCAGCACGATGGTTTCACACTGCACGTCGTACGCAGAGTTGAGGTTCGCGGCTTGGGGCCCGCGGTCCGGCCATCGCCCACCATGAACAGCTACGGCTCATTGGCGCCATCAATCTCACCGCACCGGCATGACTGACTCGACTCCCGGTAAGCCCGCCTCGCCCTTCATTATCATCAACGCCGTCGCCGGCAGCCTCGTCGTGGGAATTGGATTCTGGCTCATCTGGCGCGAGTGGCTTGCGGTCGCTGTCGTCCTCCTTACCGTCGCCGCCTTTCTCCTCTGGGTCGGAGGCAGCATTGCGCGCGTCTGGGCGTGGGCCACGCTCCTGGTGGGAGTGGAGAGTGTCGCCTGGCCGATCGTCACGATGATCCGGGTCCGCTTGGGAACGGGGGATCCCTCCGATCAACAGATGGTTGAGATCCTGAACGCTCTGCTGTTCGGATTGTTTTTCGCCATCTTCTGGATCAGCTTCTCCTACGGCATCTTCAACTGGGCGAAGCGACAGGAGACGGCCGGCACGCGCGCCGACTCCACAGGCACGCCGCAGGGCCGGACCGGCAAGAAGGGCCGACGGTCTCGCTGATCATCCGCCTAAAACTCGACGGGGTCGACGTCGACTTCGAACCTGACTTCGCGCCACTCTCTCCGGCGCTCCATCTGCTCCACGGTCAACCGCACGGCACGGCGCATCGCGTCCCCGTCCCGCCCCCGCAAGAGGAGCTGGCTCCGATGCTGACCGCCCCGGCGGCGCGGCGGGGCGGTGATCGGCCCCGCAATGGTCACCCCGCCGAGGGTCCCGCCCGCGGCCCCCGTTGGAAGGTGCCCTGCCCGGGGCCCGCTGCCGGAGGCAGCGCGTAAGGACTCCGCCCAGGCCTGCGAGGCAGCGTCGACGGCTCTGCCGTCTCTGCCGGACACGTGCAAGATGATGAGCGTCCCGAACGGCGGGTAGTCCAGCGCTTCCCTGACGGACAATTCCGCATCATAAAAATGGCTCGCATCGCCACTCGCCAACGCTGCCATGACCGGGTGAGCGGGAAGTGACGTCTGGAGGACGACGCGTCCACCGGCGTCGGCGCCGCGCGCCAGGCCGACCGCGTCCAGCAGGGCCCGATAGGTTTTTTCCGCCGCTCGAAAGTCGGGGAGGTGCAGCCCGAGGTCTGCAAACGGGACGCCCACGAACCCCACCTGCGGAATGGCCTCGCCCCGAAACACCAGTTGCGTGCCGATCACAATATCGATCGCGCCCGCGCGAATCTTGTCGCGCAGGACCTTCAGCACCGCCGACCCGTGCAGCGAGGCACGATCGAGACGGGCGAGTCGTGCCGCGGGGAACCGCCGCCGCACCTCGACCTCCAAACCCTCGGTGCCGAGGCCGAAGGGCTCCAGGCGCGCGCCCAAGCAGTCAGGGCAGCGCTCGGGAACAGGAGCCGTGTCGCCGCAGGAGTGACAACGGAGTCGTGCGGTCTCGCGGTAATACGTGACGGTCACGCGGCAGTGCCGACAGCGTGGCGCCCCGCCGCAGTCACGGCACGTCAGCATGGGGGCGAACCCTTTCCGGTTGTGGTAGAGGACCACGCCGGCGCCCGAGGCCAGCGCGGAGCCGATTCCTTCGATCATCCGTTCCGACAAGCTCGTCCCAAAGGGAACCCGCCGAAGGTCCACGAGCTCGACGGCCGGAGCTTGCGACGGCGCGGGCCCGGATGAGAGCACGATGCCTTGGGCGCGGACGGCCGTCAGGGTCTCCAGCGCCGGATGCGCCGACCCCAAGAGCAGGACAGCGCGGTGCTCGCGGGCGCGAAACCAGGCCACCTCGCGCGCGTGATAGCGAGGGGCTTGCTCGTCTTTCAGCGACGATGCCTCCTCGTCCTCCACCGCGATGAGCCCAAGCTTCGGGATCGGCACAAAGACAGCCGATCGCGTTCCCACCACGATGTCCGCCCCGCCCTGTCGGAGCCTGTGCCAGACCTCCGCCCGCGCTGCCGCCGGCATGCGGCCATGCAGCGCTTGCACGCGGTCACCCCATCGCGCTGCCAGATCCTGGTACAGCGCGAGCGCGCGATCGATCTCTCCGGTGACCACCAGTGCCGTGCGCCCGCACACCACCACGGCCTGAATGGCTTCGCGCAGGTGCGCCGCCCGCGCCTGGTGCGGCGCGTGGAGGAGGATGGGGGTCCAGACATCGCCCCGGAGCACGCTCTGCACGCGATCAGCCCACGAACCACCCGGAACTGTCTCAGCCGTCGCCGCTTCGCGGGCGGCTGTCGGGCGCGCGAGACCGGTGGTCTTGCCGCGGCCGACTGTCGCGGGCGCGCCCCCGGCCGGGTCGCCAGAGGCGACCTGCGGTCCGCATTCCTCGATCCAGCGGCGGGTCGTCATCTCGCGTAACGCGCTGCCGACGGAGCCCGTGACGCTGCGGCGCAGCGTCATCAATCGAAGTCCCTTGCGGCGGGGAGCCAGGCGGCGCGCGACCTCGCGACAGGTCGATGACATGTCGACCCCTGCCTTCATGGCGGCTCGTCCTTCATCGGTCATGCGATACGACGTGCGGGCCTCGCGGTGGTCGTGCGGGGGCATCATGAGACGCGCGCACTGCCCGACCGGCGCGAGGTAGTGCTCGGACATCCAGCGCGCCAGCCGGAGCAGCGTGAGGTCGATCCCGGACGAGTCCTCGCCGTCGTCCAAGGCCAGGATGTCGCGGAACCGTTTGGCGGTGGGGCCGGAGGTCGACAGGAGCCGGGGAGGGGTGGGGGAGACCGCCACGACGATGCCGCTCAGCGTCGCCGAGCCGAACGGGATGCGGACCACGCTTCCGATGCGCACGCGGTGCCCGAGGTGGTCGGGCACGCGATACGTGAATGTTCGATGTAAACGGCGCGGCACCGCCACATCGGCGAACTGGGGAACGGCGGTCGACGGTAAGGAAGCCACCAGCGGCGGGGGGCCGGGCATGCCGCATTCTAGCAAGGCCGGGGACGCTGGACAATGAGGCGGATTCGCGCGACGCGCTGAGCAGCCCTTGGCTGGTCGCCCGGCCTCACGCGTCCTACTGAACAGGGACGGGGTCGGATTCGGGCGGCACTTCGCCGGGAAGCGCGTCAACCGGAATGTCGGAAGGCGGAGGCGCGACGGCGCTGCCTTCGAGGCTCGACAGGTCTCCGATCACCTGATCATATTCGCTGCCGACAGGCTCGTCCACCGGCGACTCCGGGACTGATTCCCCCGGCATCGCAGGGGCTTCGTCGGGGGTCGGCTCCAAAGACTTGGGCTTGAGCACGAGGATCTCGACGCGGCGGTTCTTGATGCGGCCCTCCTCTGAGGCGTTGCTGGCCACCGGCTGGGTATCCCCGTAGCCGACGACCGAGACCTTCTCCGCGTTGACCCCAGCCTCCTCAACCAAGTAGCGAACGACTTCTCTCGCGCGCGCTTGGGACAATTCCCAATTGGATGGGTAGGTGTTCTTGAGGCTGGGACCGATCGGGACATTATCGGTGTGGCCCTGAATCTGGATCTTCTTGTCCGTCACTTCTTTCAGCACCGCGCTGATCCGATCGAGCGTGTGCCTTCCTTCGGGACGGATCGCGACTTCCCCCGACTCGAACACCAGCTGATCCAGCAATCCCTCGAGGACGAGGCGTGCCTCCTGATCGGACGTGCCCTCAACCGATCCCGGATCGACGACACTTGCCACTTCGACCTCGTCAGGCGTCTCGGACGTTTCGGTCGTCTCCGGCTCATCCAGATCCGCCACTTCGGGATCTTCGCTTTCCGGATCCATCACGAGCTGCGGCGCGCTGCGCTTGAGCTCAAAGCGGTCGCCGCGCAGGTGGACAAAGCGGGAGGTGGTGATCAGCGCCGTCGCCGTCTCCGGTTCGACGGCCAGGATCTTCAGCTCGCCGATGTTGCGCCTTGGCAGCCGGCGGCTCTCGCGAAACACCATCAGCTCGTCACCCGGCCGCAACCCGTCGTCGCTGCCACGATCGATGTAGACGACGTGTCCCTGTGCAATCAATGTCTGGCTGGGGGGAACGTCCACGATCATGCCGACCCCGTCGAACACCTCCTCGGGCTCCCTCGGGGCGGGACGGGCCGGACCCTCGAATAGCATGGCGCGGTCACCGGGGAAGATGGATCCGAATGCGCGCAGCACCTTGACGGTCACAGGACGCTCCAAATCGTCAATCACCTTGACGATACCGACAATGTTGAACAAGTTGCCTAGGTAGCTGCGGTCCTGGGGGTGAAAGACTTCGTGGACGGGTCTGTAGATGGTCAGCACGTCTCCGAGTGCGATCGCGTCGTCCGCGGAGGGGTCAATGTAGATCCGGTCGTCTTTGCCGAGGAGGCGTCGATTTCCGGTCGTTTGGTTGTCGCCCGTAATGGCGCTGACCGTTCCGACCACGGGGAGCGCCTCGCGAATAAATCCGGATGAGAAGGCCAAGGCTCCCTCCCCGACTTGGACGCGATCGAGGCCACGCAGAGCCGACCATGCAGGTGGGGCCGCGAGCAAACCGGCCGTCCCAAGACAAAGGAGAAACAGTATGTGCCGCACGTGCAGTGACCTCCGGGTAGGGACAATGGGGCTTCGCATGTGAACATAGCAAATCGCTGCCCACTGTCAAGAAAGTTGCGTAAAATGGCGAGGTTTGACTCGCTCGTGACCGCGGTGATATGGTCAATTCCCCGGTGCGTCGAGGCCAACCTGTTGGGCGGACGCTGACCAGGACCCGTGACCACGATGAGCTCCCACGGACCCGTCAGGACCGTAGCCGGCCTCGGCCCCCTGTGGGCTCTGTTTCTCATGGTCTTGCCGGGGACGGCCGCCGATCTCGCCTCCATTCCCCAAGAGCCGGAAGAATACGACGCGCGCGAGGTCAAGGCCTATTACGACTGGAGAAACGATATGTTTTTCAGGCAGTTCGACATGGCGGGCTTGGGGAAGATCGATTTCATGACCGCCAGGCGAACGTATAAGGTCTGGATGAATGAATTCGGGAACCCCGTCGTGTTGACCATGGCCAACCCGTTGTTTTACTGGGTCGATCTGGACTCGAACGGTGAATTCGAGCCGCACCGCGGCGAGATGTGGTCGGACCCCGAGGAGGACGGAATCAACGGCAATGAGAAGCTGTATGACGTGCAACCCGGATCAAATGAAGGCCCCCCGGCTTACCCGTTCCAGCCTCGGTCGGAGGGCCCGTCACGCTCGTCCGGTGCGAGGACGCCGGTCCCGGGAAACGGAGGCGGGGTGAGCCCATGAGTGAGAAAGACCGCGCGCAAGAAGACACACCACCAAGCCCACTCCCGCGCAAGCGGATCGAGACCCAGATTCATCGCCGGCGAAAGGTCAAGGCCTCATTTCCCCTGGAAGCGGAGTGGGATGCTCGATCCGGGAAGGCACCGGAGGGCCTGCGGACGCCCGAGCACAAGATGAAAAAGTGAGCACCTGCCCCGGCGCCACCCCGCTTTGTGTGTCGGTCCTGGCCTGACATTCCACCTCCCTCCCAAGCCCACGCTGTATTTCCCAAGCACCTGAAAAGCTAGGGCCTTTGGGCTCTTTTTGTAGGTCCTTTGTGCGCTTGATTTACTTTGGACCATCAGCCTAGGATGGCAGTTCCTGTGGAAAGTTGATGGACTAGCGCGGGGTTAGGCAAGGGCGAGGAGAGTGGTGACGGGATCGGAGCTGGTTCTCGACTATCTGTCCCGATATGTGGGCGTGCTGCTGTTTATCGTGATCGTGGCCGCCTTTGGTGTCGGGACTCTGGTGATCAGCTACCTGCTGCAGCCCCGGTATCCGGAGTCCGAGAAGCTCAGCCCCTATGAATGCGGGTCCGAGCCCTTTTCGGATGCCCGGATTCCGTTTCCGGTCCGCTATTACATCTTTGCCATGCTGTTCGTGATCTTTGATATCGAGATCATCTTCCTCTACCCATGGGCCGTTGCATTCAAGGATATCGGCATCATCGGCCTCGTGGAAATGATGATCTTCATCGGACTCTTTGTCCTTGCCTACGTCTATGCGTGGCGCAAGGGCGCCCTGGAATGGGACTGATCGAGAAGCACTGAGCGAGGAGCGCTGAGGTTTAGATGGGATTGATTCAGATCGGACAGCACGAAAAGGACGGACAGCCCGACGTCATTACGACGACGGTGGAGAAGGCCGTCAATTGGGCGCGGAAGGGCTCGCTGTGGCCGATGACCTTCGGGTTGGCTTGCTGCGCGATCGAGATGATCGCTGCGGTGTCCTCCCGTTACGACATGGACCGCTACGGAGCCGGCGTGTTCCGCGCCTCTCCGCGGCAAAGCGACCTGATGATCGTGGCGGGAACCGTGTGCCGCCGGATGGCGCCGGTGATCAGGAAAATTTACGATCAAATGCCGGAGCCCAAGTACGTGATCGCGATGGGGTCCTGCGCCACGTCGGGCAATATTTACGACAGTTACGCCGTCGTCCAGGGCGTGGACCGCTTTGTTCCGGTCGACATTTACGTTCCGGGTTGTCCGCCTACGCCCGAAGCGCTCTTCGACGGCGTCTTGAAGCTGCAAGACCGGATCATGCAGCGGCGGGTGTTCACCAGACAACCCGAACAGGTAAGAATGTAAGGGGAGGCAAAGGCCGACGTGCAGCACCTGGCCGACCGTATCCGTGAAGAGTTCCCCCAGGGGTTCGTGGCAGCCGCGGAGTGGCGCGGCGACCTGGCGGTGACGGTGCGTCGCGAGTTCGTACACAAGGTCGCGACGATGCTGCGCCAAGAGCCCGACATGGACTTCGACTACCTGGTGCATGTGAGCTCGGTCGACTGGCCGGACGACGAGGAGCGGTTCGAGGTGGTGTGGGAGGTCTACTCGATCCGCAAGCGTCACCGCCTCAGGCTCAAGGCCCGCGTGCCCGAGTCCGATTGCGAAATCGATTCTCTGGCCGACCTGTGGAAGGGATGCGAGTTCATGGAGCGCGAAGTGTACGACATGATGGGCATCCGTTTCCGAAATCATCCGGACCTCCGCCGAATCCTGATGCCGGACGAATACGACGAGGGCTATCCGCTGCGCAAGGATTTCCCGACGCGCGGCAAAGGCTGGCGCGATACCTTCGAGTTTCTCAACGAGGCGCCAAAATAACGGTTCACGCGTCACGCCTTCGCTGAGGCTACGGCGGGCAGGCACACGTGACGGTTGTAAAGATGCATAAGTACGAAGACCAGCGCACAACGGTTTACAAAGTCGATCCCGACAGTCCGGAGAGTCCGACTCTTCCGACCCTGCGGACCGAGGAACTGCTCCTCAACATGGGGCCGCAACATCCCAGCACCCACGGGGTGCTGAAGGTCATTCTTGAGCTCGAGGGGGAACGCATCACCAAGTCCACGCCCGTGATGGGCTTTCTCCACCGAGGGGTCGAGAAGCTGGCGGAGGAGGGGACCTACCACCAGTTCATTCCCCACACGGACCGTCTGGATTACGTGTGCGCGATGTACAACAACTTCGCCTACTGCCGGGCGGTGGAGAAGCTGATGAACATCACGGTTCCGGACCGGGCCGAGCATCTCCGGACGATCGTGGCGGAGGTCCAGCGGATCATCGGCCATCAGTTCTGGCTCGGCACGCAGGCGCTCGATATCGGCGCCATGACCGTGTTCTTCTACACCTTTCGCGACCGGGAGATCCTGCTCGATTGGTTCGACGAGCTGTGCGGCGCCCGGCTGACCACGAGCTGGTATCGCATCGGAGGCGTGGAGCGCGACCTCACGCCCTCCCTTGTGGAGAAGCTGCGCCGCTTTATCGATTACTTCCCGCCCAAGATCGACGAGTACGTGGTGTTTTTGGAGAAGAACCGCATTTGGCTGGCTCGCACCAAAGGTGTCGCAGTCATCTCGGCCGAGGACGCGTTGAGCTTCGGGCTCAGCGGGCCGACCCTGCGCGGATCCGGCGTCGACTACGACCTCCGCAAGTACGAGTCCTACGGCGCCTATCCCAAATGTGAATTCAGCATCCCCGTGGGGAAGAACGGGGACACCTACGATCGATACTGGATCCGGGTGATGGAAATGTACGAGAGCGTCAAGATCATCCGGCAATGTCTCGACCGGCTGCCCGACGGGCCCGTCATGGCCGATGTCCCGAGCGTGACGCTCCCGCCGAAGGACCGTGTGCTGACGAACCTCGAATCGATGATTCAGCAATTCAAGCTGTTCACCCAGGGGTTCGACGCGCCGCCGGGCGAGATCTATTGCGGCACCGAGGCCCACAAGGGAGAGCTGGGCTTCTACATCGTGAGCACGGGCGGGGGCAAGCCCTATCGCTTGAAGATTCGCGCGCCCTCGTTCATTCACATGGGCGCGTTCGATCACATGTCCAGGGGCTACATGATCGCCGATGCGGTCACCATCTTCGGAACGTACGACATCGTGATGGGAGAGTGTGATCGGTAAGACGTGAGGCGTCAGGCGTGCCTGCGCGTCGTAGCTTCAGCGAAGGCGGGAAACGTGAAGCGTAGAGTAGAATAAAGTGATTGTGCCCAGCGTTTCACGACTAGCGAGGTGAAATAGGTCATGGCATTGAAACCAGTCACCAGTCCCGATACAGAGGCGGCGACCATCGAGCTGTCCATTGACGGTCGTCCCGTCAGCGCCAAGGACGGCGTGTCGCTCTACGACGTCGTCTCCAGCACCGGCAAGGTCGTGCCGGCGATGTGCTACCACTATACGTTCGACCCGTTCGGCTCGTGCGGCATGTGTCTCGTCATGGTGGAGGGCAAGAAGGCGCCGGTGCGGTCGTGCACCGCCAAGGCCACGGCGGGCATGGTGGTCCGCACCGAGGGTGATGACCTCTTCCAGGCCCGCAAAAAGGCCGTCGAGAAGCACTTGTCCGTGCACCCGCTCGACTGCCCGGTATGCGATGCCGACGGACACTGCGAGCTCCAGGACATGGCCTTCCAGCATCAAGTGACGAACCTGGCCAACGCCAAGCAGAAGAACATCCCGGAGGACACGCGCAGCCCGGTTCTGGATTTCAACATGAATCGCTGTATCGCCTGCGGCGAGTGCATCAATGTCTGCAAAGACGTCTTGATGATCGATGCCCTGCAATTCATGAAGAAGGACGGGTTTACGCAGGTCGTCGCCAAGGGCGACCAGGCGCTGTCTTGCGAGTTCTGCGGTGATTGCCTCGCGGTCTGCCCGGTCGGCGCGATTACCAACAAGTATTCAAAGTATCTCTACAAACCCTGGCAGCTGCGCAAGACGATGACGACGTGCAACTACTGCGGCGATGGCTGTCAGATGTATATCGAGACCAAAGACACCGAGGTCGTCCGCGTCACCTCGCCGCTGTCCTGGAAGAACAAATGGGGCGAGCGGTCGGAGACGGCCAAGGGACACGGGGGCATCTGCGTCCGGGGGCGGTT
>JBFGRM010000001.1:0-38844 GCA_041563675.1 Nitrospiraceae bacterium | reverse complement strand
CTTGCAGAACGACGGACACAAGGTCCTTCTGCAAGAACCGCTCGAACCGAGCGCCGAGCACTACAAGGTCCTCGTCGAGAAGGTCGAGGGGTAGATCACTCAACACACCATGCGGCGGAGAACGTCACCAACGTGTCGACGAATGTGAGACCAACGGAAGCTGACCTGAAGGCGCTCAGCGATTCCTTCGAAGCACGGCAGCCACAGGATGTCCTGGCCGATGCGCTGGAGCGCTTTACTCCGCGGGTGATCCTGGCGTGCAGCTTCGGGGCAGAGGACGTGGTCCTGGTCGACATGATTCACCGCCTCAAGCCGGACACCCCGCTCTTCTACCTCGACACGGATTTTCTGTTCCCGGAGACACTCGCGACACGGGACCGGGTCATTGAACGGTACGGCCTTCGCCCCGAGCAGGTGCTGCAGGTCAAGTCGCTTCTGACGCCGGAACGGCAGGCACGGGAGCACGGTGAGGCCTTGTGGATGCGTGATCCCGACCGCTGCTGCGCCCTGCGCAAGGTCGAGCCCCTGTCCCGGGTCCTACGTGGCTACGACGCGTGGATCACGGGCATTCGTCGGGACCAGGCTCCCTCGCGCGCACAGGCGGGACTGGTCGAATGGGATCACAAATTCGGCTTGGTGAAGGTCAACCCCTTGGCGAAGTGGACGGCCGCGGACGTCTGGGCCTACATCCAGGTCCATGAGGTCCCGTACAACCCGCTGCACGATCGGAACTACCCGAGCATCGGGTGCACCCATTGCACGGCGCCGGTGGAGCCCGGAGAGGATTCCCGTTCGGGCCGCTGGCAAAACCGGCCCAAGACCGAGTGCGGGCTTCATCAATGAAGATCATCCTCAAGAAAGGCTCGGGGCCTCGTGCAAAGGAATCGCGCCCTACGCAGCCGGAGCAAGAGGTAAAGGACGTGAAGAAGGTGGCGATCATTTTGACGCGGGGGGCCTACAACAACCTCCTGCAGGCCTGTGAGTTTGCCCGCATCGCGGCGGAATCGGGCGTCCAAGTCAGCATGTTGTTCAGGGACGAAGCCGTCGCACGGTTGAGCGTGGACAAGGTGCGGGACATCGTTCTCTCGGAGGCGTTCAAGGGGCGAGAGTCGAAAATCCGCGACATGCTGCAGGAAGAGAAACGGGATGATCTGCCGGCCCTGCTGCGTGAGATCAAGGAACGCGGGGATGCCAAGTTCTCCGTCTGCCAACGCTCCCTGGGGCTGTTCGAGATGACGATCGACAAGCTGATCCCGGAGTTGGACGAGGTGCAGGCGGCCGAGGCCTTCTGGAAAGAGGAAGTCATGACGGCGGACCAGGTGATGACATTTTGATGCACGAGCTGATCGCGAAAATCGGTAAGGGACAGAAGGCGAGCAAGGACCTCACCTGGGAGGAGGCGAAGCAGGCCGCGCGCATGCTGATCGAGCAGCAGGCCACGCCCGCCCAGGTGGGCGCGTTGCTGCTGGGACTGCGCGTGAAGATCGAGTCCGTGGCGGAGCTGGCCGCCTTCACAGCGACGACCCGAGAGTATGTCCCGCGCGTGGCCGTGCCCCGCGACCTTCCCCTCGTCGACCTTCCGTGGTACGGGGAAAAACGCGAGACCTTTCACGCCTCGATCGCCGCCGCCATCACAGCGGCCTCGGCTGGCGCGACGATCCTCATGCACGGTCATGACGCCGCGGACGGTGGGACCGGGCCGGGCTCGCTCCTGGGGGAGTTGGGCCTCCCGGTGGATGGGGATGCCGCAGCCGCGGCTACGGCCGTCGCCTCACTCGGCTTTGCGTACCTGGACATCGCCCTCTACCACCCGCCCGTGGCTCGCTTCCTCGATCTGCGCCGAGAGTTCGGCTTGCGCAATGTGTTTCACGTGGTGGCCACCCTGCTGAATCCTGCGCGGGCGCGCGCCCAGGTCATCGGCGTCGCCCAGGCTGCCCAGTTCGAAAAGACCGGTGAGGCCCTCACGATGCTGCGTGCGGAGCATGCCCTCATCGTCCGAGGCGTCGAGGGCACGTCAGAGCTCTCCATCTCCTCCGGCACCAAGGCGCTCGAGCTGCGCGGGGAGCGCATGACCCCGTTCTCTCTTCACCCACGCGATGTGGGACTGGAGGCGGCGGAGGAACGCGTCATGGCCAGGCCGGCGTCCGGGTCCGCGGACAAGGAAGCGGAGTTGCTCCGGCGGTTGCTCACCAACGAGGTGCGAGGTGGTCAGCGCGACTGGGTCCTGCTGAACGCCGCTCACCTCCTCTATGCGTCCGGGAAAGCCGCCTCCCTTCGAGCCGCGCTTCCCATTGTCCGGCATGCGCTTGAATCCGGGGCCGCGGCACGCAAGCTCGGGACCCTTCAGACGGGCCGCTGCGCCCGGAGTTCCGGTGGCGCGGCGGCGGCCCGACTGGGCGAGGCGCCGGGCGGCTTGCCGGTCACGCAGAATCCCACGTCGACGGAGGCATTGGCCCGATGAACCATCTTCGGCAACTCGAAAGTCAAAGCGTCTACATTCTTCGTGAGGCCTACAAACATTTCAGCAACCTCGCGATGCTCTGGTCCATGGGGAAAGACTCGACGGTGTTGCTCTGGCTCGCGCGGAAGGCGTTCTTCGGCCACGTGCCCTTTCCGCTCATCCATATCGACACCACCTACAAGATTCCGGCGATGATCGAGTATCGCGACCGACTTGCGCGCGAATGGCGGCTCAACCTGGTGATCGGGAAGAACACGGAAGCCCTGGCCGGCGGGATGAATCACACCCTCGGGCGCGTTACCTGCTGCAACGCGCTCAAGACGGACGGGCTCAAGCAGGTGCTCAGGGACAAGCACTATACGGGACTGATTCTGGGCGTGCGCGCTGACGAGGAGGGCACGCGGGCGAAGGAACGGTATTTTTCACCCCGCGACAAGAACAGCGATTGGGATTTCCGGGATCAGCCGCCCGAGCTCTGGGACCAGTACAAGACGTTCTTTCCACCCGGGACGCACATTCGCATCCATCCGTTGCTGGATTGGACGGAGATCAACATTTGGGAATACATCAAACTGGAAAGCATTCCCTTCATCGACCTCTACCTGGATAAGGGCGAGGGCACGCGATACCGAAGCCTGGGATGCGCCCCCTGCACGTTCCCGATCCGATCCACAGCCAGGACCGTGGACGACATTATCGAGGAGCTGAGGAAGACCAACGTGGCGGAGCGGTCCGGGCGCGCCCAGGATGAGGGCCGGGGGATGGAGTTGCTGCGTAAAGATGGCTACATGTAGCAGCAAGTAAAAAGGGAAAATTTAAAAGTAAAAAAAAGACGCAGCTGAAATTGGGAAGGAAGTGAAGAGGATGACGGTGACCACGGAAACCACGCCTGTACTTCAGGAAAAAGCGGCGGAGCATATGAACATCGTGATCGTCGGGCACGTCGATCACGGCAAGTCGACCCTGCTGGGACGCCTGTATGCCGACACGGACTCCCTGCCGGTCGGCAAGCTGGACAAGGTCCGTGCGATCTGCCAGCAGCAGGGGAAGGAGTTCGAATACGCGTTCCTCTTCGACGCCTTCCTGGAAGAGCAAGAGCAAGGCATCACGATCGATACGGCGCGGACGTTCTTCGGATGGCGGGGACGCCAGTACATCATCATCGATGCGCCGGGCCACAAGGAGTTCCTCAAGAACATGGTCTCGGGGGCGGCCAGAGCCGAGGCCGCGGTCCTGGTGATCGATGCGCTCGAAGGCGTCCGGGATCAATCGAGACGGCATGGTCTGTTGCTTTCCCTTCTGGGCGTCAAGCAGGTGGCGGTCGTGGTCAACAAGATGGATCTGGTGGGGTACCGGCAGGATGTCTTCGACGGTATTGAGAAGGAGTACCGTGAATACCTGTCGTCTTTGAATGTCGTCCCCGACCGCGTCCTGCCCGCGAGCGCGAAGATGGGGGACAACATCGCCTCGCCCAGCGAGCGGATGCCCTGGTACAGCGGGCCGACGGTGCTGGACAGCCTAGGCCTCTTCAAGAAAGAGACGGCCAGGGCCGACAAGCCTCTCCGATTTCCGGTGCAGGACGTCTACAAATTCGACGCCCGACGGATTCTCGCCGGCCGCATCGCCGCCGGGCGCTTGCGGGTGGGCGACCGGCTCGTGTTCTCGCCCTCCAACAAGACAGCCATGGTCAAGAGCATCGAGGCCTTCAACATCGAGCCGCCTCCCGTGGAGGTGCAGGCGGGGGAGTCGATCGGCGTCACGCTGGACGAGCAGATCTTCGTCGAGCGCGGTGAGATCGCCTCGCATGAGGCCGCGCTCCCCCTCGTGTCGACGGCGTTGAAGGCCAACGTCTTCTGGCTCGGAAGGCGGCCGTTACAGGGCAGCCGACGCTACGTCCTGCGCCTGGCAACCCGCGAAGTCGCCTGCGAGATCGCTGCCGTCCATCGCATCGTGTCGGCGGCCAACCTGGGTGAAGAGCGGGCCAGACGGGACGTGCAACGCAACGAGGTGGCGGAGGTCACCATCCGCACGAGATCCCCGATCGCGTTCGACCTTTCCACATCCTTCGAGCACAGCGGACGCTTCGTCCTGGTGGACGAATACGACATTTCCGGTGGCGGCATCATCACGGCGCTGGTCCACGACGAACAGGAAGTCTTGCGGAACGAGGCGCGCGAGCGTGATTTCGCATGGGTCAAGGGGGAGGTTCGGCCTGAAGACCGCGCCCGCCACTACGGGCATCGCGCCGCCATCGTGCTCTTCACGGGGGCGGCGAACACCGGCAAGGCCTTTCTGGCGCGAAAGCTGGAGTCCCTCCTCGTGGCCGAAGGACGCCATGCCTACTTGCTGGACGGTGAGAACCTGAAGCACGGGCTGGACGCGGACCTGGGGGCGGATGCGAGCGCGGAGTCGACGGAGGCGGCCCGGCGCTGTGGAGAGGTGGCGCGACTGCTCATTGACACCGGGATGATCGTCATCTCGACGACCAACCCGTTCGGCCACGATCACCAGGAGGCGGAGCAGATCATTCGCACGCTCGTCTACCCGGCCCCGGTGGTGTCGGTTCACATGAGCAAAGGTCAGGAGGCGGCTCCGCCGGACGCCGATCTCGCCTTCGCGGGGCCGGAGGACTTCGACGAGGCGGCGCGGCAGGTCATCGAGCAGCTCAAGCGCAGCGGCATCCTGGCGACGGCGATCGGCGACCAGCCGGTGTTCCAATACTCGATCTGAGCGGTTTGACGGGGTCGAAATCCCCATGATACGGTAAGTCGCTTTTCCTCCCGCGGGGTGCCGAAAGAGAAGAGGCAGGGTCGATGGCAGACGATAAGGATCTCAAGAGCATCCTCAATAGGCTCCAGTACAGCGACGACGCCAAGGTCGTCCAGCAGATCACCGGGCAGATGCAGCAGGTGCAGAGCCGCATGGCCGGGATCCGCAATAAACTCGTGGTCATGAGCGGCAAGGGCGGCGTCGGCAAGAGCATGACGACCGTGAACCTCGCGCTCGCGCTGGCCCGCCAGGGGCAGCGCGTGGGCCTCCTCGACGTGGACTTGAACGGTCCCTGCGTCCCCCGCATGCTGGGGATGCACGGGCAGCAGCTCACCATGACGCCCGAGGGCGCGACCCCACCGGTGGGCCCGCTGGGGATCAAGGTCGGCTCGATGGACTTCTTTCTCCAGGCTGCCGCCCCGGTGCGCTGGAAAGGGCCGATGGACGTCAGCCCGGTCTGGCTGGGCCTGATGGAGATGAACGTGATCCGGGAATTCCTCGCCGATGTTCTCTGGGGTGATCTGGACTTTCTGCTGACCGACCTCCCTCCGGGCGCGGCCGCCGACAAGCCGCCGGTCATCGCCGGGTTCATCCCTGATCTTGCCGGCGCGATCGTGGTCACGACCCCGTCGGAGGTCGCCTCCGACGTCGTCCAAAAGTCGGTGGCCTATGCCCGCGACCTGGGCATCAAGGTCTTGGGCGTGGTCGAGAACATGAGCTCGTACCGGTGCCCGAGCTGCGGATCGGAGCACGAGCTCTTCGAGGGCAACACGGACGCACTGTGCGAGGCCATGGGCGTGCCCCTGCTCGGACGGATCCCGTTCGATCGCACCCTGGCCCGGACCTTCGACAAAGGGACCCCGCTGCTGGACGAAAGTTACCCGACCATTCAACGCTACCGGGACATTGCCGAGCGGGTGACGACGATTCTGGATTACAAGAAAGTGCTCGCCGAGAAGCTCTGATTCGTGGGGCACAGCCAGAGCGCGTCGGCGACGCACATGATCCTATGACGCCATTCTTCGCTGGGGGTTCGCCATGAAGTTTGTCTGTCTCAACTGCGAAACCTACATGAGCTTCGAAAAAGTCGAGAAGCCCGCGGAGGGATCCCTGGGTGTCTTCTTCGGCTGCCCCTCCTGCGGGGCGAAATTCTCGATGGTGACCAACCCGGGTGAAACCCAGATGGTCAGCTCCCTGGGCGTCAAGCTCGGCGGTCGATCGGCGCCGGCGGAGCCCTTCGAGATGACCAGAGGGACGCTCAAGGAGGATGCGCTGGCCGGCGCGGATCAGATGACCAATTATCTGAACGAGAAAATCCACGGCGGGCAACCCGTCGGGAGCACGGCCGCCGAGGCCCCGAGCAACTCCTCTCCGACCACCTCGGAGGGGGAGAAGTCGAGTGGGGGGTGTCCGTTCTCGGAAATGGTCGCCCAGATGGGGCTGACCGGCACGGGGGCGTCGGCGGGCTCACAGGGCGGCGCGTCAGATTTCACCTGGACGCCGGATGCGAAGGAACGGTTGGATCGCCTTCCGTCCTTCGTAAAACCGATGGTGCAGAGCAGCGTCGAAGCCTACGCCCGCAAGCGGGGGTTCAAGAGCATCACCCTGCAAGTGATGGACGACTCCAAGAACGAGTCGAACGGCATCGCCTGGTCCCCGGAAGCGGAGCGGCGGCTCGATAATATTCCGGATTTCATCCGCCCGATGGCGCGGCGCGAAATCGAACGGCTGGCGCGCGAGCAGGGCGCCACGAGCGTGACGGCCGAGGTGATGGACGAGGCCAAGGACAAGTTCATGAAGTTCATGTAGGACAGTCCACAGGTTCTCTTCCGATGGGAGGGCTCATCCGGCGCCAGCCGGGTGAGCCCTTTTTCGTTGAAGGTGCGCTGCCATGTCCATCGCACATGCCTTTCCAAGGATGAACGCCGATGCCTGCGCGTCAGTCCGTTGCGTTGACACCCTTGCGGACCCTGTGATAGACAACTATCCTTACCCGACAACCCGGCGGCCCGAACCGTTTCACGGTCGACGGGCACGGACGGGCTAGGAAAAGGACATCCGACTCATGGGCGGCCATAGTCACTGGGCCACCACCAAGCGACACAAGGCGGCCGTGGACGCGAAGCGGGGGAAGCTGTTCACCCGCATCATCCGCGAGTTGACCATTGCCGCCCGGAGCGGTGGGGATCCGGATATGAATCCCCGGTTGCGCCTGGCCGTCAGCAAGGCCAAGGACGCGAACATGCCCGCCGACACCATGAAGAAAGCCATCCAGCGCGGAACCGGCGAGCTGCCGGGCGTCACCTACGAGGAGTTCACGCTGGAGGGGTACGGCCCCGGGGGCACCGCGGTGCTGCTCGAGATCACCTCGGACAATCGGAACCGCACGGTCGCAGAGATTCGCAGCCTGCTCACCAAGAACAGCGGCAACATGGCGGAGGCGGGGGCCGTGTCTTGGCAGTTCCAGAAGAAGGGGCTGCTCCTCATCGACAAGGACAAGATCGAGGAGGACCAACTGCTCTCCCTCGCGCTGGACGCCGGGGCTGAAGACGTGAAGGTCGTGGAGAAGAGCTTCGAGGTCACCACGGCTCCCACCGACTTCGAGGCCGTGAAGAAGGCCCTAGGTGATGCGAACATCGAGATGTCCTTCGCCGAGGTCACCTATGTCGCGCAGAACCAGGTGAAGTTGGACGAGAAGGCCGCCGAGCAGATGCTGAAGCTGATGGAGATACTCGACGATCAAGACGACGTCCAGAAAGTGCACGCCAACTTCGACATCTCCGACGAGATCATGGAAAAGGTCGGCGCGGCGACCTGAGCGGTCACGCGCGCCACGCGCAACCCTTCTACCCGAGCACATGATCGCCGCGCTCACCGGCCGGCTGGCCTCGAAGGCGCCCACCCGCGTCATCCTCGACGTCCAGGGTGTCGGTTACGATGTCCACGTTCCGCTCAGCACATACTACGCGCTGCCCGACCTCGACCAGGTGACCTCTCTGAGGATTCACACCCATCTTCGCGACGACGCCATCCAGCTCTACGGGTTTCTGACGAGTGAGGAGAAGGGCGCATTCCTCTTGTTGACGGGTGTGTCGGGGATCGGTCCCAAGCTTGCCCTCGGCGTGCTGTCGGCGCTGAGCGTGACGGACCTGGTGTCGGCGATCCGTGCCGGCGACGTCGAAAAGCTTGAAAGCGTCCCCGGGGTGGGCAAAAAGTCCGCGGGAAGACTGGCGTTGGAGCTCAAGGACAAAGTCGAGCGGCTGGCCCCGCCACGCGCGCACCTCGTGGACCAAAAGGCGGTGGAGGGACGCGATGTCGTCGAGGACGCCCAGTCCGCCTTGATCAATCTGGGCTACCGGTCACCCGATGTCGCGCGGGTGCTCAACCGCCTCTCGGCATCCGGCGGACACCCGTTCGCGCTCAAGGATCTCATCCGTCAAGCGCTCAAGGATCTGGCAAGGGGGTAGGTGATATGGAGCAGTTTGTGCGCACCATCAAGGCCGGTCTCGTGGTTGGCGTCCTCCTGGCACTGAGCGTCGGCCATCAGGATGCGGCAAGAAGCCAATCGGCGGATGACGAGACGCCGAGCAATCGGATGGTCTGCGGGTCCTGCCCGGAAGGCTATGCCAAGACGGGCGTCACGACCGCCCCCGAGATTTGCAAGGAGGGGGATCCGACCCTCGTCCAATGCGTCCCGGTCGGGAGCCGGCTGCTGGCCGTCTGTGGGAGCTGCCCCGAGGGGTACTCGACGGTCGGCACCTCCATGGTCCCGTCCCGCTGCGGCAGTGAGGACAGCGGCTTGATGAGCCAATGTCAGCTGGACGAATGAGCGTAACTGGGTAAATCGGTAATCGGGTAATTCGGACAAAGGAAGGTTTTTCCCCAGTTACCCAATTACGGGAGTGCGTTGCCGTGACGGAAGGTCGAGTGTTCACTGGACAGGCAACCGAGGAGGAGCGTGGGCTCGAGGCTTCCCTCCGGCCGCAGGCCCTGGGTGACTACGTCGGCCAGGAACGCATGAAGGAGTCCCTGCGTATCTGCATCGAGGCCGCGAAGCAGCGAAAGGAGCCGCTCGATCACGCGATCTTTTACGGGCCCCCCGGTTTGGGCAAGACGACCATCGCCCACATCATCGCCCGGGAGATGGGCGCCGCCATTCGCTCGACATCCGGGCTCGTCCTCGCGCATGCGGGGGACCTCGCCGCCATCCTGACGAACCTTCAGGAGGGGGATGTCCTCTTCATCGACGAGATCCATCGGATTCCGGCGTCCGTCGAGGAGGCCCTCTATCCGGCCATGGAGGATTTCCAGTTGGACCTGGTGGTCGGCCAGGGACCGTCGGCCAGGACGGTCAAGCTCGAGCTTCCGCCCTTTACGCTGGTCGGAGCGACGACTCGCGCCGGTGCGCTCACCTCGCCGTTGCGAGACCGATTCGGGTTGATACACCGGCTCGAGTTTTATACGCCGCCGGAGCTGGAGGCGATCGTGACCCGCACAGCGACCCTGCTGGCAGTCCCGATCGAGCCGGAAGCTGCGGCCGAGATCGCCAGGCGGTCACGGGGCACACCGAGGGTCGCGAACCGGCTTGTGCGGCGGGTTCGTGACTACGCGCAAATCCAGGCCCAGGGCCGCCTGACGCCACAGGTGGCGCGGGATGCCCTGTCCTGGCTGGGGGTGGACGGGGCCGGGCTGGATGACATGGACAGGCGGCTGTTGCAGGCCATCCTCGAGAAGTTCAACGGGGGACCGGTCGGCATCGAGGCGCTGGCCGCCGCATTGAATGAGGACCGAGCGACGCTCGAGGACGTCTACGAGCCCTATCTCATCCAATCCGGCTACCTCGAGCGGACGGCCCGCGGGCGCCAAGCCACGCGCATGAGCTACGAGCATTTCGGCAAGATGAAGGACTTGCTCCCCTGAGCGCGGAGGCGGGGCCTCCCCCAAGACGCGCCTCCGGAGGCCAGCCAATCCTCTTGAGAATCCTTGCAAATCTCCGCTCCCATTATGTACTATTTTAGTTCTCACCGCGTACATGATTGGAGGGGTGTCCCCGGCACGTCGACCGGTGCTCGGTGAAGCTGGCCACCAGCCCGGGGCGGGTGTGCGACCATCCACCTGCGATCGCGAAGGAGCAGCCACCTCCGTGGGATCCGAACCTGACATTCAGCACTTTCGAGGCGAGATCGACCGGCTCGATGACGCGATTCTGCGCCTGCTCAACGAGCGCGCCCAGCACGTGATCGAGATCGGGAAACTGAAGAGGAAAGCCGGGGCCGGCGACCATCTCCATACCCCCGGCCGCGAGGCCGAGGTCGTCGATCGGCTCGTGCGCCAGAACACGGGGCCGTTCCCGAGCGACGCCATCCGTCCGGTTTACCGCGAGATCATGTCCGCCTCCCTTTCGCTGGAGGGTCCCCAAAAAGTTGCCTATCTGGGGCCCCGCGCCACCTTCACGCACCTGGCCTGTATTCAGAAATTCGGCGAGTCCGCGCAATATGTGCCGGTGAACAGCATCACGGAGGTCTTCAATGAAGTGGAGCGCGGACGCGCGAACTTCGGCGTGGTGCCAATCGAAAATTCGACCGAGGGCGTGGTGAATCACACCCTCGACATGTTCATCGACTCGAATTTGAAAATCTATGGCGAGGTGTTGCAGGAGGTGTCACACCACCTGCTCTCCAAGGCGGGGAGGATGGAGGACGTCAAGAAGGTCTACTCCCATCCGCACGCGATCGCCCAATGTCGCAGCTGGCTGGAGACCAATATGCCGGACGTCGCCGTCCTCGAGGTTCCGAGCACGGCCCGCGCCGCCGAGCTCTGTCTGGATGACGCGTCCGCGGCGGCCATCGCATCCGAGCTTGCGGCCCAACTCTACGGGTTGAAGGTGCTACGCGCGCGTATTGAGGACAACATCAACAACTTCACGAGGTTCCTCATTCTCTCGCAGAAGCCGTCCGAGCGAACGGGGAAGGACAAAACCTGCGTGATGCTGTCGGTGAAGGACCGGGTCGGTGCCCTGTACGATCTGCTTCGCCCGTTCGCCTCGCACGGGATCAACATGACGAAGATCGAATCACGGCCTTCCCGGCGGAAGGCCTGGGAGTACCTGTTCTTCATCGACGTGGAAGGGCACATCGAAGAGGACCGCGTCAAGAAGGCCTTGGAGGAGATCAAGGGCCGCTGCCTGTTCATGAAGGTGCTCGGGTCGTTCCCATTCAATCGCTAAGCCTATGTCGCTGAACGTCAACCGCCACATCGCCTCGCTGGTACCCTATGTGCCCGGGAAGCCCGTCGAGGAGCTGGAGCGCGAGCTCGGTATCGCCCGCGCCGTCAAGCTGGCCTCCAATGAAAACCCCCGCGGCCCCTCGCCCAAAGCCGTCGCGTCCATCGCCGCCACCGCCGCAACGCTCAATCGCTATCCGGACGGCGGCGCCCACAAGCTGCGCGCCGCCCTCGCGCACCGCTGGAAGGTTGAATCGGACCAGGTCATCCTTGGCAACGGGTCGGACGAGGTGCTCGGGCTCCTGGCCCGGGCCTTTCTCGGGCCGGACGACGAAGCGGTGATGGCTGACCGAACCTTTGTCATCTATAAAATGGTGGTGACCGCCTGCCACGCCAAGTCCGTTGAGGTGCCGCTGAAGGACTGGCGACACGACCTGCCGGCCATGGCCGAAGCGGTGACGCCGAGGACCAAGCTGTTGTTTGTGTGCAACCCGAACAACCCGACGGGCACGATCGTGACAGGCGATGAGGTGGAACGTCTCATGGCCCGTTTGCCCGACCACGTCATCGTGGTGTTCGACGAGGCCTATTACGAATACGTCCGGAGCGCGAGCTTTCCGAATGCCTTGCACCATCTGGCAGCGGGCCGGAACGTGGCGGTCCTGAGAACGTTCTCCAAGATCTATGGCCTGGCGGGTCTCCGTATCGGGTACGGGCTGACAACTACGGAGATCGCCGGATATCTGAACCGTGTCCGGCCGCCCTTTAACGCCAACAGCGTTGCCCAACACGCGGCGCTGGCGGCCCTGGAAGACGAGGATCACGTCGCTGAGAGCCGCGCGATGAACGAGGCGCAACTCCTTCGGTTGCAGCAGGAACTCGGAAAGTTGGGAATCCAGGTCGTGCCGAGCGAGGCGAATTTTCTGTACTTCGACGCCGGGCGGGACGGCGCCGACGTGTTTCAGGCCTTGCTCCGCGAAGGCGTGATCGTCCGCCACATGGGCGGACGCATGTTGCGTGTGACGGTTGGGTTGCCCGACGAGAACAGCCGCTTCCTGGAAGCTTTCGGGAAGGTGCTGGGGCGGTAACGCCCAGAGGGGACTATGATCATTGTCTTGCGACCAGACGCCAGCGAATCTCAGGTAGACCACCTCCTGGATCGACTTCGGGAGCTGGGCTTCAAGACCCATCTGTCAAAGGGGGAGGAGCGCACCATCGTCGGCATCATCGGAGACGATCGCCTGCTCCAGAATCAGCCCCTCACAGCCTTTCCCGGAGTGGAAAGCGTCACGCCGATTCTGGCCCCGTGGAAACTGGTGAGCCGGGAGTTCAAGCAAGAGAACACGGTGATCGAGGTGGACGGCGTCAAGATTGGGGGCAAGAAGATCGCCATGATGGCGGGGCCCTGCGCGGTGGAGAAACTCGAGCTCACCGTGGGCATTGCCCATGAGGTGAAGGCTGCGGGGGCCAGCGTGCTCAGGGGAGGGGCGTACAAACCGCGCACCAGCCCGTACTCTTTTCAGGGAGTCGGGCGTGAAGGTCTGGACTATCTGCTGGAAGCGAAGAAGCAGACGGGGCTTCCCGTGGTCAGCGAGATCCTGGACCCACGCGATATTGAGCTGTTTCTCGCCAAAGCCGACATCATCCAGATCGGTGCGCGCAACATGCAGAACTTCGAGCTGCTGAAAGAGGTGGGATCCTACGACAAGCCGGTCCTCATGAAACGAGGACTGTCCGCGACAATCAAAGAGTTTCTCTTGTCTGCCGAGTACATCATGTCTCGAGGCAACCGGAATGTGATGTTGTGCGAACGCGGGATCCGGACGTTCGAGACGCAATACCGCAACACCTTGGATTTGGCGGCCGTGCCGGCCTTGAAGGAGCTGTCCCATCTGCCGGTTATCGTCGACCCGAGTCATGCCACCGGCAAATGGAACCTGGTGGCTCCCATGGCGAAGGCGGCGGTGGCGGCCGGGGCGGACGGTCTGTTGATCGAAGTGCACTCGCAGCCGGAATGCGCGTTGTGCGACGGCGAAGAGTCGATCAAACCGACCAAGTTCAAGGATCTGATGCAAGAGCTGTCCAAGATCGCCAACGCGATCGGGCGTGAGATGTGACCGTGCGAAGCAATGAAGACTGATCTCCGCGTTGCCTCCCGCCTGGCGCTCCTGTTTTCGGCCGGTTGTCACCCGTGAGTAAGGAGCGCATGACTCCCCGTTTCAAACACGTCGCCATTATCGGTGTCGGGCTCATCGGCGGGTCGCTGGGCATGGTCCTCAAGCGGCTGGCAATGGCTGAGACCGTCGTCGGGATCGGCCGGCGTATCGAGAATCTCGAGGCGGCGCAGCGTCTGGGGGCCATCGACCGGTTTGTGCGAGACGCGGCCGAAGGCGTCCGCGACGCTGACCTCGTGGTCCTTGCCACCCCGGTGGACACGTATGAGCGCCAGCTCAGCCTCTGGGCCGGACAGTTGAGCCGAGGCTGCGTCGTCACCGACGTCGGCAGTGTGAAGGGCCCCTTGGTCGAGCGAACCGAAGGCTTGCTCCCGCCGCAGGTCCACTTTGTCGGCGCGCATCCGATCGCCGGCAAGGAGAAGGTAGGGGTAGCCGCCGGCTCCCCGGATCTGTTTCGCGGCACCCGCTGCATCATCACGCCGACTGCGCGCACCAGCCAGGAGGCGCTGGGGACCGTGCGCTCCCTGTGGGAGCAGGCCGGCAGCACGGTGCTGACCATGGATCCCTTCGTGCACGACGAGGTTCTAGGGGCGGTCAGTCACCTGCCCCATGCCGCGGCATTCTCGCTGATGACGGCCTTGGGGGAACTCGAAGATCGGGTGAAGCCGGAGCAGGACCTCCTGGCCTACGGCGGCGGCGGGCTGCGTGACACGACCCGCATCGCGGCCAGCTCACCGGAAATGTGGCGCGACATCTGTCTCTGGAATCGCGACAACCTCGTGCGCATGATCGAGGTCTATGAGCGACACCTGGCGGAGTTCCGGGCCTTGGTCAACGCGGGCGATGCCGCCGGGCTGGAAAAGCTGATGGCGCGTGCCAAGCAACTGCGCGAACGGGTTCACTAACGACCTGTCCCGATGATGGCCCATGGCATGAAGACACTGACGATCAAGGCGGCCGGCGGGCCCCTGCGGGGTACCGCCACGGTTCCCGGCGATAAGTCCATCACGCATCGGGCCATCGTGCTCAGCGCGCTGGCCGAGGGCGAGACCATGATCGCCGGGTACTGCCCCGGCGAAGACTGCCTCAACACCGCGCGCGCGTTCAGGGCGATGGGCATCCAGATTCAGGAGACGCCCGATGCGCTCCGCGTTTCAGGGAAGGGGCGGTGGGGACTCGCGGAGCCCGACCGACCGATCGATTGCGGGAACTCCGGGACCGGCATCCGGTTGCTAGCCGGCCTGCTGGCGGGGCAGGATTTTTTCACCGTCCTGACGGGGGATGAGTCGATCAGGCGCCGGCCGATGGGACGGATCGTCCGGCCCCTCCGCCAGATGGGGGCGACCATCACTGGCCGAAAGGGCGGGGAGCTGGCCCCGCTGGCGGTCTCGGGAAGTCGTCTCCGCGGCATCACGTATGAGTCGCCCGTCGCCAGCGCGCAGGTGAAATCGGCGCTGCTCCTGGCCGGACTGTTCGCCGAGGGCACCACGCGGATCGTCGAGCCCAGGCCGTCGCGCGACCATACCGAGCGGATGCTCCGGAGCCTTGGCGTGCCAATTCGTGTCGACGGCACGACGGTGGAGGTCGAGGGGCGGCAGTCGGTGGGCTGGAGCGGTCCACGGACGATGGTAGTGCCTGGTGACCTCTCAGCCGCCGCGTTTTTTGCCGTGGCCGCCTCGGTGATCCCCGGTTCCGACGTGACCATCCAGGGGGTGGGTGTCAATCCGACCCGCACGGGATGTCTCGACATCCTGAGGGAGATGGGAGGCGACCTCCAGCTGCTCCGGTTGCGCGAGGAGGGCGGGGAACCCGTGGCGGATCTGCGCATTCGCTCCGCGGCGTTGCACGGGGTGAGTATTGGGGCGGAGCGCATCCCTCAGACCATTGATGAGTTTCCGATCTTGTTCGTGGCGGCGGCCCTGGCCGAGGGAGAGACCGACATCACGGGGGCCGAGGAGCTGAGGCACAAGGAGAGCGATCGGATCGCCACCATGGCTTCGGAGCTCGGGAAGATGGGTGTCGGGATCGAGCAAACCCCGGACGGGGCCCGCATCAGGGGCGTCGGTCGTGGTAAGACACCCCTGCTGAAGGGGGGGCGCTTCACCAGTCACGGGGACCATCGCGTCGCCATGTCGTTGGCTGTTGCGGCCCTGCTCGCCGATACGCCGGTCCATATCGACCAGGCCGACTCGATCGAGACCTCGTTCCCTGGATTCGAAAGCAAGCTATTGGAATTATTGACATCATCCTGGGGGAAGCTATAATACACAGCCGGCCTGTTGATAGCTTGCAGGAACGAGCCTCCGCCCGGAGCTTCGTCATTACCATTGACGGTCCCGCAGGCGTGGGGAAAAGTACCGTCGCGAGGCTGCTGGCCTCGCGCCTGGGGTATCTCTACCTCGATTCCGGTGCCTTGTACCGGGCCCTGGCCTGGAAGGTCAACGCGTCCGGCGTGGATCCGCATTACCCGGATGCCGTGGCCGCGCTCCTCCCCGCGACCACCGTTACGCTCGAGCCGGCGTTGGGCTGCACGCGCGTCCTCGTCGACGGAGGAGACGTCGCCGAGGAGATCAGAACACCGGAGATCAGCGCGATCGCCTCGGTCGTGTCCGCCTATCCGGTGGTGAGGGAGTGGCTGCTGCCAGTGCAGCGCGGGATCGCGGCTGGCCGGGGCACCGTGGCGGAAGGGCGCGACCTGGGCACGAAGGTGTTTCCGCAGGCCGACGTGAAGTTTTTCCTGGACGCCGACGTCCAGGTACGCGCCGAGCGGCGCCACCGGGACGTTCGGGCTTCGGGGCATACCGCCGGCCTGGACGAGACGAAACGTCAGATCGAGGAGCGTGACACCCGGGATCGCACGCGCACGCAGGCGCCGCTGGTCGTGCCGCCTGACGCCTGCTCGATCGACACGTCGAAGCTGGAGGTCGAGACCGTTGTCGCGCGCATGCTCGAGGTGATCGAAGCTAGGCTGTGAGCGGTTTTTTCTATGGATGCTTTCGGGGTCTGTTCATCGCCGTTGGTCGGGTGCTGTTCCGGTTTCGGACCCTCGGCAAAGAACACGTGCCCATGCAGGGAGGGTTGCTCGTCGCCGCGAACCATGCCAGCTATCTCGACATTCCGGCATTGGGGTGCGCGCTGCCCCGACGGGCCTATTTTCTCGGGCGGTATGATCTGTTTCCAAATCGCCTCCTTGGGCCCCTCCTGCGCCGCCTCGGCTGGATCCCCATGCGGCACTACCGTCTGGATCGCGAGAGCTTTCGCACGGCGATCGAGCTCATCAAGGGGGGCAAGGCAGTCGTCATTTACCCGGAGGGGACGCGGTCAAAGGACGGCCGACTCGGGCCCGGTAAGCCCGGCATCGGCATCATCGTCGCGGAGACGGGCTGTCGCGTCTTGCCGGTCTACCTGGAGGGGACTCACGATGTCCTTCCGGTGGGAGCGGTGTGGATCCGGCTTCGCCCGATCCGGGTCCGGATCGGCGAGCCCCTCGACTTCTCATCGAATGCCGCACACTATGCCGGAAAGCAATTTTTTCAACATGTCAGCCGGACCGTCATGGAACGGATCGCCGAGCTCGGAGCGGTTGCGCAACCGAAATCACGATCCGGGGGCTCTCACCGGGCAGGGACGCCCGAGAGCCAGCCGGCAACCGGACCTCGCCATGCTGAGTGAGGTCTCGGTCGCATTCACCCATCAGCACCCGACCGCAGTCGGACGATTGGAATCGCGTTTATGAATAGCAGCACGAAGCAGACAGACGAGCAGTTGGATCGTGGCGCCCTGGCCGCGCTGTATGAGGAGACGTTTCGCAATTTTGACGAAGGGACGATCACCGACGGTCGTGTCGTCGCCATCAGCCGTGACAAGGTCGTCGTGGACATTGGATACAAGTCCGAGGGGATGATCGCTTCGGACCAGTTCTCCTCCGAGGACCTTGAGAACTTGAAGGTGGGCGACTCGGTGCAAGTGTACATCGAGGAGCGGGAGGACGCGGAAGGCAATCTCGTCTTGTCCAAGGAGAAAGCGGACAAGATGAAGATCTGGGAAGAGCTTGAAAAGGCCTACAAGGACGAGACCGTGATCGAAGGGCGCGTGCTCTCTCGGATCAAGGGCGGCATGATGGTCGACATCGGCGTCAAAGCCTTCTTGCCCGGCTCGCAGATCGATCTGCATCCCGTTCGCGACCTGGATTCCCTCGTCGGGAAAACCTTTCAGCTGAAGATCATCAAGATCAATCATCGGCGGGGTAATGTGGTGGTCTCGCGCCGGGTGCTCCTCGAGGAGTCTCGGGACAAGAAGCGCCAGAGCACGCTGGCGACCCTCAAGGAAGGACAGCTGATTGAGGGCACCGTCAAGAACATCACGGATTACGGGGCCTTCATCGATCTCGGCGGCATCGACGGATTGCTCCACATCACAGACATGTCCTGGGGTCGAGTCGGGCACCCGTCCGAGGTGTTTTCCGTGGGCGACCGGGCGGGGGTCGTGGTGCTGAAATACGACCGGGAGACCGGCCGCATCTCTCTGGGATTGAAGCAGAAGACCGCCGACCCGTGGACCAGCGTCGACTCCCGGTATCCGGTCGGCACGCGTGTGCGTGGCCGTGTGGTCAGTCTGACGGATTACGGCGCCTTCGTGGAGTTAGAGCCCGGGGTGGAGGGTCTCGTGCACGTCTCCGAGATGTCGTGGACTCACGAGGTGCGGCATCCCTCGCGCATCGTGTCGGTCAGTGACCAGGTCGAAGCGGTCGTGCTGAACGTCGATTCGGCCAACCGGAAAATCTCCTTGGGCATGAAGCAGACGGCACCCAATCCTTGGGATATGGTGGAAAGCCGTTACCCGCCCGGAACCCGGATAGAGGGCAAGGTCAAGAGCCTGACCGATTTCGGTGCTTTCGTCGCTCTCGAAGAAGGCATCGACGGTCTGATTCACATCTCCGACATGTCCTGGACCAAGCACATCAAGCACCCCTCGGAGGTCTTCAAGAAGGGGCAGAAGGTCGAGGCCGTGGTGCTGAGAATCGACAAAGAGAAGGAGCGCTTGTCCCTGGGCTACAAGCAGCTCTCCGAAGATCCATGGGACAGCGAAATCCCTGGACGCTACCAGGTCGGCGACACGGTCAACGGGAAAGTCGCGAAGATCACGGACTTCGGCGTCTTCGTTGAGCTCGACGGAGCGGTCGAGGGATTGATTCACATCAGCGAGTCCGGAATGGACCCCCAGGCAAAGCTCGAGGATCGATTCAAATTGTCCGAGGACGTGACCGCGAAGATCATTCGCGTGGATCCCGAGGAGCGGAAGATCGCCCTCAGCCTGCGTGAGCATCAGATGGACTCCGAGCGTCGGCAGGTCGACGAGTACAACGCGAGCCAGGGCGATGTGGACCAGAGCATGGCGCGCGCGGCAAAAACGAGCAGGAAGCGGGCCGACTCCGATTCCGAGGATGAGGGTTAGCCCGCCGAAGGCAGCGCTTGATGACGGATGACACCACCAGCCAGTCCACCCACGTGCGCAAGCCCTTCCGGCTCGTGCTCTGGATTCTGCTGGCCGGATTCGGCGTCCTCCTACTGAGCAACTTGCTTCTGGCCGACGTGGATCTGGGCGTCGAGGACAGGGTCGGGCTCATTCGGGTCGAGGGCGCTATTCTGGATGCGCACGAGACCGTCTCCGAGCTCAAACGCTTCGGCAAGAGTCCGTCGGTCAAGGCGATTGTGCTCAGGATCGACAGCCCTGGGGGCGGAGTCGTGCCCTCACAGGAGATCCACGACGCCGTGATCCGGGTTCGGAGCGAGAACAAGAAGAAGGTCGTCGCCTCCATGGGGACGGTGGCCGCATCGGGGGGGTACTACATTGCCGTCGCCAGCGATCGCATCATGGCGAATCCGGGCACGCTGACGGGCAGCATCGGTGTCATTATGGAGCTCGCCAATCTCCAGGGGTTGATGAGAAAGGTGGGTGTCGAGAGCGTCGTGATCAAAAGCGGCGTCCACAAGGATCTCGCGTCGCCGTTTCGCAAGATGAGCGGGGAAGATCGGAAGATTTTGCAGGCCGTGCTCGATGACGTGCATGAGCAGTTCATCGAGGCGGTGGCCGAAGGACGTGCGCTGGACCCCTCGGAGGTCCGGTCCCTGGCAGACGGGCGCATTTTCACCGGGCGTCAAGCACGAGCTGCGAGGCTGGTCGATGAGCTCGGTAATCTCGACGATGCCATCCAGACCGCGGCCGATCTTGCCGGCATCGAGGGGAAGCCGACCGTGGTCGAACCGCGCAGGCCGTTTTCGATTCGTGACCTGATCGAGAGCCACGTCTTCGGCTCCTTGCCCAAGCTCCAGTTCCAGCCGGGCATAAGCCTGAAGTATATGATGACCTTTTAATCGTCCCTTGGGTCAGTACGGAGCATGGTCGCAGCGGTGGGCGGGCGACCTGGGATGGGGAGATCAGACATGACGAAAGCGCAGATCATCGAGCGGGTGTCGGAGCAGGTCACCACCCTGACCAAGCGCCAGGCTGAGATCGTCGTGAACGCGATGTTCAACAGCATCCGCGATTCCCTGCAACGCGGCGACAAGACGGAGATCCGCGGGTTCGGGAGCTTCCGATTGCGGTCACGGCGTATGAAGGAAGGCCGAAACCCCAAGACCGGCGCGACCGTGTCGGTGCCCGCAAAGAAGGTGCCGTTTTTCAAAGCCGGGAAGGAACTCAAGGAGCTCCTGAACAAGTAACAGCACGGGAAACGGGGACTATCATGGCGACTGATCACCCGCAAGAAGAGACCCTGACGGCGGACATCGTCTGGACGGAGGAGGCCTTGCAACGCATGGAGCGTGCGCCGGTTTTTCTCCGCGGGATGGTGAAACGTCTGGCCGAGAAGAAGGCGCGCGAACTGGGGCACCGGGAGATCACGGCGCCGCTCCTGGATCAGTTCAAGAGCCAGATGATGGGTCGGATGGGCGGGGCCGCAGGGATGACGGCGGCGGCGGAGACGCTGGAGCAAGGAGGCGTGCCCTGGACCGCCGCCGCCAAGGAACGACTGGAGACCGTCCCGGAGTTCATGCGGCACATGATCAAGCAGATCGCGGAGGAAGTGGCCACCGAACGCGGGCATCTCGAGGTCAACGTCGAGCTGTTCGAGAAGGTGGAGGCGATGGGCGATATCAGGGAAGCGGCGGGGCCGCCGATGGAGTGGACGGAAGGCGCGCTCGCACGGCTTCAGACGAAAATACAGCAGTCCCCGGCGATTGCGATGGATTTCGTCGCCGATATGGTCAAGCGTGATGCGGAGGACCTTGCCAGGGAGCGGGGGTTCACGCGCATCGACGAGGAGACACTCGTCAGCCTGTGGGACGCTCCCCAGGCTGACGTCCTCTGGACCGATGACGCTTGGAAGCGCCTGCAGACCTCACCCGATTTCGTCCGCAGTGGAATCAGAAAAGCCGCCGAGCGTCGAGCTCGGAAGCTGGGATTACGCGAGATCGATTCCGAGCATCTCACCAAATTCCGGAACGAGGCGATGATGAAAGCCGTCAAGCGTATCCGGAGCTTCGGATATCGTGAACTCACGTTCGATGCGTTCGAGGACGCCCTGGAAAGGGTCAAGCGTCTTCAGGGCAACGAGCAGGCGGAAAAGCGTCTCGCTGAAATACGCGAATATATGAAGAAAAAGCCCGAGATGGGAACGCTGGGGGAGGAGCTGATGGACCGATTTCGAAAGTACCTGAAAGGGGAGGGCACTCTATAGCGCTCGCACCCGGCGCCGAAGACCGCACGCTTCTCTGCGACCCCACGGCGTCCCGCAACGATTCGCTCGCCCCCCTTCCGATAGCACCCCAAAAAGCGCCTTGCCTTCCGGATCCCGGAGAGTCGCGGTCTGATCGTCTGCGCCGTTTTCAAGACGTCCGGCGAAGGACGGCCCCGTCAATGCGCCTCGGCTTCCTGTTTCGGCCAGAACAGATGGCGAATTTGCGGCAGCTGCGCATTCTCGAAGTTGGGGATGTCGTACAGACACCGATCGATGGTGGCCACTTCCTGCGGCGTCAACTCCAACTCGACCTTTCTCTTCCAGAACTGATCGAAGGTCTGATAATCGCCCGCCTTGGGACGCTGCGCCACCAGCTCCTGCATCTTCTTGAACCCCGGCGTATCCACTCCGGGAATCCGACCGTTATTCCGGTCAATGCACCACTTAACGATTTCGGCGATGCCGTACATCGACAGCTCAATCTTGACCATTTCAGCCATGCCATGTGCCTCCTTTTCGCGCGCATTCTACCGCAGTTGCCACCCTGGCTTCTAGAGGGGAGTTCGCGCGCCGACGGATGCTGCGGCGGGCGCGCCGACACATTGCCAAGCCACCAGGCGGGCTGTATACTCAGCCCGCGCCTCGGCCTTGAACCCCCTTTGCCGGGGTGTATCGGAGTGCAGAGCCAGAAGACGATATGAGCGGAGAGAGCAAGCAGAAAATACGAGCCGGTGGGGTGCTCGGCCTGACGGCTACGATTGTCCTGTCGGTCCTGGCGAGCTGCTCACAGCGAGAGCCGTACGATCCGCCAGACCTGCTGTATCTGTTCGCCACCTATGAGGTGGGGAAAAATCCCACCTCGGTCTCGACCGGTGACTTCAATCAGGACGGCGCGACCGACATCATCACCACGAACATCGGGAATAATACGCTGTCTCTCCTCTTCGGGAACGGGGACGGAACCTTCAAGCCCCAGATCTCGCTGCCGACCTGTCGGGAGCCTCGATCACTCACGGTGCATGATTACAATCGCGACGGGTTCAAGGATATTGCGGTGGCCTGTGCCGGGAGCAATCAGGTCAGCATTCTCTATGGACACGAGGAGGGAATGTTCGGCATCGGCCCCAGTTACTCCATGCACCGGACCCCCGTCTCGATCGCGGGTGGCGATGCAAATGGTGATACCTTTGCCGATCTGCTCGTGGCTCTTCGCAACGACAAGATCCAGATTCTTTTGGGCAATGGTGACGGATCGTTTGCCATGGGGTCGTTGTATGAGTACGGAGATACGCCGACGTCGATTGCGGCGACCGACCTCAACAAGGATGGCAAGCTGGACCTGGCGGTGACGAACGGCGGCCCGATGAGCAGCGCCGTGTCGATCTGGCTCGGCAAGGGCGACGGGACTTTTGAGTCCCCCCGCGACTACCGGACCGGTAAGCGGCCGCTGCGGGTCACCTTCGCAGACTTCAACAGGGACGGTATGGCCGATCTTCTCGTCGTGAATGGGGAAAAAGACACCTTTACGGTCTTCCTGGGGAACGGCGACGGCACGTTCAGGGACGGAAAAGATGCCGGGGCCAACGCAGGACCGGTCTACGGGCTGGCCCAAGATTTCAACGGCGACCACGTGACGGACGTCGCCATCGTCAACATTCAGTCGAACGACCTGTCGATCCTGTACGGGAAGGGCGACGGAACGTTTCGCTATCCCCCGATGAATTACCGAACGAAGGGTGGACCCTTCGCCATCGCTTCCCTGCAGCTCACCACTAAGAATCGGGATGAGGAGCCTGGGCTCGTCGTCGCCAACAATGGCGGGGGCAGCGTCTCCGTCTTCCTGCATCGCGGCCTCCGTGGTCTCGATGCGAGCGCGACCCTGCCTCCTTCCTGACCATGTGCCATCGTTGTGCTTGCCGCGAATGCGCGATAAGGAAGCTCGTTGCTCCTTGACAGCTTTTTGGCGACACGCTAGAGTCTTCGGAGACGGCTCACGAGCGCTGCACGGTGAGATAGAGAGGGCGCGGACAAGGGGCGCGGGGGCTTTTGAGAGTCTTTTTCTGGTGGTTCACTATGGGCTGTCTCATGACCCTGTCCGTGCTCATGGTGCAGGGCGGGGTTCGTGATCTCCTCTATGGGGGCACGCCGGCTGACGGGGGCAACCCTTTCTTCACCTTCGCGATCACGATCGCCGGCGGAGGCTTGATGGCGGGCTGTATCGCGTTGGTCATGAACCGGATTCGGTAAATATTGGGCTCGAGGTAGCGGGCGACTCGGGGGCCAATGGGTGCACGGGTGGCAGGCGGGTTCGTAGGCCACAGTGAGACTGTGCGAGAGGCAACGGCAGGTGACAAGTCATATGCATTGTCTGAAATGCAAAGGGTTCATGATGGTCGAGCGCCATTACACGATGGTGAATCGTCGGATTTACGCGCGCTGCCTGAACTGCGGTTTCTGGCTCGACCTGGCGGACCTCCTTCGGTTCTTCCACAAGGTGATCGACAGCGGCGTGCGGGGTCTCAAAGTTCGTGAGACCTTGACGCTCTGAATTCCGCAGCCTGGGTTCTCCAGCCTTCACTTCCGGTCGACAATCCAGCGTGCAAGTGGCGTCGGAGGCGGACTCCCGCCTCTCGCGCCCAAGAGGTGTCCGCCGTCGGAATCGAAAGAGATTCGAACGCCGGCAGCTCCGGGGGCGTGTGACGTGAGACGTCTTATCGGATTGAGAGGTCCGGGGAGGGAATGGCCACCAGCGGGGCCATCATTGGGGATAGGTGAACTCGACGTTGATATCCTTCCCGAGATAGTTGACGAGATATCCCTCATTGTCATAGGAACACGCGGCCCCCATGACATTGACGTCGCAGAAGTCGGGTTCCCCGAGAAACCGCTTGATGTCGTCGACATTCTCGCTGTTCAGGACCGCTCGGAAGACCCCCCTGGTCTTATAGGCAAAGCGGTTGTTGATGAAGATAAGATCAACTCGTCCGTCCATGACTCGGACGCCCGCCATGGGGCCCGTCGGCTTCCGCTGATCCAGTAAGAGAAGAAACGTGCCTTCGACCTCCGTTTTCACACCAGGAATCTTCTCATTGACGAGGATGTCCACAGCCTTGTTTTCAGGGTCCCCCAGCTTCACACCAAACAAGGAGATGTCCTTGCTCGAGAACGCCTTCGGATCCATCACGTCGTTTCGCGTCAACTCGTAGGATTCAGCCTGGGCAAGATAGCTGACGAGCACGAGGCCCGGAATCTGCAAGACAATGAATGCCCATTTCCCAATATTCATCGAAGCCTCCTTCTACTGAACTGCTCAGGGGCGCGCATATAATGGTAGGTATTCTAGCGGGCTGTCTGGAAAGTTGCAAGGCAAGTGGAGTGGATGGAGGGCCATGGACGCGGGGTTTGTCGCACGGCTCACCCGGCCCCTGGCTTGAGCAGGAGGTGCCCAAGGACCTTGAGTCGATCGAAATAGACTCGGGAATCCTGATCGACCAGGTCCGGTAAGAGGGCCTCGAGGTCCGACAGGCAGCTTTCCAGTATTTCAACCCGCTGCACGTCCAATCCTTCCCGGTGCTCCATATAGTAGACGACACACCCGCTGATAACCGTGTCGAGGGTCATGAGCTCGCCTTCGTGCGGGCTCGAGAAGTGCGGCCACCCTGCGTCCCTGTGGGTCTCCCAGATGGACGTGAGGTCATCCATACCGCAATTCTCCGATCGTGACCGGGTCCGTGGCCCTCGCGTTCACGCCACGATCCTGACGGTCTCGATGGTGAGCAGGACCGCCAGTCCGACCATGCAGAGTCCCGCGACGCGATGTGCCCATGTGGGTGTCCGCGACCACCACTCCAAGACCCTGACCCGAAGCGCTTCCGGCGCGCCCAGAAAGAACATGCCTTTGAGCACCGCGATCACACCAAGACTGGTCCATAACCACACCGTCTGCAACGAGGACGTTCCGATGACCAGTATGAGCCCGATGAGCATCATGGCGTGTGTGAGGGAAAAGCGCCGACTCGGAGACGAAAGCGTTCGCGCCATGAGGGCGCTCCACCACGTCGGGGCTGCGATCAGGGCAAGCCCGGCTGCGAACCAGATCAAGCCAATGAGGGCAAGCATTCCCACGACAGCCATGTCAATCTCTCACCGGCATTCCAGCAAGGGCGCGAAACATTAGCGCGGCCAATGTGCACAACCCAATGCCCCATAATCGGTAATCCACCTCGTCCCGATTGAGCCACCATTCGAGCACGCGTTGACGCAGCGCCGGGGGGCCCACGGCGAGAAACAGTCCCTTCAGAATCATGACCGCGCCGGTCAACCCCCAGAGCACCCCGAGCCAGAGCCCGGGCGACGCCACCAGCAAAGCCGCCCCCAGGGCCGCCGCCACGGCTTCCCAGCGAAGCAGCCAGGGTGAGGTGGTCAGCCCCTCCCGCAAGAGGGTGACGACCGTTCGCGGCGCAATCACGAGCGCCACTCCATCTGCCAGCCAGATCACGGCGAGGATCGCCAGGAAATACTTCATCCCGAAGGAAGTGACAGGTGGCCCCCGCGTGCCCGCCGAAGCCTTCTGCGAAGGCGGGCAGGCACGGGGCACGGTTTCACGGGTAGAGGCCCCGCGCCCAATGGGCCTGCGCGACCTTTTCGATCCCGCTCATGAGCGCGGCTGTGCGCATCGGAGCTTTCTTCGCCATCGCGAACTCGAGTGTACGCTGGAAGGCCGCCTGGATGATCTCGCGCAATCGCTCCTGGATGTCGGAGGCGTTCCAGAAAAACCGCTGGACGTCCTGGACCCACTCGAGGTACGAGACAATCACGCCGCCCGAATTGGCCAGGATGTCCGGAATGATGAACACGTTCTTGTCCAGCAATATCCGGTCGGCCTCGAGGGTCGTCGGCCCGTTCGCGCCCTCTGCGAGAATATGGCAGCGGACTCGGTCCGCGTTCTTCTCCGTGATCTGCTCGGAAAGGGCGGCTGGTACCAACACCGTGCAATCGAGGGTCAGCAACTCGTCGTTGGTAATCCAGTCCCCCATCTTCAGGGTTTTGAGGCTGGTATGGCCGTCGGTGCGATAGCGTCGGACAAGCTCGTGGACATCCAGCCCCTTTTCGTCGTAGAGCCCTCCCGTGTGGTCGCTGACGGCGATGATACGTGCGCCCGCTTCTTTCATAATCAGGGCCGTGTGGGACCCCACGTTGCCGAACCCCTGTATCGCGACCGTGGCCTTTCCGATGTCCATGTTGAGGTGCCGCATGGCCTCGAGTGTCACGTACACCACACCGCGTCCGGTTGCGTCTTCGCGACCGAGGCTGCCTCCGATGGACAGCGGTTTCCCCGTGACCACCCCCGGCACGGCGTAGCCGACCTGCATGCTGTAGGTGTCCATGATCCACGCCATCACCTGGGCGTTGGTCCCCACGTCGGGGGCGGGCACGTCCTTATCCGGCCCGATGATCGGAAAGATCTCTGACGCGTAGCGGCGGGTCAGGCGCTGCAATTCATGTGTCGACAACTTCTCCGGCGCCACACGCACGCCGCCCTTGGCCCCGCCGTAGGGGAGCCCTGCGAGCGCACATTTCCAGGTCATCCACATCGCAAGTGCGGCGACTTCTCCGAGATTCACGTCGGGGTGGTAGCGGATGCCGCCTTTCGAGGGGCCGCGGGCCGAGTCGTGCTGGACGCGATATCCGGTAAACACCTTGACGTCGCCGCTGTCCATCCGGACCGGGAGGCTGACCATCAGCGAGCGCTCGGGCATCTTCAGGCGCTCGCGCAGGTCCGTGTCGAGGTTCATTTGCTCAGCGGCCTGATCGAACTGCGCGACCGCGAGACGGAATGTCGGCGTATCCAGTTCGTTCCCCATGATGTTGATGTTCCGTCCCGCCCTCCGCTCACGCGGAGGCGGTCACGGGATCCTCTTGGTGGTGAGCGTCCCCTCGTTCCACCTTGCCCGACGATCGACCGCCGGGCGGCGGCAGCTGGAGGGGGTCGCGATCAAAATCCTGCATCCACTCGAGACCGAACACGTCGCTGAATCGAGCCGCCAGACTCCGCCGTACTTCGGCGACCGGGACAGGCTGCCCCAGGACAGCGGCCATGGACGTGGCCCGGCACCCGGGGATCCCACAGGGGACGATCGCATGGAAGGGGGCGAGGTCCATGGTGACATTGAGGGCGAAGCCGTGCATTGTCACGCCCTCGGAAATGCGCACGCCCATGGCGGCGATTTTTTCCGACGGGTTGCGACCCACCCAGACCCCCGGAAACTTGTCGACATGATGTGCGGTGATGCCCCATTCGCCGAGGACCCGCGTGATGACCTCCTCCAGCATTCTCATATAGGCCTTGGGACCGGCGCAAAAGTCGCGCAAGCGCAGGATGGGGTATCCGACGATTTGCCCCGGACCGTGATAGGTCACAGAACCGCCGCGTTCGACGCGGTGGCACGGAATCCGATCGAATGGCGGTGGGACGACGAAGTGGTCCTGCTGCGCGACCTGACCCGAGCGTCCGACGGTGTACACCGGGTCGTGCTCGAGGAGAAACAGCGTATCGGGCCATGCATCCCGTGCGCGCTCGTGAACCACGCGGTGTTGCATCGGCCAGGCTGTTCCGTAGTCCAGTTGATCGTACTCGATCAAGGCTGCTGAACGTGGCATCGTCGACACTCGCAGGGGCAGAGCGGTTGGGTGGGAGTAGATGTCGTCTTCATCGCGGTGGGCGCTGCGTTCGAAAACTGGCACGCGACGCCTGTAGAAAAATGCTACCACAGTCCCGGCCGCCCAGCAATCTGTGCCGCTTATCGCCTCACGGCCGGCCGCGGCTGGCGAGGCAAGGACACCACCGCCTGTCCCTTCTCGCCATAGATCGCCAACTGTGCTGGGCGTTGATCAGCGGGCTGCAGATAGTTGTGCCAGAAGTCACCAAGGTTGTGGATCTGCTGGTTGTCCACAGCGGTGATCACGTCCCCGACCCGGAGGCCCGAAACGGCGGCGACCGTGTCCGGCTGAACCTGCGCGACCACCACGCCTCGCTCGACATCGAGATCGAAACTGTCCACCACGCTCGGGGTGACGGTCAGCACGATCATCCCCAGATCCGGTCTCAAGACCTTCCCGCGTACGAGCATGGATTGGATATTGGGGTAAACATCGTCGATCGCGATGGCATAGCTGATGGCTTGTGCAGAGGGAGCGATGGCGACGTTGAGACCGACGACCCGACCAGAGAGATCGACAAGGGGTCCGCCGCTGTTGCCGGGGTTGATGGCGGCATCAGTCTGGATCAAGTTGTAGAGGGTTTCACCGTTCGGTGCCAGGATGGCGCGGTTCAGCGCGCTCACGACCCCCACGGTCACGGTCGACCCTCCCTTCAAGGCGAAGGGGTTGCCGATCGCGACGACGGTCTCCCCGATCTGCAATTTTGAGGAGTATCCCAACCGTGCAGGAACCAGATCGACTGCGTTGATCTTGACCACGGCGAGGTCCAGAAGAAAATCACGAGCCACGACCCGGCCCGGTGTGAGTCTTCCCTCTGACAGACCGATCACGACATTCTTGCTGCCCGAGACGAGGTGGTTGTTCGTGAGGATGTGTCCTTGCGCGTCCAGGACGATGCCAGATCCGGAGCCTGGGGGAGAGGGATGTTGGAAGGGATGAGGGGGAATGCCCCTGGTCAAAATCGTGACGACGGAAGGCTGCAACGCCGCCACGACGTCGGGAATGGCTGCCCGCTCGGTCGCCTGGCGTCCACCAGCGGAGAAGACGGGGGCGGGGCTCATGCCGATTAGCAGGGCCAGGCAACTCGCAAGCGCGGCGCAACAGGATCGAGATCGCAGGAGACTTCTTCCAGAGCTCACGTTGATCGCGCGCACGAACGGATCCCTCATGAGCATAGCCAGAACAGGGGAACCCAAATCAGGGGGACACGACCTGGTTAAAACGGGCGGAGCGTTGACTCCGCCCGTTTCACAGGGAAGGGCCGGGTCACATGATCCCGGTGAAGATGCGCTGCACCTCGACGGTCTTCAGCTTCTTCAGAGCCTTGGCCTCGATCTGCCGAATGCGCTCCCTCGTCACCGAAAGGCTTTGACCAACCTGCTCCAGCGTTCTCGGTTCATCCTGTCCGATACCGAATCGCAAACGGATGACCAACTGCTCACGAGGCGTGAGAGAGGAAAGAATGCGATCGACCTCGCGGTCCCGCTCACTTCGGTGGACATGAGAATCCGGGGGCACCGCGCCGCGGTCGGGGATCAGCTCGCCAAGCGACGTGTCCCCATCCCCCACGGGATTTTCCATCGAAACCGGCTCCTGAAACGCCTGGACGGTCTCGTAGATTTTCTCCGGACGAACGCGCAACGCCTTGGCAACTTCCTCGGTGCGGGGCACATGGCCGAGTTGCTGCACGAGCCGGCGTGAGGTCCTGGTGATGCGGTGTGAGGCCTCGGTCAGGTGCACGGGGATTCGGATCGTGCGAGACTGATCCGCGAGCGCACGGGTGATGCCCTGGCGAACCCACCACGTCGCATAGGTGCTGAACTTGAACCCCTTGCGGTACTGGTAGCGCTCCGCCGCCTTCATCAGACCGATGTTGCCCTCCTGCACCAAGTCCAGCAGGCCAAGCCCGCGTCCGTGATACCGTTTGGCGATGTCCACGACGAGCCGCAGATTTCGCCGGATCAGCTCGTCCTTGCCCTCCTCGAGGGTGCGCCGGTGGATCTGAGCTTCCCGCAGCGCTTGCCGAAACTGCCTCACCCGGGAGGCGGCGATGCGGGACGTGCCCCGTGCTTCCTTCGCAAGGGCAGCGAGGCTCGCCTCTGCGCGATTCAAAGCGGTTGCGGACAATCCGCTCAGGGCGCGCACCTCATCTAGAACCGCGATCTCTTCTTCCAGCTTTTCGGTCTTGCGCATCCGACTTGCCAACCCCACGGCTGCCTGCAGCGTCTTTCGAATGCCGCGGGTTCCGATGTCGACTTTCTTCGCAAGGTCGACCTCCTCGGTCTTCGTGAGAAGCGGCCGTTCACCGAACGACCGGAAGTAGAGGAGCTCAAGGGGAATCGCGCCCTCTTGAGCCTGGGCGGTCTTGGTCTTGGCTGAAGCTGCGCGCTTGCGCGTGACTTCACGACGGGAGTCGCGTTCAATCAGTTCAATCAGATCGCTCGCCTCGGGGTCGTCGGTTTCTTGTTCCGGACTGAACGGCCGAGGGCGATTTTGCTGCTGCTCTTCAAAGACCTGGTCTTTCTTCATAACCTCGCCTACTTTCTTAGAAAAAAGATTCGCTACTGTAGCGCCGTGGGGCAAATGGCACTATCCCCCTACAGTATTATTAGAGCCTGAAATGCGGGGTTGGATTCACACTTCCGGGCTTGTGGCCCAGATGGCGGTAGATAGGCGCGGCGGCAAGAATGACAAGGGGGAGCCCGAGATGGAGATCGTAAGCCGTTGATATTAAATGATATTATTTTTTCATAAAGATCGAAAAGGCGCCTTGTGGCGGCAGGAGGGTCCCCAGCCCGACGGGATCGGGCCGGTCAGCCGCACCCGGCTAATGCCTACCGGCTGCTTTTCTCGCCCCGCTCCTGGGAACCTTTCATGAAAGACGTCATGATGTCGAGCGGGATGGGGAAGATCGTCGTCGAGCTGCGATCCCCCGCGATCTGGACCAGGGTCTGAAGGTACCGGAGCTGGAGGGCCATCGTGTTCTGACTCATGACGTTGGCGGCGTCGGCCAAGCGTTGGGCCGCCTGAAATTCGCCCTCGGCATGGATCACTTTTGATCGCCGTTCGCGCTCGGCCTCGGCTTGCTTGGCGATAGCGCGTTGCATCTCCTGCGGCAGGTCCACGTTCTTGACCTCCACGGCCGTGACCTTGATGCCCCAGGGCTCGGTCTGAAGGTCGATGATCCGCTGCAGCTCGGCATTGATTTCGTCCCGCTTTGCCAACAAGTCATCGAGCTGGCTCTGGCCGAGGACGCTTCTCAGCGTTGTCTGGGAGATCATGGAGGTGGCATAGAGGTAATCCTCAACCGCGACAATCGCACGCTGCTGGTCCACGACGCGAAAATAGATGACGGCGTTCACCTTGACCGAGACGTTGTCTTTGGTGATCACGTCCTGGGGGGGCACATCCATGGTGATCGTCCGCAAGCTCACGCGGATCATGCGGTCGATGAAGGGGATGATGATGATGATCCCGGGACCGCTCCCGCCGACGATGCCGCGTGCCAGCCGACCGAATCGAAAGATGACCGCCCGCTCGTATTCGGGCAAGACCTTGAACCCCATGAGGATCAGCATGACCAGCAGCGCAATCCCGACCAGCATCATATTCATCTCAGGCTTCTCCCTTTTTTGAAGTAGATCGTACCCGCAGCTTCAAGCCCTCGATACCCGTCACCTCGACGTGGTCGCCCGGACGCTGCGGATCCTCACTCACCGCGTCCCACAGCTCGCCTTGCACCACCACTTTGCCCTCGGGCGCCAGTTTGCTCTTGGCGACGCCGATGAGACCGATCATTCCCTCCCCGCCCGTGGTGGGACGGCTTCGCAGCGCACGGAACCCCATCCCGACGACGAAGAAGGAGAAGGCTGCGGCCAAGGCGATCACGGGAATGATCACGGAGAGCGACACCTGCATGAACGGGGCGTCCGATTTCATGAGCATGAGCGAGCCCAGCAGCATGGAAATGACCCCGCCGAGAGCGAGGACTCCGAAGCTCGTCACGGTCGCCTCGAGAATAAAGAACACGATGCCGAGAATGAGCAGGATCACCCCGGCATAATTGATGGGCAGGGATTGGAACGAATAGAACGCCAGGATCAAGCTGATTGCCCCCACGACGCCGGGCAGAATCGCACCCGGGCTGTAGAGCTCTGCGATGATACCGATGGTGCCGATGGTCATCAGAATGTAGGCGATATTCGGATCACTCAGCGCCTTCAGCGTCTCGAGACGCCAGCCCATGGGGAACTCCTCGATGACAGCCCCCTTGGTCTCCAGACTGACGGTTCGACCGGCCAGGACCACGTCCCGTCCGTCCAACGCTCCGAGTAGCCCTGAAAGGTCGTCGGCCACGAGGTCGATGACCTTCAGCTTGAGCGCTTCCTGCTCGGTCGCGGAGACGCTCTTACGCACCGCGTTTTCCGCCCATTCTTTGTTGCGACCGCGTTGCTCGGCGATGGACTTGATGTAGGCCACCGCGTCGTTCTCCACCTTTTCGCTCATCGTCTTGTCCATCTCGCCGCCGCCCATGGCCACCGGATGCGCCGCGCCGATGTTCGTGCCGGGCGCCATCGCCGCCACCGGTGCGGCCATGGTGATGAACACGCCGGCGGATGCCGCGCGTCCTCCCGAAGGTGAGACGTAGACGATGACGGGGATCGACGCGCTCTGAATGTCCTTCACGATCAGGCGCATGGAGGTATCCAATCCCCCGGGCGTGTCCAATCTGAACACCAGGGCGCGCGCGCCGCGGCTTTCGGCATGTAACAGGGCGTCCTCGAAGTACTCGGCGGAAACGGGGTTGATGACTCCCTCGTAGGTTGCCACGATGACCGGCCCTGTTGAGGCATGCGCAACGGGGACCGGGGCGGCAATCAGGATGAGACCGACCAGCGCAGCCACCACGGTGCACGTGAGGGCGCGAGATCGGCGGGGTGTGGTCGACTCAGAGGAGGCCCGGCGAGAATGCGTGTCGGGGTCCGAAGCGCGACCGACAGATGCTGATGCAGGGTACTTCGTAGGTGTTTCCTCGGCCTTTTGGGTCGAGGCCTCGACGGAGGCTGAGATGATGGTCAAGTGACAGGCAGATCATACGGTTGCCACAGCGGGCTGTCAAGAAACCGCCCGTGATCTCGCTCGGTTGCAAAGGGGCAGGCTCTCACCTAGAATGCCGTCCATGCGCAAACTCACGGATGGGGACCGCATTCACCTCGTCGACAGAAAAGCCCGGCAATACGCGCTCACGCTCAAGGCCGGCGCGACGTTTCAGTTGAGCGGCGAGACGATCACGCATGATGCGCTCATCGGCAGAGAAGACGGGTCGCTGGTGACGCTGTCCAAGGGACGTCGAATGCTGGCGGTGGTGCCAACTCTGGGCGAATACGTGCTGAAGATGCCGCGCGGCGCGCAGGTGATCTATCCCAAGGATCTGGCGATGATCACCGTCTGGGCGGATATCTACCCCGGAGCGCGCGTCTTCGAGGCCGGGACGGGATCGGGCGCGCTCACCCTGGCCCTTCTCCGCGCCGTCGGTCCAAGGGGCACCGTCGTCACCTACGAAGCGCGCGAAGATTTCGCCCGGATGGCTCTGAAGAACATCGAGCGATATCTCGGTGACCAGTCCCAGCTCAGCTTTCTGCTTCGCAACGCCTATGAGGGCATCGAGATCGGGCCGGGGGAGGCGCTGTTCGACCGCATCGTGCTGGACCTCCCGGAGCCGTGGCGGGTCGTGCCGCACGCGGTCGGGGCATTGCGCTCGGGGGGCGTGTATTTGAGCTACGTGCCGACGATCCCGCAGGTGATGCAGACGGTGGAGGCGCTTGAGCGGGAGGGCGTCTTTGCCCAGATCCAGAACTTCGAGACCTTGCTCAGAACCTGGAACATTCAAGGTCGCAGTGTCCGTCCCGACCACAGAATGGTCGCGCACTCCGGCTTCATCACCGTGGCACGGCGTGTTCAGGGCGCACTCCGGGACGAAGCGACACGGGGCCGTGCCTCCGGCGAGAGTGAACAAGCTGGAAGCCTGGTGAAGGCGCAATGGGAGGACAACGGGCAGGATGTTGACGACGAGGAGGAACCCAACGAGTCATGACGGCACTGGACGGAAAAACAGCGTTGGTGACAGGCGGGGGCGCGGGGATCGGTGAGGCAATCGCGAAAACCTTCGCAGAAGCAGGGGCGGCGGTCGTGATCACGGGCCGTCGCAAGGAGCAGTTGGAGCGGGTCGTGAAGGACATCCAGGGCGCGGGCGGGCGCGCGATGGCCGTGCCCGGGGACGTCACCGACGACGGCCATGCGCGCACCGCGGTCAGCCAGGCCGTACGAGAATTCAAATCGCTGAATATTCTCGTGAACAACGCTGGCGTGGGCGCGTTCGGGAAGGCGCTCCACGAGACTGACGATGCAACGTGGGACCAGCTCATGGCGGTGAACTTGACCGGCGTGTTTCGCATGACGCGTGCGGCGGTGCCCGAGATGCTGAAGGCTGGTCGGGGTGCCATCGTGAACGTCTCGTCGATCGCAGGTCAGGTCGGAATTCCGCTGCTCGCGGCCTACGGCGCCACGAAGGGCGGGCTGGACGCGCTGACGCGATGCCTCGCGATCGACTACGCGGGGCAGGGGATCCGTTGCAACGCGGTCAGCCCGGGTCTCGTGGATACTCCCATGGCCGCCAGCCTCATGAGCGACCCGGAGCGAAAGGCGCAGGTGCTCTCGGCATACCCCCTGGGTCGGGCAGGAACCCCGCAAGAGGTGGCGAAGCTCGTGCTCTATCTGGCGTCCGATGACGCCGGATGGATCACGGGGATGGTCTATACGATCGATGGGGGCATGACCGCCCACTAGTGCGGTGATTCGGACGCTCTCTGCATACGTTCATTCGTTCATTCCCCGAGCCTGCTCTCCCTTCCCTCTCCCCCAGCGGGGCAGAGGGCCAGGGTGCGGGGGCAAAGGCGGGCGCGAAAGGGAAGGCAAGAGGGTCGACGAGTGGAGATCAACGCACAGACGCAGCTTTGTGCCGTGATTGGTAATCCGGTGGAGCATTCGCTGTCGCCGGCGATTCACAACGCGGCCTTCCAAACAATGGGGCTCAATTTTGTGTATGTGGCCTGCCGGGTCGAAGACCTGGGTGGGGCCGTCGCGGGCATGCGAGCCCTGGGCAACCTCAGGGGTTTCAGTGTGACGATCCCCCACAAGGTCGCCATCGTGGGGATGCTCGACGAGGTCGAGGCGACCGCACGGCACATCGGGTCGGTCAACACGGTCGTTATCGAGCAGGGCAAGCTTCTGGGGTACAACACCGACGCCTCGGGGGCGTTGCGCGCCCTCGACGGAGCCGGCGTGGCCCTCGATCACGAGCGGGTGGTGCTCCTGGGCTCGGGGGGCGCCGCCAGGGCCATCGCCTTCGGCCTCGCCGATCGAACGAAGGCTCGCAGTCTCACGATTCTCGGGATCGACGAGCGGGAGCGCGTTGCCCTGGTGCGCGACCTGCGGGCGAAGACGTCGCTGTCCATAGAGGAAGCGCATCTCGATGAGCGGAGGGTTCGCAGCGCGCTTGAGGACGCGCAAGTCTTGATCCACGGCACTCCGGTCGGCATGCATCCTCGTGTGGAACAGTCGGTCGTCCCGAAGGACGCGCTGCACAGCGGCCTGGCGGTCATGGACATTGTCTACAACCCGTTGGAGACTCGACTGCTGCGGGAGGCGCGGGAGGCGGGCTGCAAGACGGTTCGGGGCCTGGAGATGTTTCTGAATCAGGCGGTGGATCAGTTTGAGCTCTGGACGGGGCGGGCTGCGCCCGTGGACGTCATGCGCACGGTCCTCGAGGTGCGGTTCGCATGAATATCGTGCTCATCGGGTACCGCGGTACCGGCAAAAGCACGGTCGGCAAGCTCCTGACGGAGCGGCTTTCGCGCGCGCTCGTATCTACGGACGCCGAGATCGTCAAGCGGGCCAACCGCTCGATACCGGACATCGTCCAGCAATCCGGGTGGAACTACTTCCGGGATCTGGAATCTGACGTCTGCCGTGACCTGGCCGCCCGGGACGGCATTATCATTGATACAGGCGGCGGAATCATCCTGCGGTCCGAAAACGTGGCCGTCCTCAAGAAGCACGGGGTGGTCTTCTGGCTGATCGCCGGGGTGCACGAGATCGCTGCCCGAATCGGCGGGGACGACCAGCGGCCCTCCCTGACCGCCGGAAAATCATTCATCGAGGAGATTGAGGAGGTGCTCCGCGAACGCGAGCCGAAGTACCGTCGCGCCGCGCACCACCTGATCGAGACAGACCAGCGGTCGCCGGCCGAGGTCGCGGACAGCATTCTGCAGCTGTTGCGAAAAGCGGAGTTATTGATCTGAGCCAGGCTCCATGCTATGCTTTTGACGCAATTCATCGCTGCGGGGCCCGGTGATGGAGAGCGGATCGGAGAAGGGCCCTGAGTCGATGTTGCCTTGTGAGAGGAAGTCAGCCGGGAATCGTGAGTGACTGGACGGTGCCATTCCGGTGTGGGTTTCTCGTCCCCCCTGCCCCCCCTCTATTCCCTTTCAAGACAATATCGAGAGCCGTCGAGGAGGTTTGTCGTGGGTAACAAACTCTATGTCGGAAGCCTTCCCTATTCCACCACCGAACAAGAGCTCAGCGAGCTCTTCGCGCCGCACGGGACCGTGCAATCGGCGAAAGTGATCACGGACCGGTACACGGGACAATCGCGCGGCTTTGGTTTCGTTGAAATGGCAACCGAAGAGGAGGCGCAGAAAGCCGTCGCCGCGCTCAACGGTACCAATTTGGGCGGCCGAACCCTGGTCGTCAACGAAGCCCGGCCCCAGGAGAAGCGTCCCTATGGCGGAGGCGGTCGCGGCGAGGGCGGAGGCGATCGAGACCGCTGGTAGCCGGCAGGCCCTTCTCACTCGCCACGAACCATACAGGATCGGAGAAAGAGTGGTTGCTGGATGACGGCGCCCCTTTTTCGTTTTTTGCGAAACGCGGCAGGCGGGGTCCGTCGCTTGACAACTCTTTCGACGGCGTGCTTGAAATAGCCCCTGTGCGCCCGTAGCTCAGTTGGATAGAGCGTCGGGCTTCGAACCCGCAGGTCGCAGGTTCAAGTCCTGCCGGGCGCACCACCCGCCTTCTCCACCCGACCTTCCTCAGAGCTCAGTCGGCATCGGCCCCACTCCAGAACACCCGTTCCAGAGCCGCGGTGCACTGCCCCCCGTTGTGAGATAACCCATAGCACTCCCGGAAAGCCCCGGTTATATACGTAGGTGCAGGGTCGCTCTTGTGTGTGGCGCACACCAGTCGACTGAAATGAAGTGATCGAGCCTGTGTTGACGGCTGTGGAGCGTTTGGTTGACAAAAGAGGCGTAAAATGTCACCTGCCGCGAGGGCCGCAAGCGCCTGATTTCTCCGGCTTCCGCCGCGTGGTAGAATATCAGTAACCCTGACTGGGGTTGACTCTACGAAAGACGACGTTACCTGGAACAAACATGGCTTTGCGTCAACTGACACACGACGAAAAGAAGGCCGCCGAGGCGGCCTTTCGCGGGCTTCCACCGGACCCGAGTTGGTCATCGGCGGCGCAAGCCGTGTATGACAACATCATCAAGGTGTTGCCGGGCATGGAAGCGCCGCTCGTCCAGCAGCTCGCACAGGTCGGCGAGCCGGAACCCGAAGAAGCCCTTGCGGTGTCTGCAGAAGACCCGGCTCAGGGCGCGACATCAAGCTCCGTGGAGCGGCCGCGGGGGCGCCGGGGACGAGCGGAACGCGAGATGCAGGCGGTGCAGTCCGGGTCGCGGGACCAGGCCATTGAATCCGGTATCCTGATCGACATCACTCCCCAGGCTCAAGAAATGGGGCTTCCCCTGCCGGTCGGCATCAGCCGGCCGCTCTGGGACTTCGGCATCACGGCTTCGGACCAGGTGACGGATCGCGACCAGGATCAGCGCATTCGCGATCTGCTCATGGCCCTCCGGCTTCACCTCTGCCGCTCACCTCTGGTCTCCCCGGTGACCCAGTTTCCCGCCCTGTTCTCGTTTCCCCCCGATCAGAGCCCGCAGGTCTGCGGGGTCTGTGCAGTCGTCCAAGCGGAATCTGCTGACCACCCGTTCCTGACTCTCATCCTGCCGACGGAGTTATCCGACACCTCCCCACCCGGCACCGTCAACTAGCTCAGTCACAACCATCGCGAGGGCTCTCGCTGCCACATGTTCGCGCTCGGGCTCCACACCCGCGTGGTGAAGCCTCTGTGAGGCCGCGGTCCCCAATGTCCGGTACCCATGGCAGTTGGGGCCAAAGGTGGCCAGGAAAGGCAAGGGCCCGCATGTGTCCGCACATGCCGGCATGTGGTCGCAGGTGCGACCTCGCAATATTCGAAAACACATTTACAAATTGCGATCCTTTTTGGGCTCACGCCTCACAGCCACGCCGACGGCCGTAAGAACTCCCTGGAAAACCAAGCGTTTTGTTCGAGCTCGCGGGATGAGCTTTTGGCACTCCCATTGCCTACCTTGTCAGGGGGGCCGCCATTGTCCTTGCCCCCAGCTCCCGAGCCTCACGTGCGGGGGCCCCTCGGGCGTCCTGACGGCTGTGCTGCACACGTGGCCACAGAGCAGGGGGCCGAACTGAAAGGAATGCCGGCGATGTCGGTCAGATTTACATCAGGGCTGATGAGCTTCTGGGTCCTTGCCAGCGCGCTCACGATGGTCCCTACGCCAGAAGCCGCGGCGGACACGATGGCGCCGTCGCCCTCCTGGCAGGTGACG